>JAVETB010000084.1:0-12295 GCA_034006265.1 Syntrophus sp. (in: bacteria) | reverse complement strand
CTTTTTCTATTACAGTCTGACGGTTATTCCAATAAGGGGAAAGCCTTATTACCTGGGAAAAAATTACTGAAATTGGATTCAACCAATGGATGAGTAAAACACTAAGGCGGCATCTCGCAAGTTTCGGGCTAAGAACTTATTGTAACGATTGAGATAAAATGCTATATTCGCTCTTATTTTTCCAGGCAGGTTTTTCATTTTATGGCGAAACGCGAATATCCGGATTCTCCTCGTGTGGGTGTTGGCGCCGTTGTCGTCAAGGACGGCAGAATTCTCCTTGTACAGCGCGCCGCGGAGCCGAACAGGGGGTTGTGGGCCATCCCGGGAGGCTCCCTGGAGTTGGGAGAAACCTTGAAGGAAGGAGCGGAGCGGGAAGTCCTCGAAGAAACGGGAATTGTCGTTCATGCAAGGCATCCCGTCTATGCCTTTGACTTCTTCGAAAAGGACCGTGAGGGAAAGATCCGTTTTCACTTCGTCATTGTGGATCTGCTGGCCGATTACGTCCGCGGCGATCTGAAGGCCGCCGACGACGCCCTTGACGTCCGGTGGCTTTCTCCTGCGGACCTGGAAACGGTCGATTTGTCAGCCAGTACGGTCAGAATTCTCCGGCACATCAAATTTCACGGGTAGTGTGTTTTTGTAAGGATCGGAACAGGCGCGGCGGAATCGTGGCTGTGGCCTGCCGTTTTTGATCATCATCCGTATTTTGAGAACGATGTCAGGAGGTGGCGAACCTCATGAAAGTCATTTATCATGATGATTTTTGTCAATGCTACACGACGGATCCGGCAGCCGCTCACGGGAGAATGGAAGCCGTTGTGAAGGCGATCAGCGGCCGGGTCGACTTCATTCAGGCAAAGCCTGCAGGGGAGTCGGATATTTCCGATGTTCACACCGAGTCTCATATCGCTCTGGTTGAACGGGAGGGGCTCTATGACATCGCCGCGCTCGCTGCCGGCGGGGCCATCATGGCCGCCGAAATCGGGATGAGCGAGCCGGCCTTTGCACTGATCCGTCCCCCCGGCCACCATGCATCCGCTGGAAGCGCCTGGGGCTTCTGTTATTTCAACAACATGGCCATCGCCCTGGAGAGGTTGAAGAGGGAGCGGAAAATCGTCAAGGCCTTTCTTTTGGACTTCGACCTCCATTTCGGAGATGGCACGGTCAACATCATGGAAAGAAAAGGCTATGTCACCATTCACAACCCTTCCTCCTCTGACAGGAACGAGTATCTCCGGGGCATCGAGAGGGGCCTTTCTTCCGCGTCTTTCGACATCATCGGCGTTTCCGCCGGATTCGACAACCATAAGGAAGACTGGGGCGGGCTTCTGACGACGGAGGATTATAAAACCATCGGGCACATGGTCTGGGAGACTGGGCAGAAGAAGCGATGCGGATGCTTTGCCGTTCTTGAAGGGGGGTACAACCACCGGGTTCTGGGTGAAAATGTCCTGGCGTTTCTTGAAGGAATGGAGGGGGGCTGAAGTGTTTCCCCTTTATTTCCCGATGCAGAAGGTCGTGAAGATGCGGTCCAGGATCTGTTCCGTGGCCGTTTCCCCGCCGATTTCACCCAGGGCTTCCAGGGCATCCCGGATGTCCAGTGCGGCAAACTCCGGGGATAAGCCCTCCCGGAGACCGGCGAGGGTCTGGTCTACAAATTGGAGGGTCCTCTCCAGGGCCATTTTCTGCCTCAGGCTGGAAATCACGATTTCCCCGTCCTGAATTCCAGCCCTTTCCATGACCAACCGGCTGATTTCCTCTTTCAGGACCGGAATACCTTCTCCAAATTTGGCGGATATCCAGATCGGAGTCGTTCCCTGGAGCGCGTCAGAAATCTCCTCCTCTTCCAGGCGATGATCCAGGTCGGTTTTATTGATGACCGGCAGAACCCTGCAATCCGCAAGCCGCGTCAGGATCCCCCTGTCTTCGTCCGTCAGTGGGCGGCTGCCGTCGAAAAGGAGGATGACGCCATCGGCGTCGGCCAGTTTTTCCCAGACCTTCTGAATCCCCTTTTGCTCGATGATATCCTCCGTGGGATGGATGCCGGCGGTGTCGGTAAGCCGGATCGACATTCCCCGGATGTTCAACGCCTCCTCGATAAAATCGCGGGTCGTCCCCGGTATCGGAGTGACAATGGCCCTCTCCTCCTCCAGAAGCACGTTCAGCAGACTTGATTTTCCCGTATTGGGCTTGCCGGCGATGACCACCGAGGCGCCATGGCGGTCGATTTTGCCCTGTTCATAGCTCCGCAGCAGGGCGGCAAGATCTTCGGAAAGGGATTGGAGCTGAGTAGAGACTTCCGAAAAGGATTGGGATTCCACATCCTCGGAAAAATCGATCTCAGTTTCCAGCCGGGCCAGAATATCGATCAGCTTCTCCCGCAGAACATCGATTTTTCCCTTCAATTTCCCTTTCAGTTGCGAGACGGCCGTTTCCAGGCCCCGGGACGTCCGGGCGGAGATCATGTCGCCAATGGCTTCCGCCTGGGTCAGATCAATCCTGTCGTGAAGAAAGGCCCGCCGGGTAAATTCTCCTGGTTCGGCAAGGCGGGCTCCGGCCTTGAGCACGGACGAGAGGACGGATTCAAGAATCAGGATGCCCCCATGGCAGAATATCTCCAGGGTGTCCTCACCGGAGAAGGAGTGCGGTCCCTTCATCAGGGTGATCAGGACCTCGTCCAGGGCCCGCCCTGTTTCCGGGCAGACGAGATCTCCATGATAAAGGCGTCGCGGCTGAAAGATGACAAGAGGATGGGAGGGCTGAAAAAGACGGAGCAGGATGTTTTCCGCCTCGGGCCCACTGATCCGGATGATGCCGATCCCGCCGCTGCCGGCGGGCGTGGCAATGGCGGCTATGGTGTCGTCTGTCGGCATGGCGGCATTCAGGCGTAACTAAGGGAACGGTTTCCCGTTTATGTCCGTGGTTCCCGGTTGGCGATCCTTGCCGGAAGAATCACGATTTTGCGGTATTCACCCTCGCCCCTGCTCTTGGTGACGATGGTGTCGTCATTCTGAAGCGCCAGGTGAATGATCCGGCGGTCGTGGGCGTTCATGTGGCCGACGGTGACCGGCTTTCTTGTCTTCCGGACCTTTTCGGCAAATTCCCTGGCCAGGGCGTTGAGAGAGTCCTCCCGCCGCTGCCGGTAGGATTCCGTGTCCACGATGATCAATTTGCGTTCATCACGGATTTTCGTGGCCGCCTTGTTGACGATGTACTGGATGGCATCCAGATTCTGCCCCCGCTTGCCGATGAGAAGGCCGCCCCCGTCGCCGTTGATGGTGAGAACGATCGTATCCGGGGTCTCTTCGACGCTCACGGTGAAGTCAAGATGCATCCTCTGCAGGACGCCCTCCAGGATGCTCTTCGCCCTCTGTGCCAGCGGTTCATGCTCTTCCTTTCCCGCGGGGGCTTCGGAAACTTCCGGGGCTGGAGAGACGGCGGGAGCTGGTTCGGGCGCAGGCGCAGGCGTAGTCGCCGACGGTTCTTCGCGGACAGGGGGTGCAGGCTCCGCCTCTTCCTTTAAAAGTTCAAAGGGCGCGTCCAGGTCAATGTCAAGAGACAATCTGCTGGCCTTGATCTTCGCCTTTTTGGAGCCCAGCCCGAGGAATCCGGATGAACCTTCCGATATGATTTCAATATTCAGTTTTTCTCGAGAGACGTTAAATTCCCCGCAGGCCTTCTCGATGGCTTCATCAATGGTCTTGGCTTCAATTTCAATGGTATCCATGTTCGTACCCTAACTTTTGGTTATGCTCGTTTATTGATGTAGTATTGTTGTCCGATGCTGAGGATGTTGTTGAACAGCCAGTAGATGACGAGTCCGGACGGGAAGTTCAGAAACAGGAAGGTGAAGATGACCGGCATCCAGAGCATGATCTTCGCCTGGGTGGGATCGCCGGAGACAGGCGTCATTTTCTGTTGAATGAACATCGTGGCCCCCATGATTAAAGGCGTGATGTAATAGGGATCTTTTTCGGACAGATCCTGAATCCACCAGAAAAAGGGAGAGTGGCGCAGTTCGATGGCGTAAAGAAGGGTCTTGTAAAGGCCGAAAAAGACGGGGATCTGGATGATCATCGGCAGGCACCCGCCCATGGGATTGACTTTGTAGGCCTTGTAAAGGGCCATGGTCTCCTGGCTCAGCCTCTGCTTGTCGTTCTTGTACTTTTCCCTCAGCTCCAGCATTTTCGGCTGAAGTTTCTGCATTTCCTTCATGGACTTGTAACTCTTGTTTCCCAAGGGCCAGAAGAGGATTTTGATCAGGATCGTCAGGATGATGATGGCGATGCCGTAGTTGTGGACGTAGGAGTAAAGAAATTTCAGGCACAGCAGAAGCGGCATGGCCAGCCATTTCATCCATGAGCCGAAATCGATGGCGTTCTCAAGGTCGGTTCCCAGGGTCTTGAGGATATTGTAATCCTTGGGTCCCAGGAAGAGCGTGTAGCCGAAAAATCCCGCCTGACCGGGGGGTATGATGTTTTTCGGCCCCTTCAGGCCCGTGGAAACCATGTTGCTGCTTCCCTTGGAGAGCATCATGCTCGTCAGGGAAGGGTTCTGGGGGATCATGGCGGCAAGGAAGTATTTGCTTTCGAAGCCGCCCCAGGAGACATCCGGGCCCAGGAGTTTGGATGCCTCCATTTTCTTCACGTTTTCCCGTTCGACGCTCTTGCCCACGTAGGATACCGGGCCGGTGTGCCCGTAGCTGTCCTCCTTGGCTTCCGGATCGACATACTGGTTCCAGAAGAGGGCGATTTCCTGGCTCAAGGGGACACTGGAAAGGTTGTAGGCGCGGATTTCCAGCTCGATGGCGTACTTCCGGGGATGAAAAGTATAAATCTTTTCAATCTTGATCTTGCCGGGCCAGGTTTGAACAAAGGTCAAACGGCGGGGCTCCGAGGCCGACTTCAGATCCAGGGCGACGGTATCGGCCGAAAAAAGCGAGGACGGGGAAACGTCAATGCTGGAAGCCGGAAAGGAAATGCTCAACGGGTAGGGCATGCCCTCCTTGACGTCAACCAGTTCAATCCGTTTTGAACCGGCATCGATGGTTTCGCGGTAGTTCTTCAGGGAAAAGGATTTAAGCGCCCCTCCCCTGGTGGTGAATACGGCATTGTACAAAGGGGTATCGACGGAAACTTCCCGCTCCTTCTCCTCGCTGTTCGGGGCGAGAGGCGCGTCCTTCCGGGCGGAAGGATCGCCGGATTCCGGTAGGGTGCTGACGGTCGCTCGGGGCGTAACCGTGGATTCCGGCTGGACAACAGCCGTTGCGCCTTTCTCCTGGGTGGGGGGCTGAGATTTTGAGGGCTGCACCGGTTTGTAGAAAAATATCTGATAGAGCAAAAGTACCGCCGCAGAAAGGACGAGGGCCAGTACCGCCTTTTTGTCCATTAAGAACCTCCGTGAATTTCGTAGTTACGGTATGCCGGCATGTCCCGGCCGCTTTTTAACGAACCGGGTCGTAGCCGCCCGGGTGGAATGGATGGCATTTAAGCAGGCGGCGCAGCGCAAGCCAGGAACCTTTCAGGGGACCATGTCTCCGAAGCGCGAGAACCGCATATTCGGAACAGGATGGATAAAAACGGCAACAGGGGGCAAACAGGGGGGATATCAATACCTGATACATGCAGATCAGGAAAATAAAGATCTTTGTGAAAAATTTCCTGGTCATTCTTGAGGAACATTCCGAGGTTTTTCTGTCAGCAATACACCCAGCTCCCTGCAGACGTCAGCATAATTCATTGACGATGTATTACCCTTGGCAATGATAACGATATCCTGAGAAGATGCTTTAAACCTGTCTTTATTCAGTCTGAAAAATTCTCGAATCAGCCGCTTGATTCTGTTTCTCGTGACGGCATTGCCGATCTTCTTGGTTGCAGCGATTCCAAGCCTCGGAATTCCCAGTTCATTACCGGAAACAACGATGGTGAAATGCCTTGAATAACTCCGCCGTCCACGCTGATAGATCTGAAGGTATCTTTTCCTCTTCCTGATCCGCTCGTTTTTTCTCAGGGTCAGCTTTTTCATCTGCCGCAGACCGGATTCCATTCCCGGGCGTTCGCAGGCATTCCCTGTTTTCCCGGCAAGATCAAACCGTCAGGCGTTTCCTGCCCTTGGCTCTTCTTCGGCTTAAAACAAGCCTGCCGCCCCGTGTGGACATCCGGGTTCGAAACCCGTGGGTCCTTTTTCTCTTCAGATTGCTTTTATTTCTTAAATTGAGTTTCATAAGTTCATCCCGTGAGCAAGTTTGTGAGCCCATCCATAAATCATAGAGCCGGTTGATTGTCAAGATTAAAATCCCCAGCAGTATCCGGCTGTTTTTATATTGACAAACCAGCGCATAGCCTTCATTTATAGCAGGCAGTTCAAGTCCGGGATCATGATCCCCTTGCGGGCGGGTGCAATATGAGAAAAAGAAAGACGAAACGGATTCGACTGCGGGAGTTGCTTCTTGTCGGAATCCTGGCGGCAGGAATAGGAGGTCCGCCGATTGTTTCCTGCGAATCCCTGGGAACCATCAGTCTCAAGGAGAGCATCGAGGAGGCTCTGAGGAAGAGCCCAACGCTTCATTCCGCCAGAGAGGGGGTGCGGGTGGCGGAAGCGCAGCGCAGAGAGGCCTTCACCTCCTTCCTGCCTAGGTTCAGCACGTCCTACAGCTACAAACGCCTGAATGAAGCTCCCGAATTCACCCTGCCCGTGCTGATACAGCTCGGTCTTACGCCGGTTGCAACGCAGTCCGGGACGAAGGACAACTACAACTGGGCGGTTGAAGTTCACCAGCCCCTCTTTGCCGGAGGGGGAATCCTGGCAAACTACCAGGTGTACCGGACCAACCTGGAAGCCTTCCGCCAGGAGGAGCGAACCGCCGTTCTAGATCTGGTTCTGGAGGTCCAGACGGCCTACCTGAATATCGTCAAGGCGGAAAAACTGCGGGAGGTGGCCCTGTCGTCCCTGGAGCGTCTTTCCGCCCATCGAGACATGACCCGGCATTTTTATGAAGTGGGCATGGTCCCCCGAAACGATCTCCTCTATGCCGAGGTGGAGCTGGCCAATGGCCAGCAGGCGCTCCTCCGTGCTGAAAACGGTTTGGACATGGCGAAGGCGAAATTCAATACGCTGCTGAGGCGCAACATGGATGAGCCGGTGGCCGTTGAGGACATCCTGGCTTATCGGCCTTACGAAAAGGGGTTCAGCGAATGCCTGGAAACGGCCCTGGAAAGGAGAACGGAGATCAAAACCTATGCCCTCAGAGTGGAGCAGGCCCGGAAATCCGTCCAACTGGCCAGGAGCGACTATTACCCGTCGGTCAATCTCGTGGGCAATTATTCCCGCTATGGAGACGAACCCGGGGTGTCGGGCAGCCGCTACCAGGACTCGGAAAGCTGGTATGTCATGGCCCTGGCCAACTGGAACTTCTGGGAGTGGGGGAAAACGAAACACCGGGTGGACGCCGGTCTTGGCCGGGAGCGCCAGGCAAACGATGCGCTGGAGAACTCGCGTGACGCCGTTTCCCTGGAAATGAAAAACGGCTGGTTGCTTCTCAAGGAGGCGGAAAAGCAGATATCCGTTACTCGGAAGGCCGTGATACAGGCTGAAGAAAATTATCGGATCACTACGGAGCGATACCGGGAGCAGGTTTCCACCGCCACGGCCGTGATCGACGCACAGGCGCTGCTGACAAGGGCGAATTCAGACCATACCCGGGCGCTGAGCGACTATATGATTTCATTGGCCGGTCTGAAGCGGGCAATGGGAGCGGCGTACGATGAGGAGTAGGGGGAGGCGATGGGCTGGTACCGAAAAGATTTGACCCGCATTTTCAACGAATTGAAGACTTCATCCCAGGGGCTCTCCGCCGGGGAAGCCGCTGAACGGCTGAAGCGGCTGGGTCCGAACGAACTGGTCGAAAAGAAGAAGAAGTCCCCCTTCCGAATGTTTCTGGATCAATTCCTGGACTTCATGATCCTGATCCTGATCGCCGCCGCCGTCATTTCCGGGTTTATCGGGGATCTTTCCGACACGATCGCCATCGTCGTGATCGTGATCGTCAACGCCGTCATCGGCTTCATTCAGGAGTACCGGGCTGAAAAGGCCATGGAGGCCCTGAAGAAGATGGCGGCCCCCACGGCGACGGTCATTCGGGACGGACAGCCGGGGACGGCGGCCGCTTCCGAACTGGTGCCCGGGGATCTGGTCGTCCTGGAGGCGGGAAGAATCGTGCCCGCCGACATGCGGCTAATTGAGACGGCGCAACTGAAGGTGGAGGAAGCCGCCCTGACCGGGGAATCGGTTCCGGTGGAAAAAAAGACGGAGGCCCTGGCGGAGGAAGTTCCGCTGGGGGACCGGAACAACATGGCCTATAAGGGCACCTTTGTCACGTACGGGCGGGGTGTCGGGGTTGTGGCGGAAACGGCGATGAAGACCGAGTTCGGCAAGATCGCCGCCATGCTCCAGAACGAGGAGGAGGTGAAGACCCCCCTCCAGAAGAGGCTGGCGGTTTTCGGCCGGAAGCTGGCCGTTGCGGTCCTGGTGATCTGCGCCGTCGTGCTGGGGATGGGCATTCTGAGAGGCGAGCCGCCCATGCTGATGCTCCTGACCGCCATCTCCCTGGCCGTTGCCGCCATTCCGGAGGCTCTTCCCGCCGTCATCACGATTTCCCTGGCCCTCGGGGCGAGGAAGCTGATCAATCTCAAGGCCCTGATCCGGAAGCTTCCCGCCGTGGAAACCCTCGGGTCGGTGACCTATATCTGCTCAGACAAAACAGGCACTCTGACCTTGAACAGGATGACCGTGGAATCACTGTTCTTCAACGGCCGCCTGGTTCGTTCGAGGGACTTCAAGGCCGGCTTTGGCGGTGACGAAACCGCCTCGATTTTTATGAGCGCCCTGGCTTTGAGCAACGACGCTCAGGCGGGGAACGACGGGGACACTCTCCTGGGAGACCCGACGGAAACCGCCTTGTTCGACATTGCGAGAAAAAACGGGTTTGATAAGACGGACCTGGAAAAAACGCATCGGCGGGTGGCGGAAATTCCTTTTGACTCCGACCGGAAGTGCATGACGACCTTTCACGAGTGGGAGGGAGGTGTTGTTTCCTTCACCAAGGGCGCCGTCGACGTTCTCGTCGGAAGATCATTCGAGGTGATGGCGCCCGGAGGGCGAGCCGCCATGGATGACCTGGAGATTAAAGGGATCAACGAGGCGATGGCCGAGGACGGCATGCGGGTGCTCTGCTTCGCCATGAGACGATGGGACCGGGTTCCCGACGATCTGTCTCCGGAGAATGTCGAAAAGGGGATGACCCTGATCGGCCTGGTTGGAATGATCGACCCCCCCCGGGAAGAGGCCGGAGAGGCGGTGGCCCTGTGCCGGAGCGCCGGCATCAAAACGGTCATGATCACGGGTGATCACCCCGCTACGGCGCGGGCGATTGCCGGGAAGCTGGGGATCCTTGACGGAGACGGAAGCGCCGTCCTTACGGGGCAGGAATTGGAAGGGCTCTCGCCGGAGGAATTCGCGGAACGGGTCGAGCATATCCGGGTCTACGCCCGGGTGGCCCCTGAGCAGAAGCTCAAGATCGTCAAAGCGCTGCAGGACCGGGGGCAGTATGTCGCCATGACCGGCGACGGGGTCAACGACGCGCCGGCGCTCAAGCGGGCGGACATCGGTATCGCCATGGGAATTACCGGAACGGACGTTTCAAAGGAGGCGGCCTCCATGATCCTCCTGGACGATAATTTCGCGTCCATCGTGAACGCCGTGAGAGAAGGCCGGAAGATCTTCGACAACATCCGGAAATTCATCAAGTATCTCCTGACGACCAACTCCGGCGAGATCTGGACCCTTTTCCTGGCGCCGGTGCTGGGGCTGCCGATTCCGCTGCTGCCCATTCAGATTCTCTGGATCAATCTCGTTACCGACGGCCTTCCCGCCCTGGCCCTGTCCGTCGAGCCTCCCGAGGGAAATGTCATGAACCGGCCTCCCAGGCACCCCAAGGAAAGCATCTTTGCCGGAGGGCTGGGAATTCATGCCATCGTGATCGGTCTGCTGATGGCGGCACTGGTCCTCTGTATCCAGGTCTGGTCGATCCGGACCGGGAATGAGCATTGGCAGACCATGGTGTTCACGATGCTTTGCATCACCCAGCTGGGTCACGTCCTCGCCATTCGATCCGAGCGGGAGTCTCTCTTCAGGATCGGGCTGTTCTCCAACCGGTACCTTCTCGGCGCGGTTCTGCTCACCTTTCTGCTGCAGATGGCGACGGTCTACCTGCCCGTTCTCAATTCCGTCTTCAAGACGACGCCGCTGACCCTGCAGGAGCTGCTCCTGACTCTTGCCGTGTCCTCCGTGGTCTTTTTCGCCGTGGAGATTGAAAAATTCTTCAGGCGGCGGATGTCGGACACTGCTCCGGCAGCTTGAGGAGGCGGCGGGCGTTGACGCCCAGAATCAGGTCTTTCTGTTCCGGCGTCAGGGGAAGGCTCCGGACGGCCTCGAGGTTTTCAGCGAGGTCGGCCACACCCGGCCAGTCCGATCCATAAATGACCTTATGGGCAATCCTCCCCAGTTCAGGGAAGTATTTGAGAAGATTGTGGGGTGGGAGCCCCGCGATTTCCAGGAATACGTTTTCGTGCATTTTGGCCAGAAAATAGGCCCGGTCGTACCAGAAGCCGCGTCCGCCGTGGACAAGAAGAATCTTCAGCCGGGGAAAATCCACGGCGACGTCGTCGAGGTGGAGGGGATCGCCGTATTTCAGGCGGGCGCCCTCGAAAACGGAACTCCCCGTGTGAAACATGATGGGGATGTCTCTCGCCTGGGCCACGGAATACAGAGGATAAAGCCTGCTTTCGTTGGGATAGAACTGCTGATAGGTCGGATAGAGCTTCAGCCCCCGGAAGCCGTGCCGGGTGATCAGGTCCTCCAGCCTTTCCGCCGGGGCCAGGTCCGTTGCGGGGTTGATGCTGGCAAAGGGAATCAGTTCCGGTCTTCCCGAACAGAAGTCCTCGACATACTCATTGGTGCAGATGCCTGTGGTGATGGGGCACAGCTCCGCCATGACCACCCCGTAGTCGATGCCGCTTTCCTTCAGGAGGTCGACAAAGGCTTCCGGGTCACTGTACCGCCTGGCATATTCCTCATAATTGCACGTCTGGCCGACAATCTTTGCTATCCATCCCTGCGCCGAGGGCTGGAAACTTTCGTAGGATACGGGATGCATGTGAAAATCCACAACGACCGATTTGTCTGTCACGTTCCTGTCCTCCTCCCCGTCCTGTTTTATATGCCCCTGCTTTCAAGCAGGGATGGCTTGCCCAGGGTTGTCTTGAAATATTCCAGCATCAATTCCGAAAGGATCTGCTCCCTGGGGATGTTTGCAACGGTTTCTGCCCGGTTTACCGAAGCATTTCCGGCATTGCCCTTCCGGGCGGCCAGCTGCTGCCTTGCCTGCTGCAGGGCGGCGTACCGGTCAGCCAGGACATTCCGGGGCAAGGCTGAAAGTTTCAGGTACGTCGAGGCCACCTGGCTGGGTGCGGGCAATCGAGGCGATTCCAGGACGCTTTTTGAGCTTCTGGCGTGGCGCTGAAGCCCCTTGAGGACGTGTCTGGGTTCGGCGAAATTGACGCCGGACCATCCGGCGCGGATCCAGGAAAAAAAGCCGGATCGGACTGCAGGCGGCGAAGAGCCCGTCGAGACGTAGACGCCGACGGAAAAATAGTCATAGATGTAGGACTTGACCCAGCCCAGGCCGGCTTTGGCCGAACCCGGCTCTCCGGAATAATGGTAATTCCAGTCGTCGTCCTTCCCCAGGATGAAGCCCTTTTTCCCCACATCGGATATGTCCGCCTGCTTGGAAACGGAAATAAGGACCTGCCGCCCTTTGTGCTTGAGAAGGATCAGGGTCTTCTTGAGATCGTATTGATAGTACACCCCGGTGTTGAGGTCCGGGGTGATCCCCACATGCTCCAGCCCCCGGAGGACAATGGGCTGGCCTTCCGAGGGGCTCAGGTCGGAAATGTTCGAGATTCTTCTCGAATTCCCCTGGTCGATCCATTGGGAGTACCGAAGCGACGACGGGCTTGTGAGGACCGATGGAATCTGCCGGCTGAAGGAGTATTTCAGAAAGCTCGGAAAGTCGATCCTCGTGTCGAATTCGTAATAGGCCCCCGAGGCTTTCCAGAGTTTCGGAAGATCCGCTTCCCGTTTTGGCTTGGGTTCGAGCACGTAATCCACAAGGGTGGCGATAGCCTGGGAGTCCAGGGCGACCTTGGGGTCCATGCAGGATTGAACGAGCTTCATG
>JAVETB010000083.1:0-12309 GCA_034006265.1 Syntrophus sp. (in: bacteria) | reverse complement strand
CAACCCCGTACGGGCGATAAAGGCTGCCTCTCGATCGACCTCCTGCAGGCTCAGTTTCTTCCGTCGGCGCCGGTTTCTCGAACTGAAGCTGCAATATAGGCAGGAGTTTTCGCAGTAATCCGACACATAGATGGGCGCGTACAGCTGAATGGTCCGTCCGAAATACCTCAGCGTCAGCACCCGGGCCTTCTGCGCCATCGTCTCCAGGTGGGCTTCGGCGGCCGGGGAAAGGAGGGCAAGAAAATCGGAAAACGAAAGGTGCTCCCGCCGGAGGGACTGTTCGACATCCGCCCCGGAAACGGCGGCGAAGGCTTCGCCCCAGTCCTGTTCCCGGCAGGAAAGATAGGCATCGTAGAAGCTTTTGGACAGATACTCAGTCATGATCCCTCAAAAAACCCGTCAGGGGTGAAGAGGCTCTGGCCTCGGCGGCGCTTCCTGGCATCCCGGTCCGGTAGGCCAGCCTGCCCGCCTTCACCGCCAGGCTGAAGGCCCGGGCGAACTCCACGGGGTCCGGGGCAACGGCAACGGCGGTATTGACCATCACGGCGGCGCACCCCATCTCCATGCACTGGCACGCGTCGGAGGGCTTCCCCAGCCCCGCATCGACGATAACCGGCACCGATATCTCCCGGATCAGAATTTCCACCAGCTCCCGGGTTTTCACCCCCCGGTTCGTGCCGATGGGCGAGCCCAGGGGCATCACGGCCGCCGCCCCGCAGTCGGCCATCCTCCGGGCCATGGAAAGGTCCGGGCTCATGTAGGGAAAGACGACAAAACCTTCCTTGACGAGCGTTTCCGTCGCTTTCAGGGTTTCCAGATTGTCGGGAAGGAGATACCTGCTGTCGGCGATGACCTCGATCTTGATCCAGTCCCCCGCCCCGGAGGCCCTGGCCAGCCGGGCGATGCGAACCGCTTCGGCGGCATTCCGGGCGCCGGAGGTGTTGATCATGACGGTGCAGGACGGTGGAATATAATCCAGGATGTTCTCCACTACCGCACCGCTTTCCACCCTCCGCAGGGCGACGGTGACCACATCGGCCTGCGCCGCCAGCAGCGCCTTCCGCATCTGCTCGTTTCCGGCGTATTTGCCCGTCCCGAGAAAAAGGCGGCAGGCGATCTTCTTTCCTCCGATATCCAGCAGATCTTCCATTCCTATCCCCCTCCGACAAAGCTGACCAGTTCCACCGAATCCTCGGCCTGCAGGGTGACCGTCGGCCAGTGTTCGCGGGGGATGACTTCGAGGTTCAGTTCGACCACAACCCGCTCCGGGGCCAGCCCCCGGTTCTCCACCAGCTCCTGCAGCGTTACGCTCCGGTCCGGAAGGCTCTCCTCCCGGCCGTTGATCCTCACCTTCACGCGACTCCTCCCTTTGTCTCTCTCAGACGATCCTTGTACCACCGCGTACGGGAAGCGACATCATCCGCCTGCATGATGTCGCGGATCAGCGCGACGAAAGAGGCCCCTTCCGCCAGTAGGAGATCCAGGTTGGACGTATTGATGCCCCCGATAAAGACCACGGGGGTCGAGGCGATGCGCAGGACTTCCGCGACATCCCCCGTCCCGATGGAATAGTCCTTGGTCCGGGTGGGGAAGATGGGACCGAAGGCAAGATAATCGGCATCCATGCCACGGGCCCGGCGGAACTGCTCAAGGGAATGGGTGGAAAGGCCGAGAATCCGGTCCTTTCCGATAATTTTCCGCGCCGTGTCCACGGGATACTTCTGAAGATCCTCCTGCCCCAGATGGACCCCGTCGGCGTCCAGTTCAGCGGCGAGGCAGGGATCGTCGTTGACGATGAAGGTCACTCCACTCTTCCGGCACAGCGCGGCCAGTCCGCTTCCCAGCTGGAGAAGTTGGGATCGCGACCTGGATTTTTCCCGCATCTGGAGGATATCGATCCCCCCACTTATCGCTTCTTCGGCAACGGACATCAGGGGCCTGCCGGTTCCGTACTCCTCGGTGAGGACAAGATAGAGATGGCGATCCGTCAGATCGCGCGTGTTTCCCCTCGTCATGTTCAACCTCGAATCAAAAAAGCCCTTATGCTTGAAAATCAAGGCATAAGGGCTTCATGTTTCTCTTGCACTCCCTCCGCCGGCATTACCCGGATCAGGTTGTGAGGGTCTTCCGCTCTGCACCTGCGGAACTCTCAGGCCGATGTCACGGCCTCCCCTTATGCGCTATGAATGGGAAGGATGAAATCACATTATCCCGTTCCTGTCAAGGCGTGAAGCGTTGATGGTTCGAATTCTCCGGGGTGCCTGAATCCACTTGATAATATCCGAAATCTCAGGTAACGTGACGGCCATTTCGCCTGAAGATCGCTTCTTCGTTTCCGGCTCCCGTCAGGAAATCCGCGAGGTCCCGCTGGAAACCGAAGAGGCGGACAGGGACCGAAATCAAAAAGAAGAGGATTCCCCAATGACCCGATATGTCAACGATTCGGACTTGCTGCAATTCGTTCAGAGTGTGTTCTCCAGCTTCGGAATCAGCCGGGAGAACGCCCTCATCTGCGCCGACAACCTCGTCCTCGCCGATCTGCGAGGCGTTTCGTCCCATGGCGTGGCGCGCCTTCGCCGCTATGTGGACGGCATGACCAACGGCACTATCCTGCCCCACAGCAAGCCCGTGGTGGTACGCGAAGCCCCGTCCACCGCCACGATCGACGGCCAGGCAGGCCTGGGACAGATCGCAGGGCATTTCTCAACCAGGACGGCCATCGAGAAGGCCCAAAAAACCGGCGTGGGCATTGTCGCGGTGCGCAATTCAAATCATTACGGCATCGCGGGCTACTATACACAGATGATGCTGGACGCAGGCCTCCTGGGAATCTCCATGACCAATACAGCGCCCCTCGTCGTGCCGACCTTCGGGCGGAAGATGATCATCGGCACAAACCCCATCAGCCTCACCGCACCGACGAAGCGCAACCGGCCCTTTTTCCTAGACATGGCCACCTCGGTGGTGCCCCGCGGAAAGCTGGAAATCTACGACCGGACGGACAGGGACATGCCTGCGGGATGGGCCGTGGACTCCAGGGGTCTGACGACGACGAACGCCACGGAGGTTCTGAAAAACATGGTCGCCCGCCTGGGCGGGGGCATTCTCCCCCTCGGCGGCGAAGGGGAGCTTTACGGAGGCTACAAGGGGTACGGCATCGCCCTTCTGGTGGACATTCTCTGCGGCGTCCTTTCAGGGGGAGCCTATGCCGACATGGTCGACGTCAAAGGTCCCGCCGGCGAAGGTCAGCCTGCCCGGGTCGCCCACTTCTTCATGGCCCTGAACATCGAGAATTTCGTGGAACTGGACGTTTTTCAGGAAAAAATGGACGACCTCATCGACCGCCTCAAAAAATCGGAAAAGGCCGAAGGCCAGGAGCGGATCTATATCCATGGAGAGAAGGAATACGAACTCTACGAAAGGCACAAATCATCGGGCGTCCTTCTGGAAGAACCTGTGTATCACAGCCTGAAGGCCATTGCCCTGGAACGCGGAGTACCCTTCGAACTCTGAGGCGGAAAGGAGAATTTCTCATGACGCGCGTTTTTATCCACGGCCTGGAAAGCAGCAGCCAGGGTGACAAGGGCCGCTATTTCCGGGAGCATTATCCCGACATGATCATTGAAGATTATTTCGGGTCCCTGGAGGAACGAATGGAGACCCTGAGAAAGCGGCTGGAAGGAAAAGCGGACCTGATCCTGGTAGGGTCGAGTTACGGCGGGCTGATGGCCGCGATCTTCGCCTGCGAACAGGAAGAGCGGGTTCGCAGGCTCGTCCTTCTCGCGCCGGCCCTGAGTCTCCCCGGATTTTCCCCTTACCTGAACCGGCGCCTCTCTGTCCCGACGGCCCTCTTTCACGGCAGCGGGGACGACGTCGTCCCCCCTGGACCGGTGCGGGAGATCGCCGAACAGGTTTTTCTCAACCTGAGATATAACCGGGTTGTTGACGACCATTCCCTCCATGAGACCTTCTCTTCCATGGACTGGGATTCCCTGATCAACATCCGACATGATGACACTTATAAATAAGTATGGTCGTTGTAAAGCCTGCGATGACACCGTCCCTGGAACGGCTTTGGTGCACAGTCACGTATGACCGGATGCGGCTTTCAAAATGCAATTTAAATGACTCTATTATGATTATGTTTCGACTACGTTTGGTGGCTTAAAATGTGCTAGTGCAATTCATGATTGGGCATTGTTCAGACGTTTGCTGATCCGGCCAGATTTTCCTGCCCTATCATGACTTAACTTTCCCATATTTAAAACTCATTCTGATAAAAGTGATTATGAACGACAAAGATCAATCTACCAGAAGTGCAGTGTTTTTAACAAACGGGTGCCCTGAAAATCGGCTTGACGCTGCCAGTATGCTGGAATTGTGGCGCAGTCAAGGTCGGGAAGTTTCTTCAGATGTCTCCAATGCCGATTTAATCGTTTTCAACGCTTGCGGCCTGACGGATGCCAATGAAATGACATCTCTAGAAATCATCAAAGATTTAAGAAAGAAAAAGAAGAAAAGTTGTCGTCTTATTGTCTGCGGCTGCCTTCCAAAAATTAACCCCGCAGCTCTTGAAGGGTTATATGAGGATATTACGTTCGGATCGGATGATATTAAATTTTTTTCAAAATTTATAAATGCCGATCAATCCCGGAATTATCCTTGTGCTAATTATTTGCTTCCAATCACCACCTATAAAAATGTCAGTATCAAAAGCCTTAACCGATTCAATAAACTAATTGATCCATATTTTACTTTGTATCATCTTTTGCTTAATAAACGATATTCCAGGTATGGGCATGAAAGAGATATCGCCAATCCCCGCCATTATTTCATCAAAATCGCTACAGGTTGCGTACATCGTTGTTCCTACTGCGCCGTGAGACTATCACGAGGCCCTATTCACAGCAAGCCGATAGAAAACATTTTACATGAGGTAAGGAAGGGCTTGATGGAGGGCTACTCAGATATTGCGCTTCTAGCAACGGATTCGGGAAGTTATGGTGTTGATCGTAACACCACGTTTGTGGACCTTTTGAATGAAATTCTTTCCATCCCAGGAGACTTTCGTATTCGGCTTAGAAATGTCCATCCGCAGTTTTTGACTTTCAAGTTGTCAGACTTAGTCCCCATTTTTAAAACAGGCAGAATTGTACATATGACTTCGGCGATTCAATCCGGTAACAACAGAATTCTAAAACTGATGAATAGGAATTATACAGTCGAATCCTGTTGTGCTGCCTATGATGCTCTTAAGAAGGCATGTCCCTCTCTGCAGATTCGGTCCCAGATCATTGTGGGTTTTCCAGGTGAGACAGAAGCCGAATTTCAAGATAGTCTCAACGTGATAGATACAGGATTATTTGATTTTATGGAGGTTTACCAATTCTCTCCCCGAATAAACACACCAGCTGCAGCGTTGGCAAACAACTTGTCATCGAGTGTTGTATCGAATCGTTACTATCGCTTGGTGAAAAAAATTGTAGAACAGATTGAGAACAGAAGGGAAACTCGCTGATTAACATTCACATAGATTGATGTGCCGCAGTCGAAACCGGCCTTATCCATCTCAAATTTTACATGCTGTAAGGCTATGCATTTCTTGACAAGCCGGAGAAAGTAGTCGATAAGAAAGGCCTTGTATCACATTCGGAAAGAGGCTTGAAAGCATGTATTCGAAAAAGGTCATTGTCCACTATTCCGCCGGCGTTGTCGAACAGCCGATCATCTACCAGCTGGTCAAAAAGTATGATCTGATCTTCAACATCCTCAAGGCCAGGATCTTCCCCAGGCGGGAAGGCGTCATCGTCCTGGAGCTGAGTGGCGAAAAGGATAACTTTGATGCGGGGGTCCGCTTTCTCCAGGAAAAGGGCTTGCGGGTCGAACCCCTGTCCAAGAGCGTCAGTCACAACACGGAAAAATGCGTGCACTGCGGTGCCTGCACCGCCTTCTGCCCCACCGGCGCCCTGTCCATGGACCCGGTCACCATGAAGGTGTCCTTCGATCCGGAAGTCTGCAACGGCTGCGGCCTCTGTGTGACCGCCTGCCCGGCGAGGGCGATGGAGATCAATCTGGGGTTCTGACCGGGGACCGCCCCCCTGGACGAATGCCCGCCGCGGCTTGGGCCGTTCTCATTTACCTGCTCGGCGGTTTCTCTTTCTCGTTTCCCGTCAGGGAATCCATGCCCTCGGTAAACTTCTTCCCCTTCTCGTAGACCACCTTTCCCGTTTCGTACGTCTTTTTGCCGGTCTCCACAACTTTTTCCGCCTTCGTCCTGGTCTTCTGCCAGAATTCTCCCACGTCCTTCGAAGTCCGGCCCGGCTCCTTCAGATAGTGATATCCTGCGATGGCCAGGAGAACGAGGACGCAGAACAGGGCGAGCTTGATCAGCCGATTGAAGATGAAGTAGCAAATCAGAACCGCCGCGGCAAGAATCAGCATCAAGGCGGTATGATGGGACGAAAGGTAAGCTAACAAGGAATCCATGGCCATCTCCAAAAGCAGAATCGCTTCTTCTTAAAAGTTCTCTTTGATCCTCGCATTGTGATTACCGCGCTTTTGCAATAAAATCCAGATCTCCTTTCGTCTTGACAAACTCTTTCAGGATGATAAGAGTCCATCCGGATCGAATCCGGAAAGGAGCGGGAATTGAAATCGGAACGCCCGTTGTCCAGGGTCGCAATCGCCACACTGGGCTGTAAAGTGAACCAGTACGAATCGGCTGGAATCGGGGAGGCCCTGGCCCGTTCAGGCCATGCCCTCGTCCCCTTTTCGGAAACGGCGGATTGCTACATCATCAACACCTGCACCGTAACGGCCCGGACCAACTACCAGTCCCGGCAGATCATCCGGCAGGCGATCCGGAAAAATCCCGAGGCCCTCATCGTGGTCACCGGATGCTACGCCCAGACCGCGCCGGCTGAAATTGCCGAAATCCCCGGCATTTCCCTGATTGCAGGGCATGGAGAGAAGGATCGTATCCCCGAACTGCTCGGCAGCCTGAAAAAAAACGGCCGGGAAATCCGCGTCGGGGACATTTCCGCGGTCCGGCCCTTTGCTTCCCTGCCTGTGACCCGCTTTCAGGATCACACCCGGGCCTTCCTGAAGATCCAGGACGGCTGCAATGCCTGGTGCCGCTACTGCATCATTCCATCCGCCAGGGGAAGAAGCCGGAGCCTCCCGCAGGACGGGGTCCTGGAGCAGTTGAATCTCCTCGGCCGGTCGGGATACCGGGAGGCCGTCCTGACGGGAATTCACCTCGGCGCTTACGGGCAGGATCTCTCGCCGGAAATCTCCCTTGCCGACCTTTTGAAGCGGATCGAAGGGGAAAGGCCGGTGGAGCGCCTCCGCCTGAGCTCCATTGAGCCCACCGAAATTTCGGCTGACCTCATTTCGCTGCTGCGGGAATCCACCCTGATCTGCCCCCATCTCCACATCCCGCTCCAAAGCGGCGACGACGCCATCCTCTCCGGGATGGGACGCCAGTATTCCGCCGCCTTTTATAAAGCCCTGCTGGTGGATCTCGAGGGGGCGATCCCCGATCTGGCCATCGGCATCGACGTCATCGCCGGCTTTCCCGGAGAGGATCCGGCATCCTTCAAAAACACCCTGGAGCTAATCGAATCCCTGCCCGTGGCCTATCTCCATGTCTTCCCCTATTCGCCCCGCCCGGGAACCCCCGCTGCGGACATGCCCGATCAGGTCCCCCCGGACGAGAAGAAAAGGCGCGCGGAAATCCTGCGCGATCTTGGAGCGCGGAAGCGGGAAGCCTTCGCCCGGCGTTTCCAGGGGCACACCCTCAAGGTTCTCGTAGAGGAGCGGATTGATCGCGTCAGCGGCCTGAGGAAGGGGTTTTCCGGCAACTATCTCCCGGTCCACCTCATCAACAGCAGGGCCTCCGAGGTCAACTCCCTGGTCGCGGTCCGGCTCGAAGGCTTCGAGGGCGGAAGAATCCTCGGGAGGATCCTTCCGCCATGACCGAAGAGCGCCACCAAGCCCTGAAGAACCTGGAAACGGCTCTTTCCCACCCCTTCGCCGACCTTTCCCTGCTGGATCATGCCCTCGTCCACCGCTCCTATGTCAACGAGAATCCGGCATGCTCCTTCGGCGACAACGAACGGATGGAATTTCTGGGAGACGCCGTTCTCGAACTGTGCATCACCGATCTGCTGATGAAAACCTTCCCGGACTATTCGGAGGGTCAGCTGTCCAAGCTGCGGGCCTCCGTCGTCAACGAGCAGCCCCTGGCCGATCTCGCCAGGAAACTCGAGATCGGCTGCTGCCTCCTCCTGGGCAAAGGGGAGGAAAGCTCCGGCGGCCGCTCCAAAACCTCCATCCTGGCCGATACCCTTGAAGCCGTCATCGCGGCCGTTTACCTGGATGGGGGCTTTGACCGGGCCTACGAAGTGGTCCGCGGACTGTTCAGCCTCCTGATCGAAGAAGGAAGCCGCAATCTGACCTACCGGGACTACAAGACTGCCCTCCAGGAGTACAGCCAGAACCGTTTCAAGGAGATTCCCCGCTATGCGCTTATCGGGGAATATGGCCCGGACCATGACAAAATCTTCGAGCGCCGCCTCTCCCTTTCCGGGATTCTGGAAACAACGGGCAGGGGGAAAAGCAAAAAGGAGGCGGAGCAGAACGCCGCCCATGCCGCCCTGGATTCCCTGATGCGGAATTCCGGCGGGCAAGGCTGATCTTCATGGCGTCCCCCCGGATCATACCAATCTTTCTGCCCTACCAGGGATGTCGTCAACGCTGCATCTACTGCAACGAAAAGATAGCGACAGGCGTGGCGCCTGGCTCCCTCTCCGAAGAGACCCTCCAAAAGATCATGGCGCTTTGCGCCGACCGCTCAAAACCGGACAGCCGGCCGGTACAGATCGCCTTCTACGGGGGGACCTTTACCGGAATGGCGGCAGGGGAACAGATCCGCCTGCTGAGGATGGTCCAGCCCTTTCTGCGGGAAGGCCGGGTCAACAGCCTCAGGATTTCCACGAGGCCCGATGAGATTGACGAGGATAATCTCGATCTCCTGCGCCTTCATGGCGTAAAGACCGTGGAAATCGGCGCCCAGTCTCTCGTTGAGGATGTCCTTTGCCGTTCCCGGAGAGGCCATTCCGTGGACGATGTGCTCTCCGCCGTGAAACGCCTGCGCCGGAAAGGGTTCGAGATCGGGATACACCTGATGGCCGGCCTTCCGGGCGACAGCCGGCAGTCCTTCGCCACCACCATCGAACGCACCTGCATCCTCCAGCCGGACACGGTCCGGCTCCATCCAACCCTCGTCTTCCGGGACACGGCCCTTGAGGCCCTGTACAACGAAGGGCGCTATTCGCCCCTTTCCCTCTCCGAAGCCGTCCTGCAGTCCCGCTATGCCCTGCTCCGCCTGGAAAAGGCGGGCATCGCGGTCATCCGGATCGGCCTGCAGACGACGCCGGAAATGGAGATCCCGGGGAATGTCGTCGCCGGCCCTTTTTCCCCGGCGCTGCGCTCTCTCGTGAATGCCGGAATCTTCCGGGAAATGGCCTCGATCCAGCTTTCCGCCGTCGCGCCCGAGGGCCGGACCGTGGAGTTTCTTCTCTCCCAGCGGGACATCTCGGATTTCCGGGGACAGAAAAACGAAAACCTCGCGTTCCTCACCGAACGGTTCGGACTGAAAGGGATCCGGACCGCCGGAAGCCCCGATTATCCCAGGGGCTGGCTGACGCTCCGGAGCGACGGCCGAACCGCCGTTCTCCATCGCACAGGCCTCATCGCCACCCTTTCATGACGGTTCGGACGGCTTCTGGTAAGCGTGGGAGTGGGCCCTGTGCGCCTCCCAGTTTTTCAGATACAGCCCGGCGATTGCCCCGTCCCGGATGATGAGCAGGTTTTCCGCATTCTTCTCCTCGGCGGCCCTGGTAAAATTGAAGCTGCCGGTAATGACCGTCTGCTGATCGATCACCATGACCTTATTGTGCGCGATGGCGTGCTGATCGTCGATAAACGTTGGGATTCCCCTGTTGGTCATAAAATTCGCCGTACCGTATTTGGTCGTTTCGGCATTGGACTTGTCCAGGATGACGTCGACCTTGACGCCCCGTTTCCGGGCATCGAGCAGCGCCCTGGCGATCGGGCGCGACGTAAAGGAATAGGCCTGCACCTTGATTTCCGAGGTCGCCCGGTTCAGCTCCTGAACAATCGCCTCGGTGCATCCGCCGCCGGGGCTGAAGCAAACGCGGATGGCCGCCCTGTCCACGGCCTGCCGACTCTCCTGCTGTTCACAGGCGCAGATCCCGATCAGAAGGACCGCAACCAGAAGCAGACCCGTATAGATTCCCCTGTGTTTCAATGCTTGTAAAACCTCCCTCAAGAGCCTGCCATGTTCCTGTTCAGGCGCAATAAAAAGCCCCTTCTACATCCCTTTACAGCCTTTCGTCAAGCCTTGATCTCCCCACCGAACCGCTCCGGAAATCCTCCCGGACGTCGTTCCGGTTGCAGGGCCGATTTTTCCATGTTATGGAAAACCAAACGCAAGGGGGAAATTTCCGTCATGTTCAAATCCGGCTTTATCGGAATCATCGGCAGGCCCAATGTGGGAAAATCAACGCTGCTCAACGGCATCCTGGGCGAAAAGCTGGCCATCATCACCTCCAAACCCCAGACCACCCGGAACCGGATCCTGGGCATCTTCAACCGGGAAGACGCCCAGTTCATTTTTGTGGATACGCCGGGAATCCATTCGCCCCGAACGCCGCTGAACCGGGCCATGGTCCGCGCGGCGACGGACACCTTTGCCGATTCCGATGTTCTTCTGCTCGTCGTGGAAGCGGGGCAGGAGATCGGCCCCGACGATCGGCTCATCCTCGAATCCCTGCAGGGGAACGCCACCCCCAAGTTCCTGGTCCTGAACAAGATCGACCTGATCCGCAGGGAGCAGCTTCTGCCGCAGATGGAGGCCTTCCGCCACCGGCATCCCTTCGCTGAAATGATCCCGGTATCCGCGCTGACCGGCGAGGGCATTCCCCTGCTTCTCGATGAGCTCTGGAAATACCTGCCGGAGGGCCCCCGGTATTTCCCGGAGGAGATGATGACGGACTCCAGCGAGCGATTCGTCGCCGCGGAAATGATCCGGGAAAAGATTCTGCTGTTGACCCATAAGGAAATCCCCTATTCCGCGGCCGTCGTCGTCGATTCCTTCAAGGAGGACGAGGCAAAAAATCTCATCCGCATCTCGGCCACGATCAACGTGGAAAAGGAATCGCAGAAGGGGATCCTCATCGGAAAGAAAGGCTCCATGCTGAAGGAAATCGGTTCAAGAGCCCGGGTGGACATGGAGAAATTCTTTGCGGCCCGGATTTTCCTGGAGCTCTTCGTGCGGGTGAGAAAGGACTGGACAAAGGACGCCAAGAGGCTCCGTGAATTCGGCTACAGCGAATGAGCAGGGTCCCGCTCCCGGTTTTTTTTCATGGGGAATCTTGTGAAAAAAAAGCCGCCTATGCAAAAAAGGGGGGCTTTGGAATTGCATCTATTTCCGAGACCAAATACAAGGGGGAAGGAACGCTTATGAAAACGTTGAAGGGAAGAAAAAGCCTTTTGGCGCTCATAACGGCCATGTCGCTTCTTCCGGTGTTTTCCTTTGCGGCGCCGGCGCTGCACGCCGCCGTTCGAGAGGGCGTTGACTATGTGACCCTGGCGAAACCCGTTGCCGGCATGGACCGGACCGTCATCGAAGTCTTCAGTTATGACTGCACCTTCTGCTACAAGCACGACCAGATGGTCATCCCCAACCTGGCAAAGATCCTGGCCAGAGACGGCATCCGGTTCACCCCCTGGCATCTCAAAACCCGGGGCCGATACGGCTCCCATGCAAGCGAACTCTTCGCATCCCTCATGACCAGGGACGAGAAGGCCGGTTTAGGCCTTTTCGACGACCGGGGCTCCTTCAAAAAGGCCAAGTTCGCCTACTACAGAGTCTATCACGACAGCAGGGAGCGATGGGACAAGGGACCGGACAGCTTTCTGAAAACAGGCCTGGACGCCGCCGGCATTTCCGGCGCGGAATTTCAGAAGCTTCTTCGGGAGCCGGCCACCCAGGCCCGCCTCAAAGACTGGGATGGTGCGTATGAAATCGCCAGGATCCAGGGAATTCCGGCCTTTGTCGTAAAGGGAAAATACCTGCTCTCCATGAAAAACCTCCGGTCGCTGGACGACATGGCGGCTAAGATCAGGGAACTGATGGCAAAATAGCCCTCCGCCGGGGCCATCTTCCGGTTTCACGAGAAGGCACGATGAATTGGATCGAAAAAATAGCCACCTTGCAGGACC
>JAVETB010000082.1:0-12345 GCA_034006265.1 Syntrophus sp. (in: bacteria) | reverse complement strand
CCTGTCGTCAGCGCCCCTGCTGTCCGGAAGATCCGCCTGCTTCTGGAATCCAGGGAAAGGGCCGTCCGGGGAAGAAAAACCCCGGTACACCTCAAAGGTATGGGCGCCCTGGTCATCGGCGATCCGGCGCCAGGCGGCCGAAGTGCGTCGGGCGGCCGCCTTGAGATCCAGGTTCCAGCCGTATATCTCTCCCACCATGGAAGGATCGCTGTCCGCCACGATGAGCCCCTGCGTATCAGCGATAATGAGATAAACCACCCCCGGCTGGCGGGCCGTTTCGATCAGCAGCTTCTGAAGCTGGACGCTGCCCCACTCAAGGCCGGCCCCCGTTCTGGCGCCTGCCTCGAAGGAGCGTATCAGGGCTTCTCCCTTTTCAATCAGCAGGCGGGTGGTGAGTTCGTTCTCCCGGTGGATATTCCCCAGGGTGATGAAGGCAAAGATCGGTATCAAAACCAGGAGCGCCCCCAGGATGATCCACGGCGGGAGCATCACCCATAAATTCCTTAAAGAAGATCCACTTCGAACCTTTTTCATGGGATTATCCATCCATTACACTCTGCTTCTCCGCGGCTGTTGAGGCCCGATGTCTTAACTGGATACACACTGTTCAGTTGGATACCACAATTGGATACTTTTTACCCATATTTTCTCTCTTTCATCGAAAGAGTAGTATTTATTTTCTTAATAATCCTGCGATATCAACAATATAGATGTTTCTTTCTGTCCTGGCACACCTGTTGCCATTAAGGAGAGTAACGAAAACACGTTAAGAAAGGAGAAATGACCATGAAGAAATTATTGACGGTGATGGCCGTGTTGGTTCTTGCGGTTGCGGTTGCTGTGCCCTCTTTTGCTTACAGGGGATGGCGGGGCCATGGAGACGGCCCTTGCGCAGATGTCACCAAAGTGCCGGGACTCAACCTGACGGTGGAACAGAAGGCCAAGCTGACGGACATGCAGGCCGCGCACTTGAAGGACATCAAGCCCCTACGGGACAAGCTCTACAGCAAGAAGGGCGATTTGAGGCTCCTCTGGCTGGAAAAGAACCTGGACCAGGCCAAAATCACAGCCCTGGACAAGGAAATCCGGGCCATCAGGGATCAGATCCATGACAAGAGGACAAGCTATCAGTGGGCTGTCTATCAGCTGCTGACTCCGGAACAGCGGGAGCAACTTGGGAACCTGGGTCGCAGAGGACCCTGCTTCGCCCCTGGAAAGGGTCCGAGCATGGGCCCCGGAATGGGCTACGGTAACGGTCCCGGCATGTTGGGTCGTTAAGCAAGGCCGGAACAGGCAAAAAACAAGCAGGTAGTCCATAGGGGCTGTTTTCGGGGGGGGCCGTCAGCGCCCTCCCCATAACCATGCGGGATCCTCCGGCAATGCAAATCGCCGCCGGACGATCCCGCATTTTTATAACGGATGGGCATGGGATTCCCCTCACGGCAAACGCTGAGTTTCCCGGTGTTATATTTCGACCTGAGCGCCCAGTTCCACCACGCGGTTGACCGGCAGGTTGAAGTAGGCGGCAGGGGTTCCGGCGTTTCGGGACATGAAGGCAAAGAGTGATTTACGCCAGAGCATCATTTCTGCCGTCCCGGTGGTGAGGAGCGATTCTCTGCCGAGAAAGAAGGTCGTCGTCATGGGATCCGTCACTAGCCCCTGGGCTGCGGCGATTTTCAGAATTTCCGGTACATCGGGCTTCTGCATGAATCCGCAGACGGCCTCCAGGCGGTAAAATCCCTGGCCCAGATCCTCAACGGCGACGCGTTCCCGATCCGGAACCATGGGTACGCCTGTGGAACGGATGGTGAGGAGCACCACCTGCCCGTGCAGCATATGGTTGTGCTTCACATGGTGCAGAAGGGTCGGCGGGATGCCTGCTGGAGAGATCGTCATGAAGATCGCCGTGCCCGGGACCCGGGGAAGCTTGTGCTTCGCAACCTCTTCAAGAAAAATGTCCACCGGAAGTCTTTCCCTCTGAAGCTTACGGTTCAGCTCTTCCCTTCCTCTACGCCAGGTGGTCATCACGGTCGTTATGATCAGCGCCGCCAGAAGGGTGAACCACCCCCCGTCGACAATTTTTAGAAAATTGGCCCCCAGATAGGAAAGATCGAATACAAGAAAGGTGGCCACCAGGGGAATGGCCTTCCAGAGGGGCCATTTCCGGTTGTAGACCAGGACCAGGAAGAACAGGAAAGAGGAGATCGTCATCGTGCCGGTCACGGAAAGGCCATAGGCCCCGGCCAGTCCGCTGGATGCGCCGAAACCGAGAACGACGCCGATGCAGCTGATCATGAGTGCATAGTTTACGAAGGGGATGTAGATCTGTCCCTCCATCTCGCTGGAGGTGTGAACGATCCTGATGCGGGGAAGAAATCCCAGTTGTATGCCCTGCTGGGTGATGGAAAAGACCCCGGAAATCAGTGCCTGCGAAGCGATCACGGCGGCAACCGTCGCCAGTCCGACCATCGGATAGAGCAGGGGTTCGGGAACGACGCCGTAAAAAGGGTTGACTTTCATCTCCGGGTGATGAAGAAGGAGCGCTCCCTGGCCGAAATAGTTGAGCAGTAGGGCCGGGTAGGCGATGGCGAGCCAGGAGAAGCGGATGGCGCTGCGTCCGAAATGGCCCAGATCCGCGTAAAGGGCCTCTCCTCCGGTAAAGCAGAGGACCACGGAGCCGAGCACAAGAAATCCATGGAAATGATTCTGTAAAAAAAAGTTGAAGGCAAAAATCGGGTTCACCGCGGAAAGCACCCGGGGCTCGTGAAGAATCTGCACGATGCCTAGGAAACTCAAGGCGGCAAACCACAGAAGCATGATCGGACCGAAAACGATACCGATGTCCGCCGTGCCCCGGCGCTGCACGAGAAAGAGCCCAAGGAGGATTGTGCAGGTCAGGGGAACCACCATCGGTTTTGCCGCCTCGGTCGCAACCTCGAGGCCTTCGATTGCGGAAAGGACGGAGATGGCCGGGGTGATGATCCCCTCGCCGCAGAGAAGTCCCGCTCCCAGAATGCCCGCCAGCATCACGATGGCATGTTGCCGGGGTGAGATGTTGCCCGATGGTCTGGGGATCAGGCCGAGGAGAGCAAAAATCCCGCCTTCTCCCCGGTTATCCGCCCGCATGATAAAAACCACGTACTTGATGCTGATGACCATGGTCATCGACCAGAAGATCAGGGAAAGCGTTCCCATGAGATTGGTGTGGGAAAGGCTGATCGCGTGCGTCCCATAGAAGCACTCCCGGATGGTGTAAAGCGGACTGGTTCCAAGGTCGCCGAAGACGACGCCCAGGGCGCCGATGGCGAGAAGAAGAAATTTCCCCTTTTGATGGTTTTGGGGATTGAGGTTCGAATTCTGTGAGGCCTGCGGTTGGCCTTGATCAGGCTGATTTTCCAAAGACTGGGCACCCCCTAAAATTCAACAGGAACTTGGAGGAGCAGATCCCGATGAATGATGGGGAAGGTCTCCTCAACGACGCCTGCGGGGTTAGCTGACGGGCTCGGGCCGAAGAGGATGCCCTACACCATGTGTGTGGTGATACGCCCCGGAAAAAGTGGGTCCCCCGCTCCTCAAAATCTGAGAATTAAGCGGCACTTCATAAATCACTATAAGCGCTTATTGTCAAGAAATCATCGCATAAAAAAAGGTTTCTGGCGACCGCGAAGGAATTTGAGCCCCTCGAACCAGAAAATGCTGGCCACTCCCATCGCCAGGCACAGCCAGAGGTCGGGGGCATGGAGCCGGTCAAATTTGAACAGATGCCGCAGGACGGGAATGTACAGGACCAGCCCCATGAAGAGAAGGGTTCCGCCGATCACCCACCAGAGCGCGGGATTGGGATCGTTCAGTGTGGCTGGAATCGTCCGTGACCAGGAGCGGTTGGTCAGAATCAGGCAGAGGTTGGCGGCAATGAGGGTCGTGAACGTCAAAGCCCGGGCGTAGCCTTCGCCAAGGCCCTCATGGAAGGAGAAAAAAAAGACGACCGCCAGAAGAAAAAGAACGCTGACGCCCTGCATCAGGCTGACGGCCAGCGTTGTCGCATTCAACAGGGGTTCGGCCGGGTTTCGGGGAGGGCGGGTCATCACATCTGCTTCCTCCCGTTCGTTTTCGAAGACGATCGAGCAGGCGGGATCAATGATTAATTCCAGAAACAGGATGTGAACCGGCATCAGAATGAGGGGCCAGTTGCAGAGCACGGGAATCAGCGACAATCCCGCAATCGGCACATGGATCGCGACGATGTAGGCGACGGCCTTTCGGATGTTGTAGAATATCCGGCGCCCGAGTCTCAGGGCCTGGACAATGGACGAAAAATCGTCGTCAAGAAGCACCAGTGAAGCGGATTCCCTCGCCACATCCGTCCCTCTGCCCCCCATGGCAATCCCGATATGGGCGGACTTCAGGGCCGGGGCGTCGTTGACTCCGTCCCCCGTCATCGCCACGATTTCACCCTTTGCCTTGAGGGCTTCCACGAGCCGCAGTTTCTGCTCCGGGACGACGCGGGCAAAGATGTTGACTTCCGAAATCCTCCTCCGCAGCTCGTCATCGGACATGGCGTCCAGATCAGGTCCGGTAAGGCAGCCATCACCGGGCGCCAGGCCGATCTGACGGGCGATGTGCCGGGCCGTTCCCGGATAGTCTCCGGTAATCATCACCACGCGGACTCCGGCTGTATGGCATTCCCGGATTGATTCCGGAACCGAGGCCCTCACCGGGTCAGACAATCCGATCAGGCCCACGAATTCGAAAACGAAGTCGTGCTGGCCATCGGGCAAGTCCGAGAGCTCAAAAACGGCCTTGGCGACCCCGAGCACCCGGAGGCCGTCATCGGCAAGGCAGCGAACGTGCCCATCCAGTTCCCCCGTTTCTCCCTCACTCAGATGGCAGAGATCGGCAATCGCTTCCGGTGAGCCTTTGGCGGCGATGACATAGTCACCGCCATGAGGGGATTCCCAGACGCGGGACAGAGAAAGCAGCTCCTGGGAAAGGGGGTACTCGTGAACCAGCGTCCAGTCTGAATGGAGATGTTCCGTTTCTGCAAGGTGGAGGTCTCCCAGTTGCTTGATCGCCTTTTCCATGGGATCAAAGGGGTCGATCTGGCTTGCCAGGATGCTGAATTCCGCAAGCTCGTGAAAAGGTTCGGGCAGGATCTGCTGATCGGAGCTTTCCAGCGTGCAGAGGGAATTCCGGGCAAACATGTTCCGGACGGTCATCCGGTTTTCGGTGAGTGTCCCCGTTTTATCCACGCAGAGCACAGTGGCTGAACCAAGGGCCTCGACGGCCGGAACGCGCCGGGTGAGGACCCGCTTTTGGGAAATGCGCCAGGCCCCGAGAGCCAGGAAGACGGTAAGCACAACGGGAAACTCTTCCGGCAGGGTCGCCATGGCCAGGGTAATGCCCGCCAGAAGCCCATGGAGCCAGTCCCCCCTCGTCAATCCATAGACGACAATGACCACGGCGCACAGGGAAAGCCCAAGAAGCGAGAAATTGCGGACCAGCCGTCCCGTCTCCTTCTGCAGGAGAGATTCCTCAGGCGTAACGTCCTGCAGGGACCTGCCGATTTTGCCGATTTCGGTGTGGATGCCCGTGGCCAGTACCCGGGCGATGCACTGGCCCTGAACGGCAAGGGTCCCCGAGTAAATGAAGGGAAGATCGTCACCACCCGGCCGTCCCATTCCAGAGGCGCAGGGGTCGGCGGACTTCCGGACGGGTGCGGATTCTCCGGTCAGGAGAGACTCATCCACGCAGAGGCTCAGGCAGGAGAGCAGAACCGCGTCGGCGGGAATGCGGTCCCCCTCCTTCACCACCAGGATGTCCCCCCGGACAACCTCCCGTCCGGCAATCCGTCTTTCCCGGCCATCCCGGATCACCAGGGCGCGGGGGCTGGAAAGATCCCGCAGGGCCTCCAGGGCCCGTTCCGTCTTGCGCTCCTGATAAAGCGTGATGCCCATGACGACAAAGACAAAACCGAGGAGCATCAGCGCTTCATGAATATCTCCCAGGAAAAAGTAAAGGGTTCCGCAGGCGACCAGCAACAGAAACATGGGCTCCCGCACGACATCCCGGGCGACGGCCCAGACGCTGCGCCCACGGGACGAGGGCAGCTCGTTGCACCCATCCCGACGTAAGCGCTGTGCCGCTTCCGCTTCAGTAAGCCCCGGAAATTTTTTGGGGTCCAGCCCGCTGCTCATTGTCTGTGCCAACCTCGAATAGGAAATAGGCGACTGATCCCGTTGATCATAAGGGGCGAATCCGGGGAATTCAAGAATATTGTGACCAATGGCCGCCCATGGTTTGACCTGAAGGCTTCGTCTGCAGGACAGGTCTGACTTTCCGGTTCTTCCCGCGGGGATCGACGTTCCCGAAATCTTTTTTTATCCACAGCCACATTTCTCATAGAAATCGCCCATATCGGAGAGTAAAATAAATCCGGAAAGATGAGCCGAGGGTACATAAGGGCTGAGAGGCTTGTCCGTGAGAGCCTTTTCGGGAGTTCTTTTCCGGAAGGAAGCCTTTTCCGCCGATGAGGGAACCATGCCGTCAGAGCGATTCCGTGGAAGCCATGTATAAAAAGATCCTTGCCGCAGTCAATGAGCATCTGAATTCAGAAGTGGCGGCGCGCTATGCCCTTCACCTCGCCCAGGAGCTTCATGCGAAGCTCTATATCTGCTTTGTCGCCGAGGAGGGCATGCCCCCCCACGACCGCCATGTCGCCGAGGACGCCATTCAGAGGCTTTTCGATGACGCCCTGGAACGGAACATCCAGGCGGAAAGCATTGCCGCCGCGGGAGATCCCCTCCGGGAGATCGGGAAAATCGTCCGCCAGGAAAGGATCGGACTTGTCTTTGCCTCGACCCGGAGAGAGGATCTTGAGAAAAGGTTCTATGCCGGCACCGTGGCCCGGAGCCTGTCGCTGAAGCTTCCCTGCTCCGTGGCCCTCGTGCGCATTGCCCATTCCGGCAGGGTGCGCCCCGGGAGGATTCTCGTTCCGGTGAAGGCAAGAATCAATCGCGTGCGGGAACGGGCGGTTTTTGTATCCGCCATGGCCAAGGCATTCGGGGCAAAGGTTTTCGTCTTCCATGCGCCGAAGCCTCTGGAAAAGATCTTTTCCGGAGAGATCCATCTTACCCCCCCGGAATGGGAAGAGCGCAGGTCAGCGGACATTGCGCACTTCATGAGCCATCTCAAGCAGAGGGACATCGAGCATGAAGGGCGGCACCTGCCGGGAGGGATCGCCCGGAACATTACGGTCGAAGCCTTTGCAAAGCGGCATGACCTCATCATCATGGGGGCCAGCGAGCGGAGCCTTCTGGCTTCCCTGCTCAATGGCAGTCCCGTCGAGCAGGTGCTGAGAGAGACGCCCTGCGACCTCATCATCCTGAAGCCCCGCCATGAAGATTAACAGCCTTTCCCGGGAGGAGGCCCTTCGGGCCCTTGTCAGTTCGGAAAACGGCCTTTCCGAAAAGGAGGCCGCCCGAAGGATGTCGGAGAGCGGCTTCAACGAGATCCGGGAGGCGCGCAGAACTCCCCTGTCGATCCGGTTCTTGAAACAGTTTACCCATTTCCTGGCCTTGCTCCTCTGGGTCGGCGCAGGGCTCGCCTTCCTCTCCGATTATCTCCACCCCGGCGAGGACATGGGGACCCTCGGTTTTGCCATCCTCGGCGTCATTGTGATCAATGCCGTCTTTACCTATATCCAGGAATACCGCGCCGAAAAGGCCCTGGAGGCCCTGAAGAGACTTCTGCCCTTTTCTGTGCGGATTGTCCGGGAAGGAAAGGAGCGGAAGGTCCCGTCGCGGGAGGTTGTTCCGGGGGATGTTATCCTCCTTTCCGAAGGGGACCGGATCCCCGCCGACGCCCGCCTCATCGAAGGCGCCATGCTGAAGGTCAACAACGCTTCGCTGACGGGCGAGTCCGAGGCCAGTCTTCGCAATGCTCTGCCTGTGCCGGGCGAACTTCTGGATAGCCCCAATATCGTCTTTGCCGGAACAAGCGTCATAAGCGGTTCGGGAAAAGCTCTGGTTTTTGCAACGGGGATGGGTACGGAATTCGGTCGGATCGCCCATCTGACAAGCGCTGTCCAACCGGATCTCAGCCCGCTTCAGAAGGAGATTGCCAAGGCGACCCGCCTGGTGGCGACCATCGCCGCCCTGGTCGGTATCTTTTTCTTCAGTCTCGGATTTGTTATAGGAAGGGATTTCTGGAACAATTTTATCTTTGCCGTCGGTATCACCGTCGCCCTTATCCCCGAGGGTATGCTGCCCACCGTCACCCTTTCCCTGGCCATGGCAAGCCAGAGAATGGCGAAACGAAAGGCGTTGATCAAGAATCTCTCCTCGGCGGAGACGCTTGGTTGCGTATCCGTGATCTGTACCGACAAGACTGGAACGCTGACCCAGAATCGAATGAGCGCCGCAAAAATTTGGAAAGACGGCTCGATTCTGGATGCACAGGGTTTTATGGCACAGGCAGATGATCCGCTGATGCAGACGGTCCTTCTGTGCAATAATGCGCGCTTCGCCGACAATGAATATCGGGGGGATCCCACCGAGGCTGCCCTGCTGCGGCTTGGCAGAGAAAGCCTGGGTGAGCTGAGCGCAAAGCGCATGTTCGAGATTCCCTTTGACTCGGACCGGAAGAGGATGACCACCGTTAATCGAGTCGAAGATGCTGAAATCGTCTTTTCGAAGGGGGCCATGGAGAGCATCCTCCCCCTGTGCAGCCGGTTCTTGATGAACGGCATCGAACACAGGATGGAGGAGGCCTTTCGCGAAAGGGCATTGGATGCCTATGGGTCCTTCATGGATTACGGGCTGAGGGTCCTGGCCTTTGCCTACAGGAAAAACCCTTCTGATCTCCTCCCCCCGGATCCCGCGTCTCTTGAAGAGGATCTTGTGTTTGCCGGTCTGATCGGGCTTGAAGACCCTCCGCGGCCTGAAGTGCCGGAGGCCATTCGAAAATGCCATGAGGCGGGCATCAAGGTCATCATGATCACGGGGGACGGAAGCCGGACGGCTGTTGCCATTGCCCGCGAGATCGGCCTGGTGAAAGGCGATCCGATTGTAATCGAAGGACCGGAGTTTCTGAAAATGGATGACCGGGAACTGCGGGAAAACCTCTCGGCCAGGGAGATTATCTTTGCGCGTATGGCACCAAAGCACAAGATGAGGGTCGTTTCGATCCTTCAGGAGGAGGGGGAATGGGTCGCCGTGACGGGTGATGGTGTCAATGACGCGCCTGCCCTGAAAAAGGCGGATATCGGCATCTCCATGGGCATTTCGGGCACCGATGTTGCGAAGGAAGCCTCGGACATGATTCTGCTGGATGACAATTTCGCCACCATCGTCAATGCCGTGGAAGAAGGCCGGGCGGTTTATGAGAACATCCGGAAATTTATCACCTATATCTTTGCTTCCAACATCCCGGAGGCCGTACCCTACCTCGCGTACATCCTCCTGCGGATCCCCCTGCCGCTGACGATCATGCAGATCCTGGCGGTTGACCTCGGTACGGACATGCTTCCTGCCCTGGCCCTCGGTACGGAAAAGCCGACACCGGCGGTGATGAGGCAGCCGCCCCGAAGCAGGGACGAGAGGCTCCTCAATTTTTCGGTTCTTGCCCGTGCCTACCTCTTCCTGGGGCCGATCGAAGCAGCCGCCTGCATGTTCGGTTTCTTCTATGTTCTGTATGACGGGGGCTGGAGCTGGGGGACTTTTATTCCATCCGATCACACTCTCTACCTGCAGGCCACGACGGCATGTTTGACCGCGATCATCATCGTCCAGATCGGCAACGTCTTTGCCTGTCGATCGGCGAATGAGTCCGTGTTCAGACTCGGTTTTTTTTCAAACCGGTTCATCTTCATCGGCATCGGTTTCGAACTCTGTCTTCAGCTCTTCATCGTCTATTCCCCGTATGGCAATAGAATTTTCTCGACCTATCCTCTTCCTCCGGCAACCTGGCTGGTTCTTCTTCCCTTTGCCATCCTTCTGCTCTTCAGTGAGGAGGTCCGGAAATATCTCGTCCTGCGACGGTGACGGAATCCTGTTCAGGAGACGCCTATACCATCGGGGGGGAATTTACCAGGCGGCAAGCTCAAGCCTTGACTAATCATCTTTATCTTGCTTTGATGGGAGTGACCCGGCGATGGAGAGGCTTTTGGATCTCGCGGAAGTCCGGACAAGCCCGCATGATAAATCAGTTCATGTCGTTGATTCCGGAGAGATGAAAATTCGTGAGCCGCTGGCGACCCCCTCCCGTTATTGAGCATATCCGCATCCGCGAGAAGGGCCAAAACGGGTGGAAAGGCTAATGGAAAGAGAAGAAGGGCAATTCCCCCAGGGGATTCCTATGCTTCACCCCATTAGGTTAACCTGATCAGAAGGAGTCCTCCGTGAGTTACTTGCCGAGCTTTCCAACAGATTTCACGCCATTGATGGCATTTGGCCTCATCCTGCTGATCGGGTCTCTTGGCGGATTCATCACACATCTCATCCCCTGGCTTCCAAGCATCACGGGGTTTATGGCTGTCGGATTCTTCTTCGGGCCGAGCGGAATCAATATTTTGAGCCAGGAAACCTTGGCCCAGTCAGGGATTCTTATACATATCGCCCTTGGGCTTATTCTCTATCGGCTTGGGTTGTCACTCGATATGGCCATGCTTCGACATAACCCAAGCCTCCTTCTGGTCTCTCTTGTTGAAAGTGTTGCGACCTTTTGTCTTGTAACCTACATCCTCTCGATTTTTGATGTGGGGATCGCAACGGCAGCATTGGTTGGCGCAATCACCGTTTCCTCATCCCCCGCGGTTCTTTTGCATGTGGCGAATGAAGTTGGCGCATCCGGCAAAGTGACGGAATCCACGGAGACACTGGTGGCTCTCAATAATCTGATTTCTTTTACTTTATTCTCTTTCATTCTGCCCTTCATGCATTACACCGTAGGTTCCCACTGGGTGATCGTGATTCTTCAGCCCCTGTATCAACTATTAGGGTCGCTCCTTTTGGGAATTATTTTAGGCTGGTGTCTGCATTTCATGGTTATCAAGACCCGCCAGGCAGGTCAATACCGACTTGCACTTGTGATAGGTACAATCATGTTGGGCGTTGGTTTTGCGAAGGAGACGCAGCTTTCCATGCTCCTTATTCCGCTCGTTGTCGGAGTTACGGCGAAAAGTATTGAGAGGGAAAATATGGTTTCAGAGCTGGCCTTTGGTCCTGCCTTTGAGCTTTTTTTTATCGTACTGTTTGTTTTTGCAGGTGCAAAGCTGCATGTGCGTGAATTGATCGAGTTTGCTCCCGCAGTCTTCGCGCTGGTCGTTGCCCGTACATTTGCAAAAACGGCCGGGGTTGCCGCAGCAACGGTCCTGCTTCGTAAACCTCTTCGTTACGGAATCTCGAGCGGACTTCTCATGGTTCCAATGGCCGGTCTGGCGATAGGGCTAGCCGACACTTCCTGTATCATGTTCATGGAACATGCATCGCTGATTTCAGCCATGGTGCTTGGGGCCGTCACGATGTTCGAAACGATAGGCCCACCTGTTGCGGCTTTTGCCTTCCGCTTTTCGGGCGAGTCCTCTGCGGCATCCGTTCGCTGAAGCAGGAGAGCACTGCCCCCGAAAATAGCAGACAAGAAAAGAAATTGTTAAATGGCAGGAAGGATTTAACAAGTAAGGAAGGCCCCTTCTGCTCCGTCAGTTTGTTGAGCCCTTAATGTTTTCAGGCATTCCAGAATCTCCTGCTCGGATTGGCAAGAGTGGAGAATATGGATCCGGGAAGTCCCGGGATCTCCGGTCGAGGGAGCTGCTGAATCGCTGCTTGTTCATGATCGTTCAGGGGTTCCGGACTTTATAAAGGAGCTGTTTTTTTAGGATGGCCCCTCCGTGGTTATTTTTGGCAGATAAGGTTCGCCTGTTCCAGCAATATCCGCTCGGGAACATGGATGGTCGAGGTTGGGAAAGCGACCTCCGCTCCATGGGAGAGGATAATCCGGTAAACCTTCATCAGCACATCCTCCTTGACCTGGTGATATTCCACCCACACCTTCGTTCTGGTGTAGGCATAGACCATGACATCCAGGGACGAGGGGCCGAAGGTGTTGAAATTGACGATCAATGTCTGGGCGGGATCAATGCCGGGGTGATCGATTAGCATCTGTCGGACGTCTTTTGCGATCGCCATGACCTTGCCTGCGTCATCGTAGCGGATGCCAATGGTTTCATAAATCCGGCGATGGGTCATTCTGGATGGGTTTTCCAGGGCGATGGTCGTGAAGGTCGAGTTGGGTATGTAAAGGGGACGGTTTTCGAAGGTTCGGATCCGGGTAAGGCGCCAGCCGATGTAT
>JAVETB010000081.1:0-12652 GCA_034006265.1 Syntrophus sp. (in: bacteria) | reverse complement strand
GACCGCACCTTTATTGTTTATGCGTGTAATGTATACTTCTTTAAAAGCTTATAGAAGAAAAAGAACAGGAGTTACTGACCAGAGGCCGTCTTTACACACGCTGTCAAGTAAACGCTGTCTAACGACAGATCAGAAACCCACAGAATCAAAAAGACGAAAAAGCCGTTCTTCGCGACGGCTCTTTTTCACGGGGTCAATAATGGCATAAAAAAAGGAGTTGCTGAAATCTGCAACCCCTTGATGTTATGGAGCCGGAAGGGGGATTTGAACCCCCGACTTGCTGATTACGAATCAGCTACTCTACCCCTGAGTTACTCCGGCTTATTTGAAGAGATGAGGTAGTCTTTCTATCCTAAACAACCTTTTCTTGTCAAGAATATGCGTAATTTTTTTTAAGTTATGTGCCGGAGAGAAGCCTCTACGTAAAACGTCACATTATTTATACCGTTAACATGGCAAAATTTCTGTTTAGTCATTGAACCTTGTGTGATAAGGGGATGCCCGGCGTTGCGTGATCGCTGAACACCGTGGTGATGCCGCGCGCTCATAAGAGATTGAACCTGGCCCCTGAAGGTATATGTATTTGTTCAGATAACGGCCTCTCGGAGACCCATGCTGAAACCTTATAACCGTCCTATTGACGAAGTGGCATTTGTTTATGGTCATGCGGGCCTGAAGGCGGACAACGGCAACCGGATTTATGAAGTTGCTGCGACGATTCTTTCCAGGGACGCTTCGCGCCGGAATTTTTCCTCCCTGGTGAGGTACCCATATCTTACCGAAAGGGAGCGTTACCACTCCAACATCTCAAAAGAATCTCTTAATGAGGCCCATCCGCTGGAAGAAGTGGCCGTCCGCTTGAGGTCTTTTCTTGAGAAACAGGCCTTTGTCCTGGTCCTGGATCCATATTCCGCACTGGATCCTCTGCTTCGGTTCTGCGCCAAGGATCGCTTTGTCGATCTCACCTTCGCTGCCGAATATTTTCTTCCCCATGTCGAGTCGTTTTCTCCCCGGGGATTGTGGGAATATCTTTCCGGAAAAAGGCGCGAGAAGATCAGCTTTTCCGCTTCGGAACTGGTTGATCTGTCCATCGAGCTCGTGCGCCATCTCTGCGGTGATCGGCTGAATGATGAAACGCAGCCCTCTTCAGCGGCGCTGCGCCATTATCTGAAAATGAGCGACACCCTTTTGGGTGACGTCATGGTCCACCTGGTGCGGCATTATCAGGAGTACTGGGGCGGACTTTTTTCACCCGTTGCACGGAATGACACGGCGGACTGGATGCCGTTTCTGGAAAAGGCGCGGTTTTCCCCGGCGTTGACTCGGACTCAGGGAGATCGGAGGACGATTCCGGAACAGCGGATCGAGACGCTTCTGAAGGGATTGGCAGAGGGTGCCCCGGGTTTCAAGTTCCGGGAAGCCCAGTTGAAATATTCCCTTTGTGTGACCGAGGCATTGAATGATGGGGCCGTCCTGACCCTTGAAGCCGGTACGGGAACGGGAAAGACCCAGGGGTATCTGATTCCCGTCATGGATTATCTCCGCCTGAATCCCGATGAACGGGTTATGATTTCGACCTACACAAAAAGTCTCCAGGATCAGATCTACTCGCGTGAAATTCCCCGGACCATGGCGCTGGAGCGGGATTTCCGGAATATTCCCGTTGCCCTGCTCAAGGGGAAATCCAATTATCTCTGTGCTGAAAAACTGAATTCGGCCTTCGAAGAGGATCTGAAGGGAGCCCAGTTGCTGACATGGCTGTACTTTGCCAATCTCATCTTTCTGTTCAGGCATGCCGATGGTGAAACCGTGGGCGAAAGAGTCGACCGCTGCCTGAACACATCCCCTTATTTCCGACGACTCCATAACGAAATTTCTGCAAAGACGGGCTGCACAGGTCGCCATATCCTCTGTCCGGCCCAGGTGGCCCGTGCCGAAGCCCGATCCGCCCGTGTGGTCGTTACAAATCATCACAAACTGGCCCTGATTGATCTGGATGAGGAATTGTCGGGGATGTTCCGAAACTGCATTATTGACGAGGCCAATCACTTCGAACAGGCTGTACGGAACGCCTTCCGCCTGTCCGTCAATTCCCGCGAGATGATGGATACCCTGTCCTACCTGGAACTTGCGCTTCACAGGATTTTACACAATGCGGCCGGAGATGTGGAGGCATCCATTGGTCATTGCCACAACCTTCTGGAGGAATTGCAGCAGGCTGTTGAGGAATTCGGACATATCCTGCGCAGGATTTTTCCGTCCAGCACAAGAGGTGAGATACTCCAACTGCCTTTATGCCATGCCGCTTACGCTGACGGGAAGATAGAAAAAGCGCTTCGGCTGTTTGCCGACCTCCTGAAAGCCATCGCCGGAAGCTTGTCATTCCTGGAAGATCCAGACACCTGCCGGGCGCTGAAAATTTTACCCCGTTCGCAGGAGCGCATTAAAAATGCATCAGCCCGAATTCTTTCGGAAGCCGAAAATTTTCTGCTTCTGGAAAAGACGATCCGATCCGTCAACATGGTTGCCGCCTGCCAGCTTTATTCCAGGCACTGGGTGCTCATGGTTCATGCCGTGGACGTCTCCGGGTTGATTCAAAAGCATATTTACGACAGGCGGGACTGCATTGTCTACACCTCTGCGACCCTGAGGCAGCGAGACCGGTTCGATGACTTCTGCAAAATCGTCGGGATGGACTGTCCGGATCAGGAAAATGCGGCGTCGACACCCAGGGAGGATGGGCAGCCGGTCATGCTGGGTTGGAAGGAACGGCCATTCCGCTTCTCGACCCTTTCTTCCCCCTTTTCCCGGGACGCCGTGAAGATGATCCTGCCGGAGAGCGCCGTCAGCGGCAGTTACGGGAACAAGCAGGTCTGGCTGAAAACCGTTGCAGAGTTATTGCCGGCGCTGATCCGCCGCAACAGGGGGCGCACCCTGGTCCTTTTTTCCAGCTATTTCGATCTCGAAGCGGTTGCTGTGCTTACAGGGGATGAAATTGCCGCCGATGGTTTCCCACTCCTGCTTCAGGCGCCAGGCCAGCCCACGGGCAACCTGATCGATGAATTCCGACTGATCAAGGAGAGTGTCCTCTTCGGAGTGGACACCTTCTGGTATGGAGTGGATTTTCAAGGGGATACCCTGACTCAGGTCATTATTACCCGGATTCCGTTCCCCCATCCCTTTGATCCTCTCCAGATCGCCCGGAAAAGAATGCTTCCGGCAAAAGAGTTCTGGAATCGCTATTACTATGAAGCTATGATCAAACTGAAACAGGGAATCGGACGGCTGATTCGCTCGGAAAACGACAGAGGCCAAGTGGTCTTCCTGGATTCACGGTGCCGCCATTTTGAGGAGCTCTGGCAGTGACAAAGAAGGACAATCTAAATGGAAAAGCGGACAAAATGTTGAAAGCCGGCAAGATGTTCCCGGAGGCAGGTCACGTAATGGCGGAGAGGATGACGGGAATCATTTTATCCGGTGGAAAAAGCTCTCGGATGGGCCTTAACAAGGCGTTTCTGGAGATTGATGGTGAACGGCTGATTGACCGGGTCGTAAGGCAATTCAAAAGCCTGTTTCCCGAGGTGATCCTGGTGACCAACGAGCCTCTCCTCTATCTTGATCAGGATATTCCTCTGGTCAGTGACATCTACAAGAGAAAGGGACCTCTGGGAGGGCTTTATGCCGGTCTTTATTATGCGTCTTATGAATATGCCTTCTTATGCGCCTGCGACATGCCCTATTTAAATGTGGAATTCATCCGATACATGACGGAGGGAATGGACGGTTATGATATCGTGGTTCCGGAAACCTCTGAGGGGTATTTCCCCCTGCATGCTGTTTATTCCCGACGCTGTCTGCCGGGCATAAAAAATCTTCTGGAGCGGGGAGATCGTCTGAAAATGACAGGATGTTTCAGGGGAATGCGGGTGTTCTTTGTTCCGGAGAGCGTAATCCGGACCTATGATCCTGACGGGACCATGCTTCTCAATATCAATACCGAAGAGGACCTGAAGCGGGCTCTGGCTTTTCGGCAAAGAGGATAAAAGGCGTTAAAAAGACTTCATCACCCGCCGTTCAGGATGCGAAAGGCCGGAGCATGATTTTTCTTCATGCTCCGGCCTTCTTTAATCCTTCAAAAGCCCAACAATGGGGTAGATGTTATTTTTACTCTCCAGCCTTGGGTCTATCCAATCCTTTCACGATCTGTGAACGGATAATTCTCGGCAGAATCATGTGATGCTGCGGACAGATGGATTTCGGATTCTGGTAGACTGCGTTGGCAAAAGCGACCATGTAATTGCGGAGATCCTCGTAACGGACGATCTCATCAACCATTCCTGTCACGGCACAGGCAATCGGACGTGACTTGTCATAGTATTCCTTGGCCAATGCATTCATCTTGTCAAGGACAGGCTGCAAGGGCTTGCCGGCATCCTTTTCCTTCACAAGCCTCCGGGCAAAACTGGCCGTTGCCGCTGTTTCTCCGTGCATGACGTAAATTTCCGTTGTCGCCGTACCCAGAGTGAAGGCGGTGTGGTTATTGGCCGTCGGTCCACCCATGACATAATGAGCCGCTGCGGATCCCTTGCGGAGGACAGCGAGCATCATGGGAAGTTCAGTCTGCTCTATGGAGTAGATAAGCGACTGGCCCAGGCCGAGAAGCTCCGCCTTTTCCGCGATGTCCCCGACGTCAATTCCGGAAGTATCCTGGAACCATATCATTGGAACGCGGTCACGATCACAGAGGGTGACAAACTCGCTCATCTTGATCAAGCCCTGTCGATAGAGCTTGCCGCCCACCCCGATGTACTCGTTGGTATATTCCGGGTAGTTGGGAAGGATTCCCTGGCGGTTGCCGATGACTCCGATCAGGAATCCATCAATCCTGACCAGGCCGGTGTACACTTCGGGTCCGTAAGTGGGCCGAAACTCCATGTGTTCGGAATTGTCCACCAGGCGGGCAAGAAGGTTGTCAAAATCATAAACCATCTTCTGGTTGAAGGTGATGATGGATGAAATTTCCTTCGGATCGTATTTAGGTGCCGCCGGCTCGGCGACACGGAAGAACTTCGGATGATATGCCGGGATATAGCTCATGTATTCTTTGAGGGCATCCAGAACACCGGTTTGTGACTCGAAAACGGCTCTGAAAAATCCGGTTTCATCGTAGTGAATCTTGACGCTTCCCGGAGGTGTTGCCCGGAACTTGCGCGTTGCATCAATCAGCGCTTCGGCGATTTCTTCGTCGAAGAATCCCTTGGGGGACATTCCACTGACGATACCGGCGCCGCCAACGGCGATGTTGCAGTCCTTGTGGGCAAGCAGAATGGTCGGACTCACGCCCTGATAGCCTCCGCCCGCCGGGTTTGTCCCGTAAATTCCCGCCAGGACGGGGATTCCCATCTTTTCCAGTTCCGCATGGCGGAAGAAGCAGGTTCCGCTGCCGCGCCGGTTTGCATAGAATTTTTCCTGTTCAGGAAGTCTGGCGCCCGAACAGTTGACCAGCCAGACGATGGGAATATTGAGGATCTTTGCCATGTCGGTGGCGCGGAGATTGTTGTCCGGCTGACCGGGAATCCAAGCACCCACGGTCACTTTGTTATCGAAGCCGATCAGCACGCACCACTTGCCGCTGATCCGGGCCAGGCCGTCCATGACGCCCGTAACGCCTTCCTTGTTTCCGGCCGGATTATAAAGAGTATGCAGAGGGCAGAAGGTCCCGGGATCCACGATGTATTCAATACGCTCCCAGACAGTCATATCCCCTTTCTTGTGGACATCTTCTGCAGGGACACCCGCATTTTTTGCCTTATCGACTGCTGCTGCAATGTCGGCATAGACTTCCTCTATCTGTGCGACATTTTCTTTCATTCTCTCAATCTGCGCCGGCTTAAGAGCCTTGCCCAGATCGTCCATCTTTTCAAAATATTGTCTCATTCAAAACTCTCCTAAACTCACATATATATCAACAGCATAATATCTTAAGAGGTGAGAACACCTCGTTTCGGTTGGTTATCTCGCACCAAGCAGTGTACCGCCGACGATCATCTTGCAGACATTGGTCGAACCTTCCACCATGGCGTAGGTGGGGGCATCGCGGTAGAAACGGTTCACGGGATATTCCGTGGAATAACCATACGCGCCGAAGATTCTCATCGCGCCGATGGCGCACTTGTAGGCCACTTCGCCGGCAAGATATTTGGCCTGAGCCACTTCGAAGGTATTGGTCAGATTTCCCTGATCCTTCTGCCAGGCGGCCTTGTAGACCACCAGTCTGGCGGCTTCCAGATCACAGGCCATCTCGCCGATCAGGAACTGGTTCGCCTGGAACTGACCGATCGGTTTGCCGAACTGCTCACGCTCGTTGGCGTATTTAATGGCGGCATCAAGGCAGGCCTGGGCAAGACCGATTCCACCCGCGGCTGCGGACAGGCGGGTTCCGTTGAGGGAACCGAAAACGATCTTGGCGCCTTCGCCGGGTTTGCCAAGGAGGTTTTCCTTCGGAACGATGACGTTGTCGAGATAGATTTCGCCCGTGGGTGAGGATTTGCTGCCCATCTTGTCCAGATCCGTCGTGCGGATGCCCGGGTTGTTCTTCAGCTCCACTGCGAAAGCAGACAGTCCCTTGCCCTTTGCAGCCTTGTCCGTGTAAGCATAGTATACAATGACATCGGCGCAGCTGGCGTTGGAGATCCAGGTCTTTGAGCCGTTCAGCACATAATGATCCCCTTTATCCTCGGCGGTGGATTTCATGGACATGACGTCGGAACCTGCGTTGAATTCGGTGATTCCGAAGCCGCCGAGGTACTGGCCTGTTGCAAGTTTCTCTACATATTTCTTCTTGGCTTCTTCCGTTCCATACTTCCAGATGGTGTAGGCGCAGCCGAGTCCTTCCATGTTGATCTGGACACGCAGCGCACTGGAGGCGCGGGAGACTTCCTCGGTGAGGATAATGGCGGCCAGCCAGCCCATATTGTTTCCGCCGTACTCTTCCGGAATGACGGTGCCGAAGAAGCCCAGTTCGCCCATCGGTTTGACGACTTCCTCATAGGGGAAGTAATGCTCTTCATCCCATTTGTCTGCAAATGGCGCAATCTTTTCGGTTGCAAAATCGCGTGCCATAGTCCGCAACATTTCGAGTTCTTCTGATAACGCAAAATCCATGGTAAAGCCTCCTCTTTTCATTAAGTATTAGTGCCACAGCAAACCGCTCAAATCAGCCCCAGCCGTATCCCCCCCCCGAAAAAATTAAGGGTATCGCGTATCCGGCATGTCTGGCATTTTCTGATGTGTCTGGATAATCGGCTTATAATTTTTAAGCATTCTGTGGCTATCAACACCGTGCCGGAGTTTAAGGGCCGACACGGTGTTTCTGTATTGATTTCCCTGCATCCTGAAGCGTCAAGCCGCTCTGCAAAGATCGGTATAGGGGTGTTCTTGCTTATTCGGTGTGTAGTAGTATCTGGAAGATCTGGTCTATTCGATGATCATCAATGCCTGCTCAGCTGCAACTTTGTCACCGACCTTGACCTTTATTTCTTTAACAACGCCGTCTGCCGGGCATACGACAGGCATTTCCATCTTCATGGCTTCCATGACCGCGATTTCGTCATCTTCACTGACCTTATCGCCAACGTTAACTTTAATTGCCACAATCTTTCCTTCCATGGGTACCGTAACTTCCATAATTTCCTCCTAACAATGTGTTTAAATGTAATTCAACCACTTAAGGGTCAGCCCATCCGATAATGGAAACCCTAGTAACCCTTGCCCGCCTAACCGCTATCAAATTCTCTGGGCTCTTACCCTATTAGGGTCAATTTTGTCAATGAATATTTTCAATAATTTGATGATATCTTCCACCGGTCAGACCATGTGATTCTGCGGAGATATGGGAAAGGGAACGGGTTCGAAAGTGCGCACGGATGGCATTCTCCAGGGTTCCAATCCGGGGGCAAAGATGATATCAAAACGGCTGAACCGAAAATATGCAGACTGGACGTCCCCATTCCATATCGGGGAAAAAGTAAGCCTGCAGGTACAACGTGCGTTTCGGTGTGAAAGGGAAACCGGGATAAGGGCGGGGGCAATGAACGACATGGGCGGAAATTCGGCTGCCATGTCGTGTTTGAAAAGAAGCGTGAGCCGGCGGGAATGGGGGAATATCATGAAAGCGGGATTTGTGCAGTTTGAACCAGTTTTCGGTAGCGTTGAGGAGAATCTGAAAAAAGCGGAGAGCCTGATCAACGGGGTGAAAGCGGAAGTGATCGTGCTCCCCGAACTCTTTAATACAGGCTATCTCTTTACCTCCATCGAGGAGGTTGGGAAAATTTCCGAGGAAATTCCTGATGGAAAAACGACAGAATTTCTTTGCCGGCTGGCTTCCCGGAACCAGTGCTGCATTGTCGGCGGGGTGGCGGAGCGGGACCATGGCCGCTTTTTTAACTCAGCCGTTGTGGTATCGCCTGAGGGGTACATGGGAACCTATCGAAAAATTCACCTCTTCAGTGAGGAAAAACTCTGGTTTCAGCCGGGGGATAAGGAAGCGGACATTTATGATCTTGGTTGCTGCCGCATGGGGGTCATGATCTGCTTCGACTGGTTTTTCCCGGAAACCATGAGGATCCTTTCCCTGAAGGGTGCGGATCTCATCTGCCATTGCGCCAATCTGGTCCTGCCCTTCTGCCAGGATGGCATGAAGATCCGCTGCCTGGAAAATCACGTCTATGCCGTGACGGCCAATCGGACCGGACAGGACGATCGCAACGGCAAGACGCTTCAGTTCACGGGCAGAAGCCAGATTACCGGTCCCCGTGCCGATGTCCTCTGTTCCGCCGGTCCGGTTGCGAATGAAGTCGGGGTTGCCGAACTTGACATTCCCCTGGCCAGGGACAAGCATCTCAATCCTTTCAACCATCTTTATCGGGACAGGCGGGTCGAATGTTATCGGAGACTCTGCGAAGGTGAATCCTGAAATGGAGACGAAGTATTTTTCTCCTTGAAAAAGAGGTTTCTTTAGGATATAGCTTGCACCCGTAAAACGATGGGCGGTTAACTCAGCGGGAGAGTGCTACCTTCACACGGTAGAAGTCACTGGTTCAATCCCAGTACCGCCTACCAATGAAGAATTACGGGGTTACGGTATGTTCTGTAACCCCGTTTTTTATGTCTGCTACCATTTGGGTCCATGTGAGAACATGGAATCCTCCAACCAGCGATCACTTTATTAAACAGCCGAAAATGCTGGAAGTCCAGTTCACATATGGAGAGCCTTCATAATAAGTTATGAAATTCCAAAAGATGAAGGACTCATCCTGGGAATTCAAGGCATAGAAGGGGCGGGCACTATGCCCATCGACAGTTTCCGGGGATTTTATAATCATATAGCGTTCCCACGTGCCTCCCTCCCTTGTAAATCCAACCAAGTCTTTTCCGCTTCCGTTTTCATCCGGGGGACTGGCAAATACCATATTCAAATACTTTCCATGAAGGGTAGCCATATTCGGATAAAAAAACGGGCCGTTTCGCAAACGGTTTCTGTCCGCCATTCACCGTCCTGGCGAAAATGATACAAAACGAAATCCTTGATATTTGGGTCAAACCTGTCCCGCGAGCCTCGATCCTGCGAATTGATGCTTACAAGAAAAGGATTCCCGCGGGCATCCACCTTAATATCCGACAAATATGTCCAGTCTTCCAGTCCGGGCGTATCATCGCTCTGATAAACGACATCTAAATTGTCCAATGTCAAGGGTTGCGGAACAATTTGTCCGTTGCTTCTTCCCCATTGGTCAAGAGGAACATCATAAAAAATATAGTAGATGTTCTTATAGCGCCTTAATCCGGGAGACGGATTATCATAGATGTAGCTGTTAAACGTAAAATGCAGTTTCGAACCGGCAGCATTTTTATTCACGGTGACATAAATGGATTCATGCGTGCCGGGATTGATGTCAACAAGCAATTTCGGCTCGCTCCAAGTCGCGCCGGCATCAATGCTTTCCCAAATGTAGAAGGTATTAGTGGCATTTGCCTCAAATCTCTGCAGTCGGCAGAGCAACCAGATTCGTCCATCCACCAGTTCCATTAAACGTGGATAAGTAGCCTTTGTTGACCGAAGAGAAACCGTATTTTCCCAGGAGTCTATGGATTCCGGGAGCTTCGATCTCCTTACTTCCAGTCTCCCCTTTCCTGCCTTGTCGGATTCATGCTCTGCCACAGCGACCAATAGTTTGCCATTATGCTCAATGTGTCCCCCAACTTGCTTCTCCAAGACAATGACAGACGGATTCGCATGGACATCGCCGAGCAACGTCCCGCCGGAATTCCAACCCCAATCCTTCCACAGGATCACGGGATTGCCGGGCTGATTTTGGGAATGGTTCCAATACGCCAAAGAAATGCAATGATTGGAAGAATAATAACCGAAATAGGTTCTGTCGAAAGTTCCCTTATATCGATATGCCGGATAAGAACCTGAGGGGGACATGGTGAAAATGCCGTCTTCTATCAACTTGACGGATTTCATCTCGTGGGGGAGCTTGATGCCGTAAACCGAATACTTACTGATGATTGCCAAGTTCGGATCGGTTCTGAGTCGTTTGTATCCGAGTCTTGTCCCATCGCTGTTCATAAACCAGAGGACGACCTGAGCGGTATCCGTGCTTCTCCAGAGGATATCCGCGATTCCGTCCCTGTTGAAATCATGGGTTCCCGCTATGGTCCAATCCGGATTTTTTCTGAGGGTCTTGTCGCCGGTATGGTCGCCATCGGCTTTCATCGACCAGAGATCCACCCGGCCTGTAACGGCGTTTCTCCAGAGAATGTCGGGAATCTGGTCCCCATTGAAGTCATTCTGGGAAGCCTGGAGCAGTGAAGCGGCTTCAAAAAAAAGAAACAATGTCATCAAGAAAACCAATAAAGGATGTTTTACAGTAAACATGAGATTCATAAACGGTTAAAGATAAACCCAGCCGCGGCGGCAGAAAGCCCTGGGATTATACCGGGATGGGGGAGGGAAGTTCCTCAGGCAACAACAGGATATAGAGATCCATGAGCGGCAATGCCTGCTTAGGCATCAGTGCCTGACCGCTCCAGGCTGACCGTCTTCCAGCAGAAGCACGGTTAATTTCTGAGTTCCGGTTTCACGAACAGGTAATACAGACGGCCTTCCCGGTATGTCTTTCCCGCCAGCCTTCCCGCCGTATCGCCTTGTCCCATGTAGACATCGCACCTCCCTGGTGCGCGGATGGCGCCTCCGGTGTCCTGATCCAGGGCAAACCCGGAGTATGGCTCCTGGACGACATCGTTGCCCGACGTCCGGGGCAGGGTGGTGGAAATGAATGCCAGCCCCGCCCTTGGGAAGATGGACTTGTCCGTGGCGATGGTCCGGAACGGAATGACCGGTTCATTGAGGGCGCCCCGGGGTGGTCCGTCTGCTACCTGAAAGAAGACGAATCGTGGGTTTTGCCGGGTGTATTCTGAAATTTCATCCGGGTGGGCCTTGAAGTATTCGATCATGGCCGAGAGGCTCATCCGGTCTTCCGGTATCTTTCCGTCTTCAACCATCTTCTGGCCGATACTCTGGTAGGGGTGACCGTTATTTGCGGCATAGCCGATCCCGACGAGCGAGCCGTCGGGCTGACGGATCATCGCCGATCCCTGTACATGGACGATAAAGACCTGAAACGGGTCGTCAAGCCACATGATTTCCCTGCCCTTCAGCATACCGGAATCTTCGAGTTCGGCACGCGGCGGATAGGGGACGATTCCGTCAACGGTGCGTCTGCCCAGCGTGACGCCCTCCGGGTTCTTCACAAGATCTTCCGGCTGGCTGTAAAGGGGGTACTTGAAACGTCCGCTGGATTCCCTGGATCCGTCAAAGACCGGGGTGAAGTAGCCGGTGAAGAGCACGGTGCCCTTGTCGTCGCAGCCGACGGAGACATAGACATCGAACTGTTCCCGGATGAGGGCATTGAGATCGGACCCTCTGTGCCCGGAATGAATGAGCTCTACCAAGGCGTTCAGGCTCTCTTCCATGTGCTGGTGCGTTATCTCCCCGTAGGGAAAGAACAGTTTGCTTGAAGGTTTTTTGAGATAGTTCAGGCTGTTGTGGATGGCGGTTTCCAGGTTGGAAAGGTCCACGCAGGCCTCAGTAAAGTCCGGGATCTCAGCTGGATCGGTTATTTTCCGCAAGGCGAGCCGGCCCGGCGGCAACTGCTTGGAGTATTTCTGCATCGGAGGCTGCGGGGGCAGCTCCTCTTCCTGGATCCGGGGTTGCGGCGGCAATTGCTGCTCCGGGGCCTGCTTCGGGGGTTCCGTTGGGAAGGGTTCCAGAACGCGGGGTTTTTGACAGCCTGCCGCACACATCAGAAAGACGAAACAAAGGGCCAGAAAAATCTTTGCCTTCATGATCTTACCAACTTCCTTTCTTGAATCCGTTCATTTTGTGGAGAACGTCTCTCCTGGAAATATCATTCTCAGATATCATAACAGGGCGGTGTTTTGTAAAGAAGATTTTGCTTCGGATGCGGCCTGAATGATACAACAGGGTCAAGTCATTCATAGACCTAAATAATGACGATACCAAATAAATAAAACACTTCTGGCTTTCCGGCTTGCTTCATGATATCAAGGAATCATGAAGCAGTGT
>JAVETB010000007.1:0-64864 GCA_034006265.1 Syntrophus sp. (in: bacteria) | reverse complement strand
GGATTGCGAAAAGAGAATAACCCCGACCATGGTTTGAGCCGCGAGACCTTTTTCCCGCGGAACGGGATAGAGCAGTCCCACGGCGGGTCCTGTCTCCGTCTGCAGGGTGTAATGGCGCTTCGCCTTATTTTCCGCCGTTTCGTTGATGAGATGTTCCGGCCATTCATAAGCGACCCGTCCGGCTCCGGCGACATAATCAATGTCCTCCCTGGACCGGGAAATGATGTCAATGCGGGCCAGCCGGACATCCGTCGAGATGTGCTCCTCCAGGGCTGAATCCAGGGCGGACAGACCCCTCCGGGTGGGAAAGCGCTGGTAAAAGGTGCTCAACGTTTCTGCAATACCGTCAAGTTTTTTGTACTGCTGTTCCGTCAAAATCCTCTCCAGCATGCCGAGCTGCATCCATCCCCAGAAGGCCATGGTGACGGCAAGACCGCAAAGGGTGACGATCATCATTCGCGTTTTCAAGGTCATGGCATTCAATTACCCGAAATATCTCGCATGTGGGTTTTTTACGTCCCCCGGTCCTTTCCCTCTATTACAGGAAAACCCACGGAGTTTCATGTAAAAAAAGAGGCACGAGGGGAGATGTTCCCTCGTGCCTCTTGAAGCGCGTCAACTTCAGTTCGAAGAGCTTATTTTGCGGCGGGGACGGCTTCAGCCGGAGCAGCCTTCTCTTCAGCAGGTTTCGCGGCCTTCTTGGTGGCCTTCTTTGCCTTGGCCTTCTTGGGGGCTGCCTTCTTTACTTCCTTCTTCGCCGCTTCGGGTTTCGCCGCTTCAACCTTCGCCGGCTCTTCCTTTACGGGCGCGACAGCCTTGTCAGCTGCGAATGCCGATGAGCAGAACAGGAAAACCAGACCAACCGCAAATACCATAGCCTTCTTCATTTCATCCTTCTCCTTTTCACTTTTTTTATTTGCTGCCTCCTCATGGGGACAGCGTTATTTCCATGAGAATCTCATGGATTACCTCACTTTGCGACGCCGGATCCCTTCGCGGGCGGAATAACCGGCTCCTCTTTTTCACCGGGCTGCAGGATCTTTTTCAGAGGTTTTGCCCTTCGCTGCAGCGTGATCTCCCTCAAGACGTTTTTATCGCCCCTGGTGATGTAACGGACGACGACCTTGTCGCCGATCTTGAACTTTGTAATAGGTTTTTCTAACGTGAACTCAAACGTTTCTGCCGTTCCCTTAACGGTACGCTCGATCTTCAGCAGGGTGTCCGTAACCTCCACGACCCTGCCCGTCGTTTTCATCTTGACGGCCTTCAGGGATGTCCCCTTGATGTGTCCGGATTCCGAAGAATCCGGGACTGCCTGGTCACCGGCAAACGCCGCGGCGCTGACAAGAAGGGCCAAGCCGATGATCCATACAGCCAATCTCTCCATGTTCGGGGTGTCTCCTTTTATCAAGTTTGTTCGCCATGTTGCATCGTATGTGCCATGCTCACGAGGCAAACAAAATAATTGTTAAGGGGTTGAATCTGTACGGGAAATCGCGAGAAGCTTCAGGAGGGCGGATCGGGAAATGGCCCGGAAATTGATGAATTTTTCTCCACTGACTGGGGAATAAAGAATCAAGGACGTTGCTTGCGGTGTCTTTTTTCAGAAATCCAGCGGTAGATCAGGCAATGGAAAAAAAAGAAAACCGCTGCAGCCCCTCCCTGTCCGATGAGCCTTCGGCCGATTTTCCGGACCTCCTTCTGCCGACGGGCCTTTGGGTCCGCAAGATAGATGCCGAGAAGGCCTCGGTTGATCAGCCGGTGAAAGGGGGCGTCAGGAAGATACGATATGCTTTCATCCGCCCGGATACAGAAATGCTTCAGGCGCCTCTCCATTTCCTTCGCGTCCGGGTAAAAGGAGCAGAAATTCAAATCTCCGCCATGGCGGTCTTCCTCCTGATCGACCAGATAGTCCAGAAGAATGTGCAGCCCCTGAACCCAGGGAAAATAGGCCCTGGCGATGCGCTCGGCGCGATCACGGTCAAAGTTCCGCTGAAAGGCGGAAGCGGTGAGGCAGAAGATCCCCAGAGTCGATCCCGTGCAGGCGGAGAACTCGTACCAGGTCATTTGAGACTGATATTCCGGATGATTTAGAAACAGTTGGTTCAGCCGCCGGACCCGCTGATCCTTCCGGACATGCTTATGCACCTGCAGCTCCCGGTAATGGCCCGCGAGTTCATGCAGTAACGGGGCAATGAGGGGGTACGAGGAAAGATTTCCCAATACCTCCTGGCAGGTTGTAACCAGGGCTGCCAGGTATCCCCCATCGTTCTGCTCCCGGTGCAGGGCATAGTAGTTGTCCAGGGAAGACGCGGGAGTCAGCGCGTGCAGCATGGATCGGTGAAGCATACGGAAGTCTTCAGGATCAAGGGATGTACTGCGGTCGCAGAGGTTGTCCAGATAGTCGCTGATGGTCTGATAGGCGATGATAAACCGGAGGGTTGCGTCAAAATGAGGCCCCGCCAGCAGGGCATAGATGGCGCCGCCCTCGCAGTGAAACGCCTTGGCTTTGATGCTCATGAGGGCCTGCCGGCGCAGTTCGGCATCCGGGATGGCCTCGGCGAACCGCTGCCAGTCCTCCAGGTAATGATAGACACGGGGCCGAACCTGCAGAAAAATTTTTGTGGTCAAGGTGGTGAGGTGGGTTGGAACCTTCAAACGCCTGCTCCTCGATAATGGGAATGCGGAAGCGAGGGGACCGGCTCGGCACCCTGGCCGTCAAAAGCCTCCATGGCTTCAAGCCGCAATGCCTCTCCTCTCCCCTTGTACTTGGGGGAATAATGAAAAAGGGAAAGGCGTTTGGCTGCCGCCCGTCGCGCCAGGAAACCCGCCTGACGGGCGGTCAGATGATACTTCCGGGTCGCCCTGTCAAGATCTTCATGGAGGAAGGTTGCTTCAATGATCAGGTGGTCGGCGGAATCGGCCAGGGCGAGAATGCGCCTAACATTTTCGGGACTGAAGACTGCGTCCGTCACGTAGCAGATCCGCTGTCCCCGGGATATCCTGACCGCCTTTTCCTTCAGGAACCCCAGGGGAAAGGTTCGCCGATCCGTCGGACTGTCCCCGGATTTGCTCCAGACCCCGATGGGGTAATCGTCGGGCCTGCCCTTAAGGATCGCTTCCTTGAGATCCATCAGCCATGGTCCGGTGGGGAGGCCAAGGACCTCAAGGCCGTTTTTCAGGATGTTCAGCCGGCTTTTTTCTTCGAAGCGGAAAGCCAGGCAGGGAATGAGATGGTCAAGCAACGTGCAGCGGATGGTAAAAAACGTCTCTTCCGTGAGGGGGGCGGATTCGGGGAGGTCTTCTTCCACGACCGGTTCGGGGCGGAAAGCGGTTCTGCAGCGATAGAGCCGGGATCGCCGGCGGAGGGGAGAGATTTCCGTAGCCAGCAGTTCGAAGTTGTTGGAGTAATTTTCCACGAGGTTCCACGTGTAGCCCTGCAGCTTGCTTTCAACCTGGAAGAGGAAGCCGGGGGGGCCGAAGAGATGGATCCGCTGGTTTCTTCCCAGGCAGATTCTCAGAATCGTATCGAATCCGATAAAGTGGTCCACATGCGTGTGAGACACGAAAATATGCCCGACTTTGAGAATTTCCCGGGGGGCCAGGCCGTAAAGATCTCCGAGATCGAAGAGCACGGACTTCTGGCGGTATTTGCATTTGATCAGGACGGCGGGATCCCCGAACGGATCGTTGACCAGCATGGCGGAATACACGGGCGCAGGCTTTCGTGATGGGATGCCGGGGCATCAGGTGATTCTTGCAAAAATCCGTTCAAAGAAGCTTTTCTTTTCTTTGGGGAAGTAGATCGGGCCGTCATAATCCACAATCAACCGTCCGTCGAGGTGATCGATCTCGTGCTGGGCGATGCGGGCGAGAAAATCCTCGTACCGTTTGCTGATCCGGTTGCCCTTGATGTCGTAGGCCCGGACCTTGATTTCCGGGAAGCGGTAGACCTCGACCTGGACTTCCGGGCAGGAGAGGCAACCCTCCGCCCCCTTGACGGGTTCCCCCCGGGTCTGCGTAATGCGGGGGTTTATGAGCAGGTCATAGTCCCTTTCCTTCCTGGACCAGTGTTCTTCATCAAATCCCTTGTTGCGGAATATGACGATCTTTCTGTTGATTCCAATCTGCGGCGCCGCCAGCCCCAGGGCGCCTTCCAGCTCGAGAAAGGCTTCAACCAGGGTTGAAATCTGCTCCCTGGCTTCAGGAGTCAGGGGGAGAGGAACGTCTGAGGATGGTGTGCGCAGGATGCGCGTCTCCTCATCGGTGAGGGAGATGTCGTCCCAGAGGGTCAGCACCCTGTGATTCTGCGGTTTCATGGACTGCCTCGAATAATTTTATCGTGAGATTTCATATAACATTTCACGACAACCATTTCAAGAATTGTCATGGCGACAATATCCTTGATAATCTTTTTTCGATCTGTTAGCGTTTCTCCTCTTGCGGAAGAGGGGCGTTTTTCACCCTTCCCAAAGGAAAAGTCAGCAAACCGGAAAATAAACGTGATCCCATCCATCGTCGGTTATATGGCCCGGCGGAACTTTTCGCGGGTTATGCGCTTCCAGGAGGGCCAGAAGCCTTTCCTGCCCGCCGTGTCGTCGGGCGAGCCCCGCCTCCTCTATCTTCATGTCCCCTTTTGCGAGCGCCTCTGTCCTTACTGTTCCTTCAACCGCTTTGTCTTTGAAGAGGGGCGCTGCCGGGAATATTTCTCCGCTCTGCGCAGAGAAATCCGCCTGTACAGGGATAAGGGCTACCGCTTTGGCGGCGTCTATGTCGGCGGCGGGACGCCCACGATCCTCCCGGATGAGCTGGAGGAAACCCTGGAGCTGGTCCGCCGGTGTTTTGCCATCCGGGAAGTGTCGGTGGAAACCAATCCGAACCATCTGACCCCCGAGCGTCTCGACCATCTGAGCCGGATGGGAATCAACCGCCTTTCCGTGGGCGTTCAGAGCTTTGATGATGGACTGCTGAAGGCCATGGACCGCTACGACAAATACGGCAGCGGCGCCGAGATCATTGAAAGGCTCAAGCTGGCGCAGGGGCGTTTTGACACCCTCAATGCCGATATGATCTTCAACTTCCCCTCGCAGGATATGGCCATGCTGGAGCGGGACCTGGATATCCTTTTGGACCTGGGAGTGGACCAGGTTACCTGGTATCCGCTCATGGTTTCGGATTCGACCAGGAAGCTGGTCACCCGGACCTTGGGGCGGGTGAGCATGGAGCGGGAAAAAGCCTTCTACGAGCGGATACGGGACAGGCTCGGCAGCGAGTACCGCTTTTCTTCCGCCTGGTGCTTTTCCCGCAAGGGGACCATGATCGACGAGTACATCGTGGATTATGATGAATACGCGGGCCTGGGGAGCGGCTCCATCGGCTACCTGGACGGCGTCTGCTACGCCAACACCTTTGATCTTGCCGAGTACTGCAAACGCCTGGGCGCGGATGAGCTGCCTCTGATGGCTGCCCGGACATTTACCCTGGAGGAGCGGATGCGGTATGATTTCGTCATGAAGCTCTTTTCGACACGGTTGAACCACTCTCATCTGACGGCAAAATACGACGGTCGCCTGTCCCCCGGGCTCTGGCTGGATTTGATCCTTTTCCTGCTCGTCGGCGCCTTGAGGTACTCGGCGCCGGACTGGCGGCTGACCCCGCGGGGCTGCTATCTCTGGGTGGTCATCATGAGGGAATTCTTTACATCGGTGAATAATTTCCGTGACTTCTGCCGGGCGGACACCCCCGCAACGGAGCGTCCTCTTCCTCTCTCCAGAATTCAGGAGCCGGTCCATGAATGAACAGATCCAGACATTGCTGCGGGGACTTCCGAACATCAACGACATTATGCGGATCCTGGAAGGGCGTGGCGCAGGGCGCCAAACTCCCCGTGAAATCGTCCGGGCCGCATGCCGGGAGTCTGTGGAGAATCTGCGCCGTTCGATTCTCCGGCAGAAGGGTTCGGCGGAGAAAATCCGCCTTCCCATGGCCGAGGAAATCGCCGACCTCGTGGAAAAGCGCATTGAGGCCCTGCACGCCCCACGGCTGAAGCGCGTCATCAACGCCACGGGGGTTATTCTGCACACGAACCTGGGAAGGGCGCCGCTGTGTCCGGAGGCGAGAGAGCGGCTTCTGGCCGTGGCTGCAGGATACTCCAACCTGGAGTATGACCTGTCCAGGGGCGAACGGGGAAAGCGCTATGATGCCGTCCGGGAGCTGTTCTGTCTTCTTGCGGGGGTTGAGGACGCCCTGGTGGTCAACAACAATGCCGCCGCCGTGCTGCTGGCCCTCAATGCCCTGGCGGAGGGCCGGGAGGTCATTGTTTCCAGGGGGGAGCTTGTGGAGATCGGCGGAGAATTCCGCATCCCGGAAATCATGGAAAAAAGCGGCGCCCGGCTGAGGGAAGTGGGAACGACCAACCGGACCCGCCTGGCGGATTACGAGCGGGCCATTACCCCGGAGACGGGACTGATCCTCAAGGTGCATTCCAGTAATTTCAAGATGACGGGCTTTACGGAAGAGGCTTCGCTGGAGGAGCTGGTGGCGCTGGGGAAAAAGCATGCCCTCCCGGTCATGTACGACGTGGGCAGTGGATGCTTTATCGACCTCTCGGAACATGGCCTGCCCGCCGAGCCCGTCGTCCGGGCGGTAGCCGCCACGGGTGTGGATGTTCTGACGTTCAGCGGCGACAAGATGCTGGGGGGGCCGCAGGCCGGGATCATCCTGGGCCGACGGGACCTTCTCGCTGCCATTCAGAGGAATCCCCTGAACCGGGCCCTGCGGATCGACAAGCTGACCCTGGCCGCGCTGGAAGCGACCCTGAGGGTTTACCTGAATCCACGGGAGGCTGTGAACCGGCTGCGGATTCTCAAAGCCCTGACCGAATCCCTGGACGATGTGACGCGCCGGGCCGGCAAATTGAAGCGGCTCTTGAAGCGGGCTTTGCCGGACTCTTTTTCCCTGGCGTTAAGGCCGGGGGCGTCGATGGTCGGGGGAGGGGCCTTGCCTGGAATGGAAATCCCGACCATGATGGTGGGGGTGCGGATGGCCGGTTGCTCTGCCGGGCGTCTGGAAGAGCGCCTGCGCCGGCTTGACCTGCCGATTATTGTCCGGGTGGCCGAAAATGAACTCCTGCTGGATCTGCGCACGGTTGCCGAGGATGAACTGACGCTGATCCGAAACGGATTTCTTTTTCTTGCCGAGAACACCTGACCTGTCACAGGCATGGACGAGGGAGCCATCTTCCGGACGTATACGGTCAACGGGGCGGACAGCGGTCTGCGACTGGACGTGTTCCTGGTCCGGCAGCGGCCTGACCTTTCCCGGGCGCGGCTCAAGCGGCTCATTGATGACGGACGGGTTGCGGTCTGCGGAGCAAAGGCGGTCCGGGCAAGCCGGAAACTCCGTGCCGGCGATGAAGTGACGCTTGAGGAACCTCAGGCAGAACCCCTGGAGCTGCTCCCCGAGGACATCCCTCTCTCCATCCTCTACGAAGATCATGACCTGCTGGTGCTGGACAAACCGGCCGGACTGGTGGTTCATCCGGCGGCGGGGCATGCGGAAGGAACCCTGGTGCATGCCCTTCTCCACCACTGCCGGGATTTGCCGGGAATCGGAGGAGTTCTGCGTCCGGGAATCGTGCATCGTCTGGACAGGGACACCTCCGGTGTGCTGGTGGTTGCCAAATCCGATGCGGCCCATTCGGGGCTTGCGTCTCAATTCAAGAACCGCCAGGTCCAAAAGACCTATGTCGCCCTCGTTTATGGGAACCCCGGAGAGAATCAGGGGACGATCGATCTGCCGGTTGGGCGGCACCCCGTGGAACGGAAAAAAATGTCGACAAAAAGTCGGCGGGGGAAAAGAGCCGTCACTTCCTGGGAAATAACCGAGCGTTTCGGCGTGGCGGCACTCCTGAAAGTGGCTATTGAAACCGGGAGAACCCACCAGATCCGGGTGCACCTGGCGGCGACAGGACACCCGGTGGTCGGCGATCCGGTTTATGGGAGTACGAAGCGGATTTCCGCCATCACGGACCCGGTCGTCCGGTCCCGCCTGAAGGGAATGAACCGGCAGGCCCTTCATGCGGCGCGCCTTTCGTTTGTTCACCCTGTAGGGGGTGAACAGATGGAATTCGAGGCTCCCCTCCCTGCGGACATGGCGGAACTCTGCCGCTTCCTGCGGGAACATTGCCTTGCCCGCCTTTAGAATGCTCTTTTTTTCAGGTTTCAATCCCTCCGGACAGAGGCAGCGGGGCGTTCTACGTATCACCATCAGGGAAAATGTAAGGAGAAGACGTGTTCCCCATAGCTCAGCGAAATTCGGTTGCCTTTCTTCAGGCTCCGAATTTACAGGACTTCAAATTTCTAACCCATGCCTTCTGCACCCGCCGGGGCGGGGTCAGTGAGGGACCTTTTGCCTCTTTGAACGTGACCGCCGCACAAGGGGACGACCCGATGCGGGTTGAAGAAAACTGGAACATTCTCAGCCGCTCCTTCGGCATCCCGCTCCGCTCCTTCCTGGTGCTGGACCAGGTTCACGGAGACGAGGTCCTTGTGGTCAGGGAAGACCTCTCTTCGGCGCCCGACAGGGACGAGCCCGCCTGTGATGCCTGTGTGACGAGCCTTCCCGGTGTGGCCCTCTGCATCAAAACCGCCGATTGTGTCCCGGTTTTTCTTCTGGATCCCTGTCGGCAAGTCGTTGGCGCGATTCATGCAGGATGGGGAGGAACCGCATTGAAAATCGCTGCCAGGGTCGTTGACGTCATGGTCAGGGAATTTCAATGCCGTCCGGCGGATATCCTGGCGGCTATCGGCCCTTCCATCGGACCTTGCTGTTATGAAGTCGATGGCCGGGTCTACCGGGCGATGAATCATCATTCCGGGTCGGAACGGTTTTTCCGGTCCAGGTCCCATTTCGAACGCTGGAACCTGGACTTGCCCCTGGCCAATGTTCACCAGCTTCTCGAAAAAGGCCTCCAGGGAAACCATGTCGCGCTTTCCGGCCACTGCACCTGCTGCAACCCGGATCTGTTCTTTTCTCACCGGAGGGAGCGGGGTCACACCGGGCGGCATGTCAATTTTATTATGCTCAATAAAGTTGAAACACACGGAATATAAAAATATTTCTTGACATCACCGGGAGATTATATTATTGCACGGCGCTGAGAAAGGATTATATCAAGCCCTTCCGCATGGATTATTCCTGAGTTCAGAATAGCAATCTATTACATTAATCCACGTTCCTCATTTTTCGCTCGTTGCAAATAAAGTTGCACTTTTCCCGTAAAGAAATGGTTCACTTATGGAGTGTAGGCGCGCTGCCGGGTCGGAGTTGTGCCCCCATGCGCCGCATAGGTATTTCCACCGGGATACTCGTAAGGATAAGAATATGAATATTGAAGAAATCAAAAGACAGCCGATCAGTGAACTGGCCCATCTTGCCAAGGAGTTGAACGTGGTCGGCGCCAGCGGAATGAGAAGGCAGGATCTCATCTTTGCAATCCTGCAGGCTCAGGCGGAAAAAAACGGGATGATCTCAGGGTCGGGCGTGCTTGAAATCCTTCCCGACGGTTTCGGCTTTCTCCGGGCCGTCGATTACAACTACCTCCCCAGCCCCGATGACATCTACATTTCCCCTTCGCAGATCCGGCGGTTCAATCTGCGGACCGGGGACACAATCTCCGGGGAGGTCAGGCCGCCGAAGGAGGGTGAAAAGTATTTCGCTCTGCTCAAGGTCGACACCATCAACTATGAGGGCTCGGAATTTGCCCGCGACAAAATCCTTTTCGATAATCTCACCCCCGTCTATCCCCAGGAAAAGCTCAATCTGGAAGGTGACCCGGAGAATTATTCCACACGCGTCATGGATCTCTTTACGCCCATCGGCAAAGGCCAGCGCGGGCTGATTGTGTCGCCCCCCCGGGCGGGCAAGACGGTTCTTCTCCAGGATATCGCCCACAGCATCACGGCCAATCACAAGGAGGTCATTCTCATGGTGCTGCTCATCGACGAGCGGCCCGAGGAAGTGACCGACATGCAGAGAAGCGTCAACGGAGAGGTGATCTCCTCCACCTTTGACGAGCCCGCGACCCGCCATGTCCAGGTTGCGGAGATGGTCATCGAGAAGGCGAAGAGGCTCGTCGAGCACAAGCGGGACGTCGTCATCCTTCTGGACAGCATCACGCGGCTGGCCAGGGCTTACAACACCGTCGTCCCTCCCAGCGGAAAGGTGCTTTCCGGGGGGGTGGATTCCAATGCGCTCCATAAACCCAAGCGGTTTTTCGGCGCCGCCCGGAATATCGAAAAAGGAGGCAGCCTGACCATCATCTCCACGGCCTTGATCGACACGGGAAGCCGTATGGATGAGGTGATCTTTGAGGAATTCAAGGGGACGGGCAACATGGAGCTGCATCTGGATCGCCGGATCGCGGATCGGCGAGTCTTCCCGGCCTTTGATCTGATCCGTTCCGGCACCAGGAAGGAGGAACTTCTGACGGCAAAGCAGAACCTCAACAGGATCTGGATTCTCCGCAGACTTCTCCAGGAGATGAACCCGGTGGATGCCATGGAATTCATCATCGACAAGATGAGAAAGACGGAGACCAATCAGGCGTTTCTGGATTCCATGAATTCATAACGGAAATAAAAATCCTTGAATTTATGAGCCGGATGATTATAATCCCTCAAAAATTCAGCGTCGGAACAGATGTCGGTTCCCGCCGATCGAGGAGCACAAGGCGGCATCAAAACATCAGGGAGGTATGCAGAAGATCATGAAAGAAGGAATTCATCCTGAATATAAAGCGACAACCATTACCTGCGTCTGCGGAAATGTGATTGAAACCCGGTCAACGAAACAGGATATCAAGGTGGAAATCTGTTCCCAGTGTCATCCCTTTATCACGGGGAAGCAGAAGATCATTGACACGGCCGGCCGGGTGGAGCGTTTTAACCAGAAATACGCCGGGATTAACAACAAAAAGGCGTAAGGGCGGTTTTTTCCTCAAAAACTTCACATCCGGATCACGGTGAGATCAAGGCGACGATGCAGAAGCGGCGTATTTCTTATGCCGGATGTGCCGAATGGCAGGCCGGTTGCCGGCTCGGATGCGTTCCCGATCCTGAATCGGAGTAAAGCGGCGCGGCGGCTTTCTCGCCTTCCGGGCAACCCCGGGAACGAGCCGAAGCGCCGAACCATTTCCCCTCCTTGGACAGAAAATACCTCTTCGAGAATTCTTTTGGGATTTTTCTAGAATGACCTGCAAGGGTGGGTTCTTCATGCGGATGTTTTTGGTCCGTTCCGAAGATCGCCGCCTGATGCACAGATAGAAACGGAAATCATGTTCAGCAAACTGAAAGAAGTGGAATCTCGCTACCAGGAACTGGAAAAGCTTTTAAGCGACCCGACCGTTGTGACCCGGCAGAATCTCTATCAGAAATATGCCAAGGAGCACGCCGATCTCCGCGACCTTGTGGATGCTTACCGCGAATATGAGAAGACAAGCGAACGCATTGAAGAAGGGCAGCAGCTGCTGCGGGGGGATGATGAGGAGCTGAAGGAAATCTCCCGGGAAGACTTGCCTGAACTCCGGAATCAGCTGGTTGAACTGGAGGAAAGGCTGAAAGTCCTCCTTCTTCCCAAGGATCCCAATGATGACCGGAACGTGTTTCTGGAAATCCGCGCGGGAACGGGAGGCGATGAAGCGGGCTTGTTTGTGGGGGATCTTTTCCGCATGTATGCCCGTTATGCGGAAACGCGGCGCTGGAAGGTGGAGGTGATCAGCAGCACCCCGTCCGGCGGCGTCGGCGGATTCAAGGAAATCATCGCCTCGATTGCCGGCCAGGGAGCGTACAGCCAGTTGAAATATGAAAGCGGAGTCCACCGGGTTCAGCGTGTTCCCATAACGGAGGCCCAGGGAAGGATTCATACCTCGGCTGTGACCGTGGCGATTCTGCCGGAGGCTGACGAGGTCGAGGTCACCATTGACCCCAATGATCTGCGCATTGATGTCTTTCATTCAAGCGGCCACGGAGGACAGAGCGTCAATACCACGGATTCTGCCGTGCGGATCACCCATCTCCCCACGGGGCTGGTCGTCAGCTGCCAGGACGAAAAATCGCAGCTCAAGAATAAGGCCAAGGGGATGAAGGTCCTGCGGGCCCGGCTTCTCGACATCATGGTCAAAAAGCAGAATGAGGAGATATCGGAGGCCAGGAAAATCCAGGTGGGAAGCGGAGACCGGAGCGAAAGAATCCGGACCTACAACTTCCCCCAGGGCCGGGTTACGGATCACCGCGTCGGATTGACCCTTTACAGCCTGGAAAATATCCTGGGGGGGGCGATCCAGGAGTTTGTCGATGCCTTGACGGCTCATTACCAGGCAGAGTCCCTTAAGCAGTCGACGAATTGATCGCTGCCGAACGGCCCGTTTTCTGTGACAGAAATGAAGATTGCACAGCAGATTGAAAACGCAGTGGAGGCGTTCCTTTCTTCAGGGCTGCCGACGCCCCGGCTGGATGCGGAAGTTCTTCTGGCCTCTTTCCTTGGCAAAGACCGGACCTGGCTTTTTGTCCATTCCGACCGGGACATGAGCGTTCCGGAGACAGAGGGGTTCCGCACCTGGGTGGCAAGGCGGCAGCAAGGTGAACCGGTGGCCTATCTGGTGGGGCATAGGGAATTCTGGTCCCTGGAATTTGCCGTGGACTCCCGGGTTCTGATCCCGCGCCCGGATACGGAGATCCTGGTGGAGGAAGTCCTGAATGTGCCGGCTCTGAACAGAGCCCCTTGTCCGGACATTCTCGAGCTGGGAACGGGAAGCGGGGCCATTGCCGTTTCCCTGGCCTCTGAACGGCCCGATGCCCGGATTACGGCAACGGATATTTCCCCGGAGGCCTTGGCGGTTGCCGCCGCAAATGCCGCCCGGAATTTGCGGAACAGCCGGATCGAGTTTCTCCAGGGGGATCTTTTTTCTCCGGTACAGGGCTGCTTTGATGTGATCGTTTCCAATCCCCCGTATATCGCTGCGGAGGACTTCCCCCGGCTGTCCAGTGAAATCAGGAACTTTGAGCCCCGGCAGGCTCTGCTGGCCGGGAGGGCGGGAATGGATTTTTATTCGGACATCATCCCGCAGGCTGCCCGTTACCTCAAACCGGAAGGATGGCTCCTGCTGGAAATCGGCGACGGCCAGCAGCAGCTGGTCGAGGACTTGTTATCGAGATCCGGCCTGTACCGGGAAGTGGCCTTCCGGAAGGATTATGCGGGGCGCTGGCGGGTTGCGAAGGCGCGAAGGAGAGGGAGGAAGCGTGGATAAAATCATCATTGACGGCGGGAAACCCCTTGTGGGAGAGGTCCGGATCAGCGGCGCCAAAAATGCCGCACTTCCCATCATGGCCGCCTCCCTCCTGACGGATGGGTGGAACACCTTTACCAACATACCGGATCTGATGGACATCCGCACCACGAGGAAGCTTCTGGAGAGTCTGGGCGCGGTCATTGAGGGGACATCCGGAGCCCTGCGCATCAATGCCGGAAAAATTACGAATATCGAAGCTTCCTACGACCTTGTGAAAACGATGCGGGCGTCCATCCTGGTTCTGGGCCCCCTTGTGGCCAGGTTCGGAATCGCCCGCGTATCCCTGCCCGGCGGTTGCGCCATCGGCGCCCGGCCTGTCAACCTTCATATAAAGGCCCTCCAGGACATGGGGGCGGAGGTGGTTCTGACGGAGGGTTATGTGGAAGCCAAGGCTAGAAGGTTGAAGGGGACGGCCATTTACTTCGACAGCCCGACGGTTGGAGGAACGGAAAATATCATGATGGCCGCTACGCTGGCCGACGGGGTTACCCTGCTGAAGAATGTGGCCCGGGAGCCGGAAATCGTGAATCTGGCCGAGGTACTCAATGGAATGGGCGCCAGGATCACAGGTGCCGGGACGGACGAAATCCGGGTGGAGGGCGTGGAGCGTCTCCACCCTGTTGAGGCCGAAGTCATTCCTGACCGGATCGAAGCGGGCACCTACATGATTGCGGCGGGCATTACCGGAGGTGAGATCCGGGTGATGGGCTGCCAGCCGAGTCATCTTTGCGCCCTGATCGAAAAGCTCAGAGATGCCGGTATGATCATCGAGACGATGAACGGCGGGCTGCGGGCGTCAGGCAACGGAAGAGTCCGGAGCGTGGATATCAAGACCCTTCCCCATCCGGGGTTTCCGACGGATCTCCAGGCCCAGATGATGTCCATGATGGCTGTGGCCGAGGGGCTAAGCGTCATCACGGAAACGGTGTTTGAAAATCGCTTCATGCATGTGGGTGAGCTGATGCGCATGGGTGCCGACATTCATATCCAGGGCAACAGCGCGATCGTCAAAGGGGTGAACGCCCTGAAGGGCGCTCCCGTCATGGCGACGGATCTCCGGGCGTCGGCCTCCCTCATCCTGGCCGGCCTGGCAGCCCGGGGGACAACGGAACTGTCGCGGGTCTATCATCTTGACCGAGGCTATCAGGATATTGAAAAGAAATTCTCAGCCCTGGGCGCCGACATCCGCAGAGTATCGGGGGCATCATGAACATTGTAAAAACGACGGATTCGAATTTTGAAGCCTTGTACCGCCGGATTACCGGGCGGGGGCGGGTTTTCGATGAAGAGCTCTGGAAAGTGGTCAAGGGGATCGTCGACGATGTGGCCCGCAGGGGGGACGAAGCCCTTTTCGATTACACGCGGCGCTTCGACGGGCACATCCTGACGGCGCAGACCGTGGCCGTTTCCGAGGGTGAACTGGGAGAGGCGGCCGCCCGGGTGGAAGGCCCGGATCTGGCCATACTGCAGCAGGCCGCGCAGAGGATCGAATCCTTTCATCGTCACCAGATTGCCGAAAGCTGGACCGTATCCGAGAAGCCCGGCAGCACTCTGGGCCAGCGGATCATTCCCCTGGAGCGGGTGGGGATTTACGCGCCGGGGGGATCGGCTTCCTACCCGTCCACGGTGCTCATGGCGGCTATTCCGGCGAGGCTTGCCGGGGTCGAGGAACTTTTTCTCGTCAACCCTTCCAGGGACGGAAAGATTTCCCCGTTGATCGCGGCGGCGGCGAAACTCTGCGGTATCCGTCGCATCTTCAAAATCGGAGGGGCGCAGGCCGTGGCCGCTCTGGCCTACGGTACGGAAACAATCCCCCGGGTGGACAAGATCGTCGGTCCGGGAAACGCCTATGTGGCCGCCGCAAAAAAAATGGTTTTCGGCCAGGTCTCCATTGACATGATCGCCGGTCCAAGCGAAATCCTCGTTATTGCAGACAGCTCGGCGCAGCCTTCCCTGGTCGCGGCGGATCTCCTTGCCCAGGCGGAGCACGACGAAATGGCCAGTGCCGTTCTGTTGACGCCTGATGAAGTTCTGGCCCGGGCGGTGTCTGCGGAGCTGGGACGGCAATTGGAGAACCTTCCGCGAAGGGCGATTGCCCAGCGGTCCCTCGAGGCCTTCGGAGCCATCCTGGTCACGGAGAATCTCGAGGAGGCCGTGGCCGTGGCCAATCGCTTTGCTCCGGAACACCTGGAGCTGATGGTGAAGGATCCCTGGAATCTCCTGGAGGGTATTCGGCATGCCGGAGCGGTCTTTCTTGGCTCCTATACGCCCGAGGCGGTGGGCGACTATATCGCGGGACCCAACCACGTCCTTCCCACCGGTGGAACCGCCCGTTTTTCCTCGGCCCTGGGGGTCTATGATTTCGTGAAGCGGATCAGCGTTCTTTCCCTGAGCCGGGAAGTGCTTGAGGAATACGGCCCTCAGGCGGCCCGCTTTGCCCATCTGGAGGGTCTTGACGCTCATGGGAAGTCAATTTCATTGAGATTAGCGGGAAAAAATCCTTGACAAAAGCATCCTCTTGAATAAGATAGGCAAGCTTTTTCCTGTATTTTTCAAGGCGGGCGTAATTCAGCGGTAGAATGTCAGCTTCCCAAGCTGGACGTCGTGGGTTCGAGTCCCATCGCCCGCTCCATGATATTCCCCTCTGGGTGATTTGTGATGTCGGAGAAAGCAGTGTATCTGTTGCTGTGGCGTTGTTTGGGAATCTTCGTAAGTCATTGTCGGATCTTCTGGAGTGGGCAGTTGCCCACTTTTTTGTTTTATGAGGTTCCCTATCGAGCAGAATCGTTGAATCGGACTCATGGCCAGTGAATATGTAAAAAAACTCCGGGAGGACATCTGGCACCTGGTGGAACCGGTTCTGGAGTCTGAAGGCTTCGAACTGATCCAGGTGGAGTGCCTGCGCATGAAGACCCGGTGGATCGTCCGGATCTACATGGACCGTGAAGGCGGAGTGACCCTGGACGATTGTTCGGGGATCAGCAGTCAACTCGGTGATTTCCTGGATGTTCATGATCTTCCCCCAGGTCCGTATACCCTGGAGGTATCGTCGCCCGGCCTCGATCGACCCCTCGTCCGGGACAAGGATTTTGTCCGCTATCAGGGCTGTGATGTAAGCGTCCGGCTGGAACAGAAGGTGGAGGGCATCCGCCATTTCCGGGGCAGGCTGATTGAGTTCCGCGAAGAGGAAGGTCGGAAAATGCTGGTGATTGAGATGGGTTCCAAACTGTATCAAATCCCCAGGGACTTGGTTGTCAAGGCGAATCTGATCTATCGGTTCGATTAAGGCGCTCCCGGCAGGGACGACTCTGAAGGGCAAACCGCCCGACAGGCGTCGCATCGAACCAGATCACTGTTTTCAGTCTGCATCGATGGCATTTCGTGTTGCGCTCTCTGCCACTGGAAAAGGCGGCCATAAAAAAGCGATTGAAATAGAGAGGTGGAGGAAAATTTCATGGTTCCGGAACTTAAACGTCTGATCGAACAGATGGGTAAGGATAGAGGACTGGATAAGAGTATCATCATCGAGGCCCTTGAGACGGCGATGCTGACGGCGGCGCGAAAGAAACTGGGGCCCCATGTGGATATCGAAGCTCATTACAACGAGGACCTGGGCGAGATCGAGGTGTTCCAGTTTAAAATGGTGGTTGAAAGGGTTGTTGATCCGGATATGCAGATTCCCCTGGAGGTTGCCCACCGGGATCTTGATGAGGAGGCTGAGCCGGGTGACAGCCTCGGGATGAAGATCGACACAAGCACGTTCGGACGCATCGCCGTTCAGACCGCCAAGCAGATTATTGTTCAAAGGGTGAAGGATGCCGAACGGGACAATGTCTACGACGAGTATAAGGATCGCAAGGGTGAACTGGTCAACGGCTTTGTGCAGCGGTTCGAGGCGGGGAGCATCATTGTCAATCTGGGCCGTGCGGAGGGGGTGCTCCCGGTGTCCGAACAGATTCACCGGGAGTCTTACAAGCGGGGGGACCGGATCCGCAGTTTCATCTATGACGTAAAAAAAGTTTCCAAGGGTCCTCAGATCCTGCTTTCCCGAACGCATCCCAATTTCCTGAAATCGCTCTTCGAGGTCGAGGTTCCGGAAATTGACGAGGGGTTGATCGAGGTCATCAATGTTTCCCGGGAGCCGGGCAAGCGGGCCAAAATTGCTGTGAGGACGAAGGACAAGGACATTGATCCTGTCGGGGCCTGCGTCGGCATGCGTGGGGCCCGTGTCCAGAGTGTTGTTCAGGAGTTGCGTGGAGAAAAAATCGACATCATCCCCTATTCCGATGATGCCGTGCAATATGTCAGCAGCGCCCTCTCGCCGGCGAAGGTGAGCCGCGTGATCATGGATGAGGCGAATCATGCGATGGAGGTGATTGTTCCGGACGACCAGCTGTCTCTCGCTATCGGGAAGAACGGGCAGAATGTGCGCCTGGCCGTAAAGTTGACCGGGTGGAAGATTGATGTCAAAAGCGAATCGGCTGAGGCCAAGAAGGATGGTCCCGGCTATTCAGCCCTCCTGACAATACCTGAAATGGAGGAGGAAACCGCTGAACTGCTCTTCGACAAGGGGTTGAAGAGTATCGCCATGATCGCTTCGGCAGATCGCGAGGTGCTGTCGGCACTTACGGGGGTCGAAGAGTCAACCGCGCAGCTCTGGATTGAGGAGGCGGGAAGGATCATCGATGAAGAGGTTGCCGCCCCAAGGGAAACTTGAGGAAATTTTGGCTTATTTACAATAATATGCGGAGTCAAACATAGAAGCGCTGGGGGTTTCAAGCATGTCAAAAAAGAGGGTTTACGAGTTGGCCCGGGAGCTGGGTATCGACAACAAGGAGCTGATCTCTCGGTTGGAAAAACTCGGTATCACCGTAAAGTCCCACTCGGGAACGCTGGAAGATAACGAAGTGGACCGCGTTATCAAGGAGTTCCATGCCCGGGGATCCACGGAGGTGGTGGAACAGCGGATCAAGACGACCGTCATCCGGCGGAGAGCCGTGCATGTTCCCCAAGAGGAGCCTGTTGCCGAGGAGTCCCCCGCAGAGGCAGCGAAAACAGTCCGCGAAGAAGTGCCGGTAAAGCCTGCACCCCCGGAAGAAGTGAAACCCGTTGAAGTTGTCGAGCCCCAGCCTGGTGTTCCGGGCAGGGAACCTTTGCCGGCCGCTAAAACCCCCCTGCCAACTCCGGCGATTTCCCCGAAAAAGCCCCCGGTTCCTCCAACTCCTGGAATTTCCGGAGAGGAGAAGCCTGTAATTTCTGCGAGAATGAAGGAAGAAGCGCCGAGAGAACCGGTTGCTCCGGAGCCCGGTAAGGCGCCCCCGGTGGCAAAGAGTGTTCCGGAAGAAGAAAAGGCGCAGGCAAGGGCGCAAGGTGCCGAGTCTGCTGGCAGAGAGGCGGGAAGAATTCCGCCTGGGAAGAGGGAGGGAAGGCCGCCGGCACACCGTGCCGCTGTCGGAGGAGAAGCTCCTGCAAGGCAGGCGCCGCAGCGGGGCGAGGCCAGGAGACCTGAGACCGGGGCCGCTCCCAGACCGGCTGTGCCACCGGAAAAGGAAGCTCCAAAGACCGAGGCGGACAAGCTGAAGAAAAAACCGAAGATTCCCGGGGAAGGGCCGGTGCGGGAACTGCCCGTCGCCAAGAAGAAGCCTGCCCTTAAAAAGGTTCCAGATAAAAAGGACTTCCGTAAGGCGATCGAAGAAGAAACCGTCGAACGGGGCGCCAGGTCGGGCCGCTGGAAGGAAGAGAAAAAGGCCGCTGCCAAGATGAAGAAGACGGAGATCACCGTGCCGAAGGCGATCAAAAGAAGGATCCGGGTCGGCGAAGCGATTACGGTGGGGGATCTGGCCAAGAAAATGGGGGTCAAGGCGAATGAGGTCATCAACAAACTCATGCGGATGGGACTCATGGCGACCATTAACCAGTCCATTGATTTTGAAGCCGCATTGCTCATTGCAACGGAGTTTGACTATCAGGTGGAGCAGGTGGGGATGGAGTACGACGAGTCCATGTTCAAGGTGGAATCCGCCGTCGAAAATCTGAAACCCCGGGCACCCGTGGTGACGATCATGGGGCACGTGGACCACGGAAAGACTTCGCTGCTGGATGCCATCCGGAAAACGCGGGTTACCGAGGGAGAGGCGGGAGGCATCACCCAGGCCATCGGGGCCTATCATGTGAATCTCAAGGGGCGGGAAATCGTCTTTCTCGACACGCCTGGACATGAAGCCTTCACGGCCATGCGTGCTCGTGGCGCTCAGGTTACGGATATCGTGGTCCTGGTCGTCGCAGCCGACGACGGCGTGATGGATCAGACGGTGGAAGCAATCAATCACTCCAAGGTGGCCGGCGTGCCCATCATTGTGGCGATCAATAAAATCGACAAGCCTGAAGCCGATCCGGGAAGGATCAAGCAGGCGCTGACGGAGTACAGCCTTGTTCCGGAAGAGTGGGGGGGAGATACCATCTTCTGCGAGGTATCGGCGAAGCAGAAAATCGGCATAGAGGAACTCCTGGAGCTCATCCTGCTGCAGGCGGATATCCTGGAACTGGAGGCCGATCCGGACCGTCCGGCTCGGGGTGTCGTGATCGAGGCCCGGCTGGATCGCGGGCGCGGCCCGGTAGCTACGGTTTTAATTCAGGAGGGGACTCTCCATGAAGGAGATTCCTTTGTCAGCAAGACGGAGTACGGCCGTGTCCGGGCCATGAATGATGATCAGGGGCGTCGGATCAGGGTGGCCGGCCCGGCCACCCCGGTCGAGGTGATCGGTTTTTCCCGCGTGCCCCAGGCAAGTGCGGAATTTAACGTCGTCGAGGATGAAAAGAAGGCCCGCAGCATTGGAGAATACTGGCTGCGAAAGGAACGGGAACGGGAACTTTCCGCGACCTCGAAGATCACCCTGGAGCAGTTGTATGAAAAGATGAAGGAAGGCGTGAAAGAACTGAATGTCATTCTCCGGGCGGATGTGCAGGGGTCCCTTGAGGCCCTGGCGGACGCCTTGACCAAGCTCAGCACCGACGACATCAAACTGAAGGTGATTCATGGTTCCACCGGGGCGATTACGGAGACGGATGTCATGTTGGCGTCGGCATCCAATGCCATCATCATCGGCTTCAATGTCCGGCCTGACGCCCGGGTGACGGAGCTGGCGGAAGCGGAAGGTGTCGACATCAAACTCTACGACATCATTTATAATGTCATTGCCGACGTCCGTGCGGCCATGGAAGGGCTCCTCGAACCCGAATACAGGGAAATGGTTATTGGCCGGGCCGAAGTTCGGGATCTGTTCCGGGTTCCCAAAGTGGGCACCGTGGCGGGCAGCTTTGTGATCGATGGCAAAATGGTTCGAAAGAGCAATGCCAAACTGGTTCGGGACGGAGTCATCGTTTTTGACGGGAAGATCGCCTCCCTGCGGCGGTTCAAGGATGATGTCAAGGAGGTGCTTGTCGGTTTTGAATGCGGAATCGGCATTGAAGGCTTCAATGATCTCCGGGTGGGCGACCTGATCGAAGCCTATGTCAATGAAAAAGTGGAGCGTAAGCTGTGAATTCAGACCTGAAGGGAATGGGTGGATTCTAGAGGCTTCGCCGCCGCAAGACAGGGGCATACCGTGAGGCGGATGTTGCGATGGTCATCGGATCGGGACTGATTGAACTGTGGATTGCAGAATGCCGGTCTTTGAAGGAAAAACGGGGGGTTTTGAAGCGGATCCTTCAGCGGACGCGCAATACCTTCAACGTGTCCATCGCTGAGATCGGCGACAACGACTCCTGGAAGCGCGCAAAAGTCGGATTTTGTGTCGTGGGAAACGATACGCGCTACGTGAACGGAAAGGTGGATTGTATCCTCTCCTTTATCGAGGAACTCCAACTGGCCGAGGTGCTGGGCAGCAAGATCGAAATCGTTTCTCTGTCGGACGCCATGCCGCATTTCGACGAGTCTGCCGGCAAATACGGATCCGAATGACGGTCATCTGTGCCGGCCCGCGGGGCTTCGTCCCGGATTCCGTCTACAGGCCTCTCAGGACAAAAAAGGTGGTCGAAAGCATGTTGGAGTTTAAGAGAGCGGATCGTGTGGCGGATCTGGTGAAAGTGGAGCTTGCAGATATCCTGTTGAGGAGGGTCCGCGATCCCAGGGTGAGCAGGCTGACGGTTACCGGGGTCAAGATGAGCGATGACCTGCGCACCGCCAAGATTTTTTTCGTGGAAATGGGCGAGGATTTCTGCAGCCCCGAAACACTCGAGAGCCTGCAGAAGGCCGGCGGCTTCATCAAACGGGAACTGGGAAAACGATTGAAACTGCGCTATGTGCCGGATCTCATTTTCAGGCAGGATACCTCCTTTGCCTATGGAAGCCGGATTGATCAGCTAATAAGAGAAATTCACAGAGATGATGAGAATGATGGATCGGATTCTTGAGATTATCGATCGTTCCAGGACCTTCCTCATTTCCTCCCATGAACGGCTGGATGGTGACGCCGTTGGGTCGGAGCTGGCTCTTTATAACCTGTTCCGGCAAATGGGAAAAGAAGCGGATGTTTACAATCAGGATGCAACACCGGAGAACTATCGGTTTCTGCCCGGCAGCCAGGTGATCCGCCAGGATCTCCCCGCTGATTGTATTCCTCGGTATGACGTGGCCTTTATCGTGGACTGCAGCGATCTGAGCCGGGTGGGCAGGGGGTCTGAACAGATTGCCCGCATTGGAACACTCGTCAATATCGATCACCACATCTCCAATTCGATGTTCACCGAGTTTTCCTATGTTGATCCCGGGGCGAGCTCAACGGGCGAACTGATCTACCGGTTGATATCCCGGATGGGATGTCCCGTGACGCGGGACATAGCGACCAATCTCTATGCGGCCATTTTGACGGATACCGGGGGGTTTCATTACGGGACTACCGGCAAGAATACCTTGATCGCTGCCGGGAATCTGGTCGGCTGGGGCGCCGATCCCCAGGAAATATCTGAGAATATTTACGAGAACAACCCCCTGGCCAAGATCAGGCTGCTGTCCAAAGCTCTGGATACGCTGACCTTCGATCTGGATGGGCGGTTCGGGTGCATGGTGGTCTGGCAGAAGGACATGCAGGCTGTGGGGGCTGTCCCGGAACATACGGAAGGCTTTGTCGACCTTCCCCGGTCGATTTCAGGGGTCGAGGTTTCGGCCCTGTTCAGCGAACAGCAGAACGGGCCTTTCAAGGTCAGCTTCCGCTCCAAGGGCGAGGTGAACGTGGAGCGTGTGGCCCGCGCCTTTGATGGTGGAGGCCACCGGAATGCATCCGCCTGTCGCATTCAGGGCGACTTTGAAACGGTTTACTCCCGGGTCCTGGAAGTGATACGGGACGGACTTTAAGCAGATGGACGGCATCTTGATCCTGGATAAGTCGCCGGGAAAGACCTCACAGAAGGCTGTTTCAGAGGTCAAGCGGATCCTGGGAGTCCGGAAAGCGGGGCATTCCGGCACGCTTGATCCGCTTGCCACGGGAGTGCTTACCATCTGCCTGAACGAGGCAACCAAGCTGGTTCAGTTCCTTTCCCAGGACGATAAGGAATACCGGGCTACGATGTTGCTGGGGGTGACGACGGACACCCTGGACATCGAAGGGCGGATTACAGGGCGCCGGAATCCGGAAGTGGATGAAGCCGCGATCCGGGAGGCTCTGGACGCGGTGACCGGTGAGATGGCTCAGGAGCCCCCCCGGTATTCGGCCGTCAAGTATAGGGGCAAACCGCTTTATGCCTGGACAAGAAAGGGGATTGATGTTTCCCTCCCCCCCCGCACCGTCAGAATTTATTCCACGGCGTTGGAGGAGATTTCATTCCCCTATGTCCGTTTTCGGGTCGCCTGTTCGAAAGGAACCTACATCCGCACACTTTGCGCCGATTTGGGAGAGCGATTGGGCTGCGGTGGGTGTCTTGCCGGGTTGCGGAGGCTGCGGAGCGGCCAATTCACTCTGGAGGCGGCTGTCTCGCTGGAGGAAGTTCGCGCAGAGGAACGGGAGAAAATCCTGGCGGCCAGGGTGATTTCCTTGAGTGACGGCCTTCAGCACATGGCGGCCATCGAAATCGGCGGAGAGCTGGCGGAAAGGATCCGTGAAGGCTTCCAGCCCGATGGGCCCGTTTTGAGGGATTATCATATTCCTTCCCTTGAGAATGGAGATATGGTAAAGTTTCTCACTTCAGATGGGGGGCTGGTTGCCGTAGCCAGACTATTGTGTTCATCGGTCCAGCTGACTGCTTTAGAGATGGGGCAGCCGGCCGTGAAAATTTTGAGGGTTTTTCGCGATTGAGGCCTGAAAGGATGCCGAAGTCCGGAATATCCCGTTCATGAAGCTGTAAAACGGATCAGCGCAAGGGAAGATGCCGCTGGTCAGTTTGTCGATTGCAGAGATCAAATTGTTTATGGAGGATAAAAAACTGTGTTAAGTTCGGATCGAAGAGAAAGCATCATAGGGAATTATCAGTTGCATGAGAAGGATACGGGATCTCCTGAGGTCCAGATTGCGCTTCTGAGTGCCAGGATTGAATACCTGACGGATCACTTCAAGATCCATAAAAAGGACCATCATTCCCGCCGGGGTCTGTTGAAGCTGGTCGGCCAGCGGAGAAGGCTTCTGGACTATTTGAAGAATAAAAATATTGAGCGGTACAGGCAGGTTATTCAGCGTCTTGGATTGAGAAAATAAACAACATTTTCGCGATGGGGCATAAGTGCGGAGTAAGCGGTAAAGCCTGAGGTATAAGGCTGGGGCTGTTTGTTTTTCGGCTTTACGCCTCCGGCTTTACTCCTTACTCCCTGATACGTAGTGCCCTGACCGAAAAAATCGCCCGAAGCAGGGGGGATATGAAATTCGCTGCTTCCTGGAATTGGGACGATCCGCCGTCTTATCGAGGGGGATATGCACAAGGGGAGCGTGCGGAGATTTTTCTTTTCTGAAGATCGGGTCTGGAGAGAGGATTTTTAAGGATGAGTACAATATTCAGTGCGGAATTCGCCGGTAGAAATATTTCCGTAAAAACAGGTTATGTTGCGGGTCAGGCAGACGGCGCTGTCATGGTGACTTATGGAGACACCGTTGTGATGGTTACGGCGGTTTCCCTCAAGACGGCCCGGGAGGGGGTGGATTTTCTTCCCCTGACCGTGGACTATCAGGAAATGACATATGCCGCGGGTAAAATACCAGGCGGATTCTTCAAGCGGGAAGGGCGGCCCAATGAAAGGGAGGTCCTGACGTCGCGGGTGATCGACCGATCCATCCGCCCGCTGTTTCCCAAGGGGTACCGTTATGAAACCCAGCTTGTAGCGACTCTGCTTTCGGTCGATAACGAAAACGACTCGGATGTCGCCGCCCTCCTGGGGGCTTCGGCGGCCCTCGAAATATCCGACATTCCCTTTAAGGGGCCTATCGCAGGCGTTCGGGTGGGTCTGCTGGATGGCCGGTTTGTCTGCAATCCATCCACGGAGGAACAGGAGCGGAGTGATTTGAACCTGTTCCTCGTCGGCAGGAAGTTGGAGCCGGGAACGGAGGGCAGGCCCTTCGATGTCAATCTGGTGATGCTGGAGGGCAGTGCCCGGGAAATTGAGGAAGAGAACGTCGTTTCGGCCATTGAGTTCGGGCTGGAATCCATGCGGCCCGTTATGATGCTGCAGGATCAGATCCGGGCGGCGATCGGCCGGCCGAAGAGGCCTTTTTCCGCTATCGAGATTGACGAATCGCTGGTGGCGGCGGTTACGGGAAAAGCCGTGGAGAAAATGAAAGAGGCCTACCGGATAGCGAGAAAGCTGGACCGTCATGCCCTCCTGGATTCTATCCGGGAGGCTGTTCTTAAGAGCATGACAGCCGATGATGCGGGATTGCGCGGACCGGTGGCGGCCGCACTTGAAGCCCTGGAGAAGCGGATTGTACGGGACATGATCTTAGGGGAAGGAACGAGGATCGATGGCCGATCCTATGCGGATATCCGCGCCATCAGTGCGGAGGTAGGCGTTCTGCCCAGAACCCACGGTTCGGGCCTTTTTAACCGTGGAGAGACCCAGTCCCTGGCCGCTCTTACGCTGGGCACATCATCGGATGAACAGCGGCTGGATTATGTTGCCGGAGAAGAGACGCGTTCCTTTATCCTCCATTACAATTTTCCCCCTTATTGCGTCGGTGAAGCCAAGCCGCTGAGAAGCCCGGGCCGGCGGGAAATCGGACACGGCAATCTGGCCAGAAAGGCCCTGATGCCGGTGCTCCCTTCCCAGGAAGACTTTCCCTACACCATTCGCATTGTTTCCGAGATCCTTTCCTCCAACGGATCCTCGTCGATGGCTACGGTCTGTGGAGGTACTCTCTGTCTCATGGATGGCGGCGTTCCCATCAAGGACGTGGTGGCGGGCATTGCTATGGGACTTCTTAAGGAAGGGGATCAGGTCGTTATCCTTTCCGATATTCTCGGGGATGAGGATCATTCCGGTGACATGGATTTCAAGGTCTGTGGAACCCGGAAGGGAATAACTGCCATGCAGATGGACATAAAAATTGACGGGATCAATCGGGATATCCTCACAAAGGCTTTGGCTCAGGCGAGGGAGGGGCGGCTCTTCATCATTGGAAAGATCCGGGAAACCATATCCGAACCGAGGAAGGAAATATCCATCTATGCCCCCCGGATTACCACCGTGAAGGTGCGGCCGGATAAGGTACGTTCCGTCATCGGTACGGGCGGCAAGAATATCCGCCAGATCGTCAGCGAGACAGGGGTGACCATCGACGTGGAAGATGACGGCACGGTGACGATTGCATCCAGCGATATGGAGGCATCGGCCAGAGCCATTGCCATGGTCCGCTGGCTGACGGAAGACGCAGAAGTGGGAAAAATCTACCGCGGGACCGTCAAAAAAGTTGTTGATTTTGGCGCTTTCGTTGAAATATTACCGGGCACCGAGGGCTTACTCCATATCTCCCAACTGGCTAAGGAGCGGGTCAATAAGGTGACGGATATTGTCAACGAAGGTGATGAGGTCATCGTCAAGGTTCTGGAAGTGGACAAACAGGGTAAAATCCGCTTGAGTCGAAAGGATGCCCTGGGAGCAGAAGTGTGACTTCTGCGGATGTTGTGAGCGCCCCATGGCGCTGACAGAGATCCGGATTCCCGTTCGGAAGCTACCCCATTTTTCGGGGCTTTCCCTGCCGCAGTATGCGACGGCAGGATCAGCTGGAATGGATCTCCATGCGGCTGTAACGGAGGACGTGCTGATCGGTCCGGGGGAGAGGGCCCTGATTCCCACGGGCCTCATCATCGCGCTGCCGGAGGGGTTCGAAGCCCAGATCCGGCCCCGCAGTGGTCTGGCCTTAAAGCACGGCATTACGCTGGTCAATTCCCCCGGTACGATCGATGCCGATTACCGGGGGGAAATCGGCGTTCTGCTGATCAACCACGGCAAAGAACCCTTTCTGATTTCCCGGGGAGCCCGTATTGCCCAGATGGTCGTCACTTCAGTCTGCCGGGCAGCCTGGACTGAATCCTGCGACCTGGAATCCACCGTCCGGGGAAACGGCGGTTTTGGCCATTCCGGCACATCCTGAGGTTTGAAGTCATGAAGAGGCACAGAGTCCACAAGACGTATCAGGAGATTAATGAGAAGATAAAGCAGGGAAAGGCTGTCGTCGTAACCGCCGAGGAGATGATCGAAGTCGTGGCGCGTCATGGCGATGTCGAAGCGGCCAGAAAAATCGATGTGGTCACGACCGGGACCTTCAGCCCCATGTGCTCCTCGGGAGCTTTCCTCAATTTCGGACACACTTCGCCAAAAATTCGTGCCTCCAGAGTATGGCTTAATGACGTTCTTGCCTATGGCGGTATTGCGGCCGTAGACTGTTATCTCGGCGCCACGGAAGTTGTGGAAGGCGATCCGCTCAACAGTGTCTATCCCGGCGAATTCAATTACGGCGGAGGGCACGTCATTCAGGATCTTGTTTCGGGGAATCTGATTCGCCTCCGGGCGGAGGGTTACGGCACGGATTGTTATCCATCCCGGAAGTTTGAAAAAAACATCACCCTGAACGATCTCCGCGACGCCATCCTTTTCAATCCCCGGAATGCCTATCAAAATTATAACTGTGCCGTCAATATGTCGGACACGACCATTTACACTTACATGGGAGTGCTCCGCCCCCGGATGGCTAATGCAAATTATGCCACATCTGGCCAGCTCAGTCCCCTCTTCAATGACCCCTACTACAGAACCATCGGTATCGGAACAAGAATCTTTCTCGGCGGCGCCCAGGGCTTTGTCGCCTGGCCGGGTACCCAGCACAATCCCAATGTAATTCGGGGAAAGAACGGAGTACCCAAGGAAGGCGCCGCAACGATCGCCACAATCGGAAACCTCAGGGAAATGAGCCCCGAATGGCTGGTCGGGGCAAGTTTCATGGGCTACGGGGTATCGCTGTATGTCGGCATCGGTATCCCGATCCCGATCCTCGATGAGGAAATGGCCCGTTACACCGCGGTCAAGGATGAGGATCTCTTTGCCCAGATTTACGATTATGGCATGGATTACCCCAAGGGTGCGGCCAAAAGTCTGGGGGAAGTCAGCTATAAAGATCTACGCAGCGGGGGTATTGAATTAAACGGCAAAAAGGTTTCAACTGCTCCTCTCTCCAGTTATTACAAAGCCCGGGAGATCTGTGAACTTCTCAAGGAAGAGATCGAACGCGGTAATTTTCTCCTGGGTGAACCACAACAACTCCTGCCTGCCGGAGATTAAGAATTATCTGATGTAGTATGGCATAATTTGTGATTGTAGTTTGGTCACAACAGGAACATGACGAAGTCGACTGCCTCAGATAATTCGTTTCTTACGGTTTCCTTCCCAAACTCTGAAACAAGGAGAACGTTCGAATGAAAATCGGTCGATATCTTGCCCTGTTTGTTTTTCTGATGGGATTGCTCATCACGTTCGGCAATCGCGGATTGCTTGACAATTACATGATGGAGAAACGGCTTTCTTCCCTGAAAAAAGAAAACCAGGAAATCGTTCTTCAGAATGTTCAACTGAGGAACACGATTGCGTTGCTCAGGGATGACCTCTCCTACATGGAAACCATTGCGAGAAACGAGCTGGGAATGGTGAAAGAGGGCGACAGGGTCTATCAGTTCGCCAAATAGAGGATTCAACACATTAGGACTTTTCTTCCGGGTATGCGATGCTGGACTTTAAAGGTTTGCTAGACTTAAAAAGTTTATTTCCGGGCAGCAGGCATCTTGCAGGTCTTGACATCGGTTCAAGTTCACTGAAGCTTGCCGAGATCCTGGAATTGCCTAAAGGCGGCTATGTCCTGAACCGCTTTTCACAGCTTCCTCTTCCCAGGGGCATCATTGTCGACGGCATTATTAACGATTCCTCCCTGCTGGCGGCAAAACTCAAAGAACTTTTCAAAACATCGGGCAATCTCCGCAAAGGGATTGTCACCTCCCTTTCCGGCCATTCCGTCATCATCAAAAAGGTAGGCTTTCCGACGATGGAAGAAGAGGAAATGCGCGATATGATCCGTGAGGATGCCGCGCAGTATCTGCCCTTCGACAACATGGAAGAGGTCAACTTTGATTTTCAGATCCTTGGTGAAAATGAGTACAACTCCGATCAGTTGGATGTATTGCTTGTTGCTGCGAAAAGGGACATTATCGACAGCTATACGGATGCCCTTCAAGCGGCGGGACTGGATGTCGCCATCATGGATGTGGATTCCTTCGCACTGGAAACCGTCTATGAGGAAAATTATGATTTTGACGAGAATGATATTGTCGCCCTCGTCAACATTGGTGCCTCTATCACCAACATCAACGTCGTCAGGAATGACGCTTCCATTTTCACCCGGGATTTTACACTGGGCGGAAATATCGTAACGGAATCTCTGGCGGAAAGGCTTGGTGTTTCCTTTGATGAGGCGGAGCGGATCAAGACAGAGGGGCCTGATGGAAGTGGATTGAGCGCGGATGAGTTTTCGGCGAGTCTCATGGAATATGCCGATCCTATTTGTGCGGAAATTGAGCGCTCCATTGAATTCTTTCGATCGACCTTCGGCGGGGATTACATCAAGAATGTCCTGCTCTCAGGTGGCGGCGCCAAGTTGCCCGGCATTGCACAGGACCTTCAGCAAAGGCTTGGTGTTGATACGGAAGTCTTCGATCCCTTTCAAAAAATTACCATCAACAACAAACATGTCGACGCTTCTCTGGTCGGGCAGATTGGGCCGGCTCTGGCTGTCTGTATGGGGCTGGCCCTGCGTCGGGTGGAGGATAAATGATTCGGATCAATCTCCTTCCCTATCGAGAGAAAAAAAAGCAAGCTGGTTTTCAAAAGCAGATTTTTCTTTTCGGCGGTTCATTCCTGGCTCTTCTTCTGATCCTTGGCGGCATCCATTTGTTCATGATTTCCAGCATTCGAAGCTACGAAGGGGATATTAAGGAAAAGGAAGAGGCCTTGGCCAGGCTGAATAAAATTGCCGGCGAGGTTGAAATTTTCAAGAAGGACAAAAATGTCCTTGAGAAGAAGCTTTCCGTTATTTCCCGCCTGGAAGAGAATCGGCTGGCTCCGGTTCGTTATCTGAACGATCTGAACTCCTCCGTCCCGATCGGGGATGCCTGGATCGACCGGATAACCCTCAAGGAGACGGAACTGAAGTTGGAAGGGGTTGCCCGGAACAATATGGTTCTGTCCCGCTTTATGAGAAATCTGGAAGGCCGAAGTTTTCTCTCTGCTGTCGATCTGGTTTCCTCCACACAGAAAGACTATTCGGGAATGAAATTCCATCAGTTTGTCTTGAACTGCAAGATTAAAAAACAAGGAATTTGATCCATGGCTATCTCGCTGGATGATATCAAAAAGCTTTCTCCGCAGAAAAAAGCGCTCCTGGCAGGGGGATTCCTGCTGCTAGCCGGCTATTTATACTGGTCCTTTTTCCTTTCAACTGCGCTGGAAACTCGGGTAAATCTGAAGTCGCAGGCTGAAGAGCTTGCTCAGAAGGTGGAAGAAAAGCAGCGCATTGCCAGCCAGAAGCAGAAATACGTCAAGGAAGTGGCACTCCTGAAGCAGAAATTTGAAGTGGCAATGGCCAAGCTTCCTGAAAAAAAGGATATGCCCTCTTTGCTCTACGAGATCGCCATGGCTGGAAAAAATGCCGGCGTTGAATCCGTTCTCTTTGAACCGGTTGAGAAGGCTGCCGATCCAAAGGAGGGCGACGGCAAGCAGGGAGCGGCAAAAGGGAATGAGTCCAAAACGGCCGATCATAAGCCGGGCGATAAGCCCTCCGATGGCAAGGTTACGGAAGCGGGGGGATTTTACGAGGAAATTCCTGTGAAGATGGGTGTTGTCGGCCGTTATCATAACACTGTACTCTTTTTTCAGAAGATGGCCGGGATGCCCCGCATTGTCAACATTGGAGATTTTCTGATGGAAGAGTCCAAGGAATCCAAGGGAACGGGCCGCATCCTGAACACGGCCTGTCTGGTAAAAACCTACATGTTTCTGGAAAAGAAGGATGAACATGCGAAGAAGAAGATCGAAGGAAAGCCGTAGATTCTCCGGCGCATTCATCGTCGGCGTGTTCTTGAGCTTGACGATCGGAACCGCCCAGGGGTGGGGTGTGACATCATCCTCCAAGCCCGTAAGCGATCCTGGTGTTTCAGGAACGCAAGAGCCGTTTACAATCAGCTACGCTTACAACGTCTCAAGGAAGCCCGATCCTTTTGAACCTTTCGTGGAAAAGGAGCTTTCTCTGAAAAAACGGAAGGCTGTGAAGAAAGTCAAGCCCCTGTCCATCTTCCCTTTACAGAGAGCATCGGTAAATGAATTCAGACTGGTGGGAATTGCAGGGACAGAACAGGGCCGAACGGCGATTGTGACCAATGCCCGCGGTAATTTTTTCCCCTTGTCCGTTGGGACCATCATCGGTCTGAATGGAGGGCAGGTCATCGGGATTTTGGAAGATCGTGTGATTGTTCAAGAGAGAATAGCGGCAGGCAAAGGGCAGTATAAGGCGCAGCTTATTCCGTTGAAGCTTCAAAAAGTGGAGTGAAGTGAGGATGAGATGAAAAAAATAGGGCAACGATTGGGAATTGCTTTGTTGTTGAGTTCCTTGTGGGTTTTTCCAGAGGGGGTTTCAGCAGAAAATGTTGTAGCTGAGAAGGCCGCCGTGAAGGTTGACGGTGCCGTAGCATTGGCCGGGGATGCTGGAAATCTTGAAAATATCACTCTGGACCAGGTAAAGGGCAGAGAACGGGTCACCTTTATTGCCACCAAGATCTCGAAGTTCAAGGTGGATGAAGAGCCGGGAAACGCCGTTTTGCTGAAAATGGAAAACCTGCAGGTGCCGGAACTCCTTCTTCGGCCATTTTGTGATGACGCCATGATCAATATCAGGCAGGTTATCGCCGAGCAGAGAACCATCAAGGATGTTCCCTGGGTTTATGCAACCGTCGATCTGCAGAAGCCGGTTCCCTACAGCGTGCGTCAGGAGGGGCAAAACGTTATCGTGGATTTCAATGTGGCCACCTTGGGAGAAACGGAAAAATCTGCCATGATGAAAAAAGTGGCCCAGGCAAAAGCTTTTTACCATTCGCCCCGGAGTTCGAACGAGGCCGAACTGGCGGACAATCAGGAAACAGGAAATGTTCCGCCCAAAGGCGGGTTTGGCGAAGTCCGGCCCAGTGCTCAGAAAATATCCCTGGATTTTCAGGATGCCGATATGCGCGCGGTTCTTCGCCTTCTGGCGGAGACGGGCGGGGTCAGCATTGTTGCCGGGCCGGACGTGAAGGGGTCCGTCAGCATTCACATGAAAGATGTCCCCTGGGATCAGGCCCTGGAGACCATCCTGGATATCTACGGCATGGCGAAAAAGGAAATGGGCAGCGTCATCAGCGTCATGACCCTGGAAAAGAAGAAAAAGGATGAACAGGCGCGGAAAGCTGCCGAAAAGGATCAGATTGAGGCGGAGTTGGCCCGAAAAGCACGGGAACAGCAGCTCCTGGCTGAAAAGGGGAAGCTTCGACAAATCGCGATCGAGGCGAAAATTGTTGAGGCGAGCGATGATTTTGTCAGAAACCTTGGAGTTTCATGGGGAGGAAAGTTTAATGCCCGCGTAGGAAACTATTCCTCTCAGACGGCATGGGGTACCAATACGAATAAAACTGAGGGGCAGATGAACCCTGTCTTTTATCCGTATCCAAAAGGGATAACCGCCGATCCCGTTGGATCGCAGGCAGCCGTTAACCTGCCGGGGGCTCTTGTTGGAACGCCGACCCTGGGCTTTGTGATCGGCGGCGCAAATGCCGTGCTAGAGGCACAGATCGCCGCGCTGGAATCCACGAGTTCGGGTAAAATCATCTCCACTCCCAAAGTAACGACGATGGACGGTGTTAAGGCAACCATCAAACAGGGCGAAGAAATCCCTTATACCACTTATGAAGCCTCAGGGGGGGCCTCTTACCCCAAGGTCAGTTTCAAGGACGCCTTGCTGAAGCTGGAAGTGACCCCGACCATTACGCCGGATGGCAGGATTTCCATGCTCATCAATGCCACCAACGACAGGGGGGATTATTCAAAATCTGCAGACTTGAATGGAAATATTCCCATTATTAAAAATGAGGTGGATTCCAAGGTTGTTGTGGAAGACGGCACGACTGTGGTCATTGGCGGTGTTTCCAAAACGACCGACGACAGGGGGATGAGCGGGGTGCCATGGCTTTCCAAGATCCCTGTCCTGGGCTGGCTTTTCAAATCAGAGAGCATCGATAAGACGAGGAAGCAGCTCTTGATCTTTGTGACCCCCAAAATTATACCGGATGTAGATTCTCCGTCAGTGGCGAAGGCGAGTCTTATCGGCAAACATTAATGAGTCGCATCGTGAAATGGGCCTTTGAAACAATCCTCACCGTTGTATTGGTGCTCGTAGTCCTTGGCATGGGGCGCTCCGGGGAGGCGGCGGCATCCGCATCAGGAACATTTCGATGCGGACATGACATGGTGTCCCTGGGAGACAGCATGGTGGATGTCATGTTACGCTGTGGAGACCCTACGTATCGTCATGAAACGGGAGTCCGAGGAAAGGCCAGAAGAACCGTCGTCCGCAAAAGCAGCGAACGTTCGCAGGGCAGTGAAAGGCACTCTGAGAAAGCAAAACGTACTGCCCGCAGGACGAACGATAAAGAGCGGGTGACGGAAACGTGGTATTACAACAGAGGCTCCAATGATTTCGTGTACCGCCTTTCCTTTGAAGGCGGAACCCTGACAAAAATCGACCAGGGGAAGCGGGGCAAATAAACTCCGCTCCACGCCGGAGCGGATAGTGGGGCTTCAGGGCAGAGTACTTGCCTGCACAGGCATACGTCGAGCCATTGATGCCGATGCCGGCGCGCGCAGCCCGGGATGTCACAGGCTATCGGAATGCTTGAAGCAACACGCTATTCCGAAGCATGAAAGAAACTCCCGCATCTGTCTTGACATGCCATCCAGGCTGTGATAGCTCCTCCAACTGTAGGCAGACTAGTTCAAGTCGAATCATACCTCCATTACGTCAAAATTCTCAATACGGTAAGAATTCCATATGGATAGATCCGCATTTTTCCCCGTAGCACAAACTCTGCTTGAACAGGGCGATTATGAGGGCGCCTTGGAGGCGGTAAAAATCTGGCTGGAAAAGCATCCCGGGGACGTTGATGCACTTCTGGTTCAATGCCATGCCTGCATGCGACTGGGCAAACTCGAAGAAGCCGCAGCCCTTGTTGAGGATGTGGAAATGACGGTATTGGGATTGTCGCGTGTCTTTGCCTGCATGGGGGATATCTGTTTCAAGGGGGGGTTGAACCAGGAAGCGGCCAAATTTTTTCGTCGGTTTATGGCGTTGAACCCCGATTCCGATCTTTCCCGGGAGGTATCCGGCAAGCTTCGGATGCTTGAGGAGGATCAACCGGATTCCATCCAGGAATTCAAGGCAGGTGAGGCTTCCGTTCCTCCCATGACGGCAGGTCTGCAAACGTTGACGATGGCGGACCTGTACATCCGCCAGGGGCATCTGGATGCGGCGGAATCTCTCCTGATACAGATGTTGATCAAGAATCCCGACGACCAGGCCATTCAGGAAAGGTTGAACAGGGTCCTGGCTTCAAAGAACTCTTCGGCAACAAAAGCCATTCATATCCGGCAGCGGGAGAAAGTGATCGAAACCTTGAATCTCTGGCTGAATCGCCTCCAGAAAAGAAGACGTTATGCGTTTTGAACTGAAGGATTATCAAATCCGTTTGTCCCGCTTGTGTTCCGAACACTTTTCCCAGGGCGGCGTTCAAGCGCTTCTGCTCTTTGACCTGCATAATATCCGCTATTTGACGGGATTTACCGGAACTGACGGGGTGCTGGTGATTCGACCACAAGCGATCACTTTGCTGGTTGACGGACGATATGTGACCCAGGCGCAGGAGGAAGTTCAAGGCGCCGATATCTATTGCTTTCAGGACAAGGTGGATGGCATCGCAGCCGTTCTGGGCCAGGGAGAGGGGGATCGCATTGGCTTCGAAGCCTCTGCGGTGAGTTACGATTTCTACCAGAAGCTGGCGGAGCGGTTTCGAAAAGAAAACTTGACGCCTCTGTCGGAGGAGTTGTATTCGCTTCGGGCAGTCAAGGAAGATCGGGAGGTATCCTGTATCCGCCGTGCTGCGCAGCTGTCCGCCGGTGTGCTGGAAGCCGTGTCCCGAACAATTCGTCCGGGTATGTCTGAGCTTGATTTTGCCCTGGAGATTGATTTCGGGGCCAAGAGGGCTGGAGCGGAACGAATGGCCTTTGAAACGATCGTGGCGTCAGGAGCCAATGCCGCATTGCCCCACGCGAAACCCGGTCGAAAAATTCTGGAATACGGCGATTTGATTGTTGTAGACTATGGAGCGGTTGTCGATGGATATTGCTCCGATGAAACCTGCACCTTCTGTCTGGGGTCTGCGGATGACAGGAAACGGGAAATATACGCCAGAGTGAAGGAGGCTCATGACAGGGCCCTGGATGAAGTCCGCTCCGGCGTTACCTGCAGCCGCATTGATCATATTGCAAGGGCTTGCCTGGCACAATACGGCCTGGATTCCTTTTTCACCCATGGAACCGGCCACGGCGTCGGGCTGGAGGTTCACGAAGCTCCGAGGATATCGAGGAATACCGACACGGTTCTTTCCGAGGGGATGATTATAACCATAGAACCGGGAGTGTATATCCCCGGTCAATGGGGAATCAGGATCGAAGACACCGTTCTGGTGCGCGAGGACGGAGCTGAGGTCCTGACAAAAATGCCGAAAGATCTGATAATCCTATAAATTCAACAAACAGGGTGTTAATTTATGAAAATGTTTCCGGATGATCTTCTTTATAGTCGCGAACACATTTGGGTTGCCGTTGACGGCAATATGGCTACCCTGGGTATTACAGAGTATGCCCAGGAAAAGCTTGGAGAAGTGGATGAGGTCGAATTGCCCAAGGGGGATATCGTTGTGGAAAGAGATGAACCTTTCGGGACGATAGAGTCTACGAACGACGTTTTTGAGCTGGTTTCACCCCTGTCGGGAGAAATCGTCAATATCAATGAGGACATTCTGGATGACGTGACCATTCTGAACAGTGACCCTTACGATGCCGGCTGGATTGTGGTGATTGAGATGAAGGATACAGAGGAATTGGACGATCTTCTGGAGATCAGGGATTATCAGGATTACATTGCCCAGGAAGAGGATTGATAGCGGTTCTGATATTTTTTTGGATGCCTCAAATTTTTTAGGTTGCAATTTACAGCAATATTGCGTATAGAAAGCATCTATCTTGTCGTTAGCCTGTTCCTTTTTGAGAGCAGATTGCAAAGATCTCTCGTTGTGTTAAAGAGATGATTTGAAAAGATTGCGAAGGGTTTTTCATATTCAATAAAGGCAGAGTTGCCCCGTAAGGAGTGTGGTAAAACATATTGGTAAAAGCAAAGGGTGGTTTACGGCGTGAGAAATCATGATCCGTGCTGCCCTTTTTTTATATAACAGAGACGGAGGGTTAGTTGATGGGGCATTTGATTCGGCAAGATCCGTTACCGATATGAGCGGGTTGGCCGCTTTTGGTCTTAAATGTCTTGAATCCACCTTTCACGCTTGAGTCTTATTGAATTTCAGGTTCCGCCCATCGACCCGAAGCTTAAACGAAATAAGATAAGAGTCTTCTGTCTTTTCCGCAATTCCAGTTTCAGAATTTAAATTAAGGTGACGAAGCGGCGCTGCAGGCGGACACGAGTCGTAGCTTGAAGAGCTGGCAGAATTGCCGGCAAAGCATGCCTTCGATGCGGAGCTGAAATGACACGCCGGTACATTTCTTGTGGCCGCGCCCTTGTTTGGGCTTTTCCTGAGATGTTGTCATTCAGGGATTCGAGCCCGGGGGAGAGTAAGGAGTCAAAGGGGTATAATTTGAACCATTATTCAGAAAATCCATAAATATTAGAAGGAGATATGATTTGGAAGTTAAAGTGTTCGACAATGATGTGGAAAAGGCCTTGAAGATTTTGAAAAACAAGCTTTCTAAAAGTGGACTGTTCAAGGAGTTGAAAGTCCGCAGGGCCTATGAGAAGCCATCCGTTAAACGCAAGAGGAAGGCCATTGAAGCGCGGCGCCGCTTTGCAAAGGTCCAGAGAAGAAGAAGCGCGTAAGCGGAAGTTCATGAATCGCTTTGCTGTGATGAGTAACGGGTGAACATAGGGTTTTTCCAGTGGGCCTTTATAAAAATGACGCAGGCGGTGTGTTGACCGCATGAGCAACCGCCTTTGTCGTCCTGCAGGAAATCTGTGTTTCGGCATGGTGTGGAGTTTATGGCCAAGGTAGAGAAGCAGTATCTCGTAGATGCCCTTTCGATTGAGGAGTCATGGCGGATATTCCGCATTATGGCCGAATTTGTAGAAAGCATCGAAGAGCTTTCCACGTTGAGAAACGCCGTCAGCATTTTCGGCTCTGCGCGTGTCAAGCCGGGGGACTCCTGCTACCAGCAGGCGGAATCCCTGGCAAAGCGCCTGGCGGAAAAGGGGTTCAGCGTGATCACGGGCGGCGGACCTGGCGTGATGGAGGCAGCCAATAAGGGGGCTTCCGAAGGCGGCGGAAAATCCGTGGGGATGAATATCCGTTTGCCCTTTGAGCAGAAGCCGAATCCTTATGCGAATGTCAGTATTGATTACAAATACTTCTTCATCCGCAAGGTGATGTTCGTAAAATATGCCGTGGCCTACGTGATATTCCCCGGAGGGTATGGCACATTGGACGAACTCTTTGAAGCGTTGACGCTCATTCAGACTCGACGCATCAAAAGTTTTCCCGTCGTTCTGCTGGGAAGTTCCTACTGGAAGGGACTGATGGAATGGATGAGCGACACGATGCTGAAGGAGAATATGATCCTGCCTGAAGACCTTGACCTTATCCGGATCACGGACGATCCTGATGAAGCCGTTCGATACATTCAGCGATTCGTTATCCTGTAATTTTTTCTTACCCTGGAGACATGGCTATCCGAACGGAAGAATCGGGGAATTCTCTGCGCAGAGTGCTTGCCGACCTCCAGAAGGGGGGGACGGCGCCCTGCTACCTGCTTTATGGTGATGCAGAATACGAAATTCATGACGCCTTTTCAAAGATCGTCAACGCACTGCTCCCTCCAGAAGATCAGACGTTGAACCTCTTTGTTCTGGACGGCGAGGATGAAGATCCTGAACAGATCGGCAAAGATCTCCTGAGCCCGCCCCTGATTCCCGGAAGAAAGGTTGTCGCCGTCCGCCGCACGAGACTCTTTCATTCCCGAAAGACGCTCAGCGATCTGGTAAGGCAGATCCGCCAGCAGATGAATGCCCACCCGCAGCAGGCTGCAAAGAACTTCATGACTTTTCTCGGGATTGCCGGATGGACTCTTGACGATTTTCGGGAGGACGGATGGAAGGCCATTTCCAACCAGGACTGGCAGCAGACGGTAGAGGGAGACCCGGGTGAGGAGCGCGCCAATTGGCTGCCCCGAATGATCGACGTGTGCACAGGTCTGGGGCTGGGCGGCAAAAGCGCCGCCGTCAGTGATGCGGATTTTCTGGAAAGTATTTTGCGCAGAGGTCTTCCCCAGGGCAATGTTCTCCTTTTGACGGCAGAGACCGTGGATAAACGGAAAAGGCTGTTCAAGGCGGTCAGTGAGCTGGGCCGGGTGTTGAACTTTTCTGTTGAGAAAGGCGAAGCGCGGCAAAAAAATACCGTGATGGATTCAGCCAGGGCTTTCCTGGCGGACAAGGGGAAAGGGATGACTCCCGGGGCATGGGAGGTCCTGGGAAGCAAAACAGGCTTTCAATTGCGGACCTCCATGGCGGCCCTGGAAAAGCTGGTCACCTATACGGGGGAGCGCAGCATGATTGAGGCTTCCGATGTTGAGGAAGTCATCAGCCGGACCCGGGAGGATAAACTCTTCGATCTGACCGCGGCGCTTGGAGAGAAGAACCTGGAGAAGGGGCTGGTGCTCCTGCGGCGTTTAAAGGATCAGGGAAGTCACCCCCTGGCGATTCTTGCCATGCTCATCCGGGAATTCCGGCTGCTTCTGCATGCAAGATGGCTGCGGGACAAGGGGGCGCTGCCCGGATATTCGCCCCGGATGGATTACGGGCGTTATACAAAGTCGATTTATCCCATCTTGAAGACCTGGTCCGGGCAGGCGGGGGACATTCATATTGAGCTGGCGGATCAGCACCCCTATGTGGCCTTCAACACCCTCAGGATTTCGGAGAATTTTTCGGAAAAGCGGCTGAGGCGGCATCTTGAGGATCTGCTGGCGATGGATCTCGCCATGAAGTCTACGGCTAGAGATCCCGACCTGATGCTGGAACGGTTTGTGTTCGATGTCTGCCGGACCTGAGGCGGGTTAAAGTTTTTTCAGGCGGCTTCGAGCTGCTTTCTCTCGGCGGGACAGCCGGTGGGCCGGCCCTTTCTTGCGGGTGCCCCCGGGTTTCCGGTCCTCTTCCTCCTCCGTTTCTTCTGGAGGGCCATCGGCAATGGCCGGAGAATTTTCTGAAGCGGCTGTCCTGGCGATCACCGCTTCGAACTCCGGAGAGGATAAGGCTGTTGCTCCCCTTCGAAGAACAAACCCTGCGACATCGCGATCCGACGTCACAACAACGGTTTCCTCACCCAGATGCAACGTCATGCGCTTGATGACATCATCGGCCTTTTCTCCCCTGCGGGAGTATATGATCGTGATTCCTCCCTGGCGGTCCCGCTCCTCGAAAGGGGAACCGCTTTCCCATCCGTCAAAGACAACCGTGATCCGATGTCCCTTCTGTTGCCGGTACAGGGAAACCTGTTGAAGGAGCGCCCGCCTTCCGGCTTCCAGGCTCTGCTTTTCGAAGCGGCGGAAGGTTTCGCTCTGCCGGATCAGGTTATAGCCGTCGATGATGATGTGCATAGCAGAAAAGAGACGGGAAGAAGTTCCCGATTCCAGGAAGTTCAGGCGGTTGGGAACACGCAATCCGGGGGGCATTTCAGCGCAGAACGCATGGCAGCAAGGGTCTGGCCGTAATGATCGCTGGAAAAAACGGCTGATCCGGCAACCAGTACATCCGCTCCGGATCGGGCAATGGTGGAAATGTTGTCCAGGTTGATCCCTCCGTCCACTTCGATCAGTACGTGAGGAGCGGAGGCTGAAATCATGGCCCTGGCTTTGCGGATCTTGGGCAGCATGCTGTCGATAAACTGCTGTCCGCCGAATCCGGGATTTACGGTCATGATGAGGAGCAGATCCAGATCGGGGAGAATGTCTTCCAGAAGGGACAGCGGCGTCGCCGGATTGACTGAGACGCCTGCCCGGATGCCCCGCTCCTTGATGTGGGAGATCGTGCGGTGCAGATGATTTGCCGCTTCCAGGTGAACGGTAAGGACGTCGGAGCCGGCGTCGAGAAAGGCGTCAAGATACGCTTCCGGTCGGTCGATCATCAGGTGGACATCAAAGGGCAGCCGGGTGTACTTCCGCAGGGACCGGACAACCGGTGCCCCGATGGTGATGTTGGGCACAAAGTGGCCGTCCATCACATCAATATGAATCCAGTCTGCTCCGGCGGCTTCTACGGCGGCGATTTCTTCGCCAAGACGACCAAAATCGGCGGACAGGATCGAAGGGGCTATCTTTTTCATGAAGCAATACCGTATTCCTGAATGAGTTTGAGCAAAAGGGTTACAACATCTCAGCGGGGCCGTCAAGGAAAAACCCTGGATCTGATGCATACCGCCGGGGGCGGAACGCTGCGCCGAAGCGCAGCGGAAACCGTCCGTTCCGCTTCGAGGCTTGAAATCCCCGGTGAGCATGGGAAAGAATGGAGCTGAAAGAATGATTTTTCTCTATAATCTGTTGTTGCCTCTGGCCGCCCTTGCCGGTCTTCCCTATTATGCCGTCCGGATGGTTCTTACGGGAAAATACCGCAAAAGTCTCGGACCCAAACTGGGCTTATATCCGGACGGGGAGGTCTTTTCCGGCTTGGACGGAAGCCCGCGCATCTGGATGCATGCCGTTTCCGTGGGCGAAGTGACTGCAGCCGCTCCGGTGATGGCCGAACTGCGGACGAGATATCCCCGGGCCTGTCTCGTCCTTTCCACGAGCACGGAAACGGGCCGGGAAATGGCGGATCGCCTCGTTACCCAGGCGACGGCTCGCATCTACTACCCACTGGATCTGCCCTTCGTCGTGGCAAAGATGCTCAGGCGCATAAGGCCCGACGTATTCGTCCCTACGGAAACGGAGCTCTGGCCGAACTTTCTGACCCAGTGCAGGGCCGGGGGAGTGCAGGTTGTCCTGGTCAATGGCCGTATCTCCCCCCGTTCATTCCGCCGTTACGGCCGAACACGGTTTTTCTGGAAGGGCTTGCTGGAGGGGCTGGACGGACTGGGCATGATCTCGGAAACGGATGCCCGACGGGTGGTGGAACTGGGCGCCTTGCGGGAAAAGGTCCAGATCCTCGGCAACGCCAAATATGACAGCCTGGCCTCCCGGACCTCTGACAACCTCCAGGCGGAAATTGCCCGGAAGCTCGACATCCGGCCAGGCAGCCCTGTTTTCGTTGCCGGGAGCACCCATGAAGGCGAGGAAGCTGCCTGCCTGGCCGTTTACCGGCGCCTGCTGGAGGTTGATCCGGAATTTCAGCTGATCCTCGTTCCCCGCCATATCGAAAGAGGGGATGCCGTGGCCGACCTGGTCCGGCAGGCCGGTTTCAAGGACATCTTCCGGGTATCCGAAATGGGCGGCGGACGGCGGCGCAAGGGGGATCGCATCGTGATCGTGGATGTCATCGGCGAATTGTTCAAGGCCTACAGCCTGGCCACGGTGGTGTATTGCGGGGGAAGTCTCGTCCCGCGGGGAGGGCAGAATATCCTGGAGGCGGCCGCCTGGGGAAAAGTGGTCTTGTACGGGCCGTCAATGGAGGATTTTGAAGGGGAAAAGGCCCTCCTCGAAGAGGCAGGGGCCGGCATTTCTATTGCCGACGAAAAGGAATTGCTGGAGCGGATACTCTCTCTCCTTGCCGATCCCGAGCAGTTAAAGCACCGGGGCGAGCAGGGCCGGCTGGCCATCGCCGCCAACGCCGGCGCGGCCCGGCGTTATGCCGATCTCATCGGCCGGCATCTTGAGGCGAGATAATTTCCTCCAGGCGCTCCAGAAGCGGCCCCAGGCTCTCCGGCTGCAGAGCCGAAACGGCGACGGCCTGAAATCGCCGGCAGAGGATCCCAAGAAGGGCCTTGTCCTCCAAGCGGTCGGCCTTATTGAAAACCCGCAGGGTTTTCTTGCCTGAAATGCCGATTTCCTCCAGAATCTTTTCCACCGCTGCAATGTGGTTTTCAAAGCTCCGATTGCTCACGTCGATGACGTGGAGGAGGATGTCCGCCTCGTAGAGTTCCTCCAGGGTGGCCTTGAAGGCGGAAAAGAGATCGGTGGGGAGGTCGCGGATGAAGCCCACGGTATCGGTGATGACGGCTTCCGCATCCCTGGGGAACCGCAGCCGCGAGCTTTTGGGATCCAGGGTGGCAAAGAGAAGGTCTTCGGTGAAAACGGAACTTTTTGTAAGGGTGTTGAGCAGGGTGGACTTTCCGGCGTTCGTGTAGCCCACAATGGAGATCACGGGCAGGCCTGTCCGTTCCCGCCTGAGCCGCCGCTGCCCCCTGGCCTTTTCGATATTGCGGATGTCCTGCTCCAGGTGCTGGATCCGTTCCCGCACCCGCCTGCGGTTGATCTCCAGCTTGGTTTCCCCGGGTCCCCGGCCGCCGATCCCCCCGGTGAGGCGGGACATGCCCGTGTGGCGTGTCGCCAGTCGGGGCAGAAGGTATTTCAGCTGGGCCAGCTCCACCTGAATCTTGCCCTCCCGGCTATGGGCGCGGCGGGCGAAGATGTCCAGGATGACCTGTGTCCGGTCGATGACTTTCATTTCCGTAAAATCCGCAAGCGAACGGATCTGGGCGGGTGTCAGCTCATGGTCGAAGATGAGCAGATTGGCATCCATCTGCAGGGCTTTGATGATGACGTCGGCCAGTTTTCCCTTTCCGAGGAGATATTTCGGGTCGAGTTGCGTCCGATGCTGCAGAATCGTATCAAAGACCTCCACATTGCAGGATCGGGCCAGTTCCTTGAGCTCTTCCAGGGATCCCGCGCTGTCGGAGAGGGGATTCGTTTCGACCCGGATCAAAATGGCCCGGTCAGCGGAATCCACCTTCCGGGACCGCTGGGTTCGGGCAAACTCATTCTCCAGGGCGTTTATGAAGGCCAGAAAGTCCGCCTTCAAATCGGATATCCGTTGCGGCGGAGCAATCAGCCAGTAGCTGCCATCCGGGTTTTCGGGAATCAGGTGGGCGGTGGAGACGAAACCCGGCAGTCCGTCGGGACCGACTTCCACAACGCAGATGAGATCAAGGCGAAGAAGGGCCAGGTCACTGAGGTCCTCGGCGCTCAGGGGCTCGGGGTTCAGGTGGGTGTGAACAAGACGGAGACCCTTGAAGCGGGTGGAAGAGGAGCGGAATCCCTCCAGGCTGGGGATCAGGATGTCCCGGTGTGTGCCGACGATCACAAAGGCCACTTCTCCGCGGCGGCTCAGCAACACCCCGAGCTGCCGGTTGAGCTCCCGGGACAGTTCCGTGAGCTGCCTGGCCATTTCCTGTGTGACGATGGCATCAGGCGGCACCCGTCTCCGGTAGATTTGTTCCAGCCGTTTGAGTTGGACGGGTTTCAGGCCCGTGAGATTCCCGTAAATTTTTTGAATCGTGTTTCTCCTTTTTGGGTGGGCAAAAGGTGCACCCGTCTCCGGGCGATCCAGGCTGCTGAGAGGGGCTTTTGGTCGACTGAAGTAGTTATCATGGGGTGCTGATCCGGTCAAGAAGGGAGATAAAAAAGCGCCCCGGAGGCATGCCCCGGGGCGCTGAAATGGAACCTTTACAATGGAAATCCGAAACGAGGCTCCGCTTAGAAGCTCAGATCCAGTCTGTGCATAAGCAGGTAGGTGTCATCCACATCGTTGTCGGTGGCGCCCTTGTAAATGTCACCAGCCCACAGATAACCGAAGCCGACCGTATAGGTCAGGTTGTCGTAAATCTTGTACGCGGCGGTGAGGTCGATTTCCGTTCCGTAGTCGTCATCATCATAGTTGTCCGGCTTCTCGTCGGCAAAGGCGTAGCTCAGCTTGGCCTTGACGTCCAGTTTCGGAATCGGTTTGAAACCGCCGTAAATCTGGAAGAGGTGGGCATTTTCCATGACCGCACCGGTATGATGATCGGTACCTAAACTAAGGGATCTCGCCGTGCTGTCGCCCAGCCACTTGTTGGCGTATGCGCCCCAGAGGATCAGGCAGGGATCGAAGATGGCGCCGCCTGTGGGCAGACCGGAACGGTAACTGCTGCTACCGAAGAAGTTGGATCCTTCGATCTCTTCGTCGGAGTCGGGATCGTCACCAGAGACATAGGCGTAGAAGGCGCCGACATAGGCGGGGCCGATATTGCCCTTGGCGTGAATGAAGGCGTTCCATGCGCGGATGTCCACATCATCCCAATCCAGCTCGGATTCAGCTTCACCGTATGCATAGTTGATTTCTGCTTCCACAAAGACAGGACCGAAGGTGCCCTGCATATAGGGCGAAAGCGTCCAGATTTTGGCCTTGTAATCGCCAGCGCCGTAGAGATTGGCAAAGTTTTCGGTTGCGTCGTTCATGAACTGAATCTGGAGGCCGGCCAGGCCGCCGTTCCACTTGTACTTGCCATAAACGCCGTAGTTGTCGCGATCGCCGTCGTTGACGCCGCCGTCACTGACGATGTTATCGTAGTCCTCAGCGCCGTAGGCTTCGATCTGCTTCTCGTAGAAGGCGCCGACTTCCCAGGGGCCGTTCTTGGTGGAGAAGCGGATGGCTTCCGCATCAAAGCTGTCGCTTGCGAAACGGGTTCCCCATTCGTTCTGGGCCTGACGACCCACATCAAACTGACCAAAGGGGACGGCAAAGCTGACCCAGGCGCGGTCAAAGGCGATGTTGTTGTCATCGGCATCTCGGCCTCCCACGTCATGGCCCTGGCGATCCACAGCAGTGCCCATGTAACCGTACTGGCCCCAACGACCCTCCAAGGCGTCAAAGCGGGTGTTCAAGGTCAATCCCTCGGCGATCTTGAAGGCCGTTGCAACTCTCAGCCTCTGAGCGTACACGCCGCCTGCGGAATCATCATCCTCAAGGCCCCAGTTATCCGCATAGAGACCGGTGACGTAGTAGGAGCCGCTGAATTTGACATCCGCCGCTGATGCACTCAGGGCGAAGCCTGCGACCACTGCGACAGCGATCAACGCTACCCAAAATTTCTTCATTGTATCCTCCTGAAACAATAATTTGTTGTTTTTCCGGTTTTTCAACGGGCATTAAAAAACCATCTCCAATTCCTCTAAATCGAATCCTTCATCAACTTTAATATTCTCCTTACTCCCGGCATCAACCCCCTTTCATTTGTTATTGATGATACGTCTCCAAATAAAATTTCAAGTCTAACTAACATTGAAGGTAAAGCCCTGTCAAGTAATGAAGGGAAAAACAGCAAAATGCCGAAACCCCTTACCTCATGCTGAAAAGTGCCTGCAGATTGCATACCATAAAATAGCGATGACGGGGGAATTGTCTCAGGAAAGACGGAAGGCCTTCGATTTCAGGCACTGCAAAAACGCTGAAATACAGGAAAAAACAAACCATTTCGTTCTGTCTTAGCCTAACCCTTGTAAGGAGTTACTCCTGAAGGGCCGGTAGCGGAAATTCATGCAGGCCTTTGCGGATGGCGAAAACCAAGCGTGGCAAAAAAGACACACTTTGCGGGAAGGGCGTGAATCTTTACCACTGTACGGGGCCGAAAATATTACTTGACATCAAAGGCGCATTGATATAGTGCAAGGCGCGTAACACCGTGGTTTGTAGTCATTATTTCCCTCGCGTGCATTCTCGCCGGGGTAAAAAATCCTTATTTAATTAACGTTTTTATTTTGTTCATTAGAGGTTTGCCCCTCGTGTGTTATATCCATCGTCCATGCCTTCTTTATGATCCGCCAAATGAAGAGTCACGGGGTGGGTTTGCGCAGAGCTCAAGGCCGCTTTATTAATGATGTATTGGGTACATCCCAGTTTAGAAATGTCCAAGAAGCACCAGTGTTTAAACTATCAAAACCTTAAAGGGAGGTAAAAATGGGAGAAGAGTCGATATTGAAAGAGTTCTATCCGGTGCCTGAGAGAATATTGGCGAAAGCCTGGGTGAAGGGCCGGGCAGAGTATGACAAACTGTATGCGGAATCCATTGCCGATCCGGCAGCTTGGTGGGCGAAGCAGGCTGATGAACTTCTGACCTTCGACAAGAAGTGGGACAAGGTCATGGATTACAACTTTGACATCCGCAAAGGCCCCATCTTTGCGAAGTTTTTTGAAGGCGCGAAACTGAACGTATCCTACAACTGCCTGGACCGCCATCTGGCAACAAAGGGCGATAAGGTAGCCATTCAGTGGGAAGGCAATGAGCCCGGCGAGCAGAGGGCCTATACCTATAAGGAACTCCATGCGGAAGTCTGCAAGTTCGCCAATGTTCTGAAGAAGCACGGCATCAAGAGGGGTGACCGTGTCTGCATCTATGCCCCCATGGTGGTCGAAGCTGCCATCGCCATGCTGGCCTGCACCCGCATCGGTGCCATCCATGCCATCGTGTTCGGTGGTTTCAGCTCCGATGCCCTGGCTGTCCGGATCCAGGATTCCCAGGCAAAGCTCCTGGTGGTCTGTGACGGTACCTTCCGCGGCGCCAAAGCGGTTCCCCAGAAGAAAGATGCCGATCTGGCCCTGAAGGAATGTCCTACTGTGGAAAAGGTCATCGTGGTCCAGCGCGTGGGCGACAAAATCCAGTGCGACTGGACGCCGGGAAGAGACCTCTGGTGGCATGATGAAATGGCCACGGTGGACGCCAACTGTGAACCGGAGCAGATGGATGCGGAAGACACCCTCTTCGTCCTTTACACCTCCGGTTCCACAGGGCAGCCCAAGGGCGCCCTCCACACCACGGCCGGCTATCTCCTCTATGCCGCTTACACCTCCAAGTTCGCCTTTGACCTCCATGATGAAGACGTCCATTGGTGCACCGCCGACATCGGCTGGGTCACCGGTCACAGTTATGTCGTCTATGGTCCCCTCACGCTGGGCGCCACCTCCATCATGTTCGAAGGTGTTCCCAACTATCCGAACTACAGCCGTTTCTGGCAGGTCTGTGAGAAATACAAGGTCACGTCCTTCTATACGGCGCCGACAGCCATCCGCGCCATCGCCAAGGAAGGCGACGAGTGGCTGAAGGGGATCGACCTGTCCTCGCTGAGAGTCCTCTCTTCCGTGGGCGAGCCCCTGAACCCCGAAGCATGGCAGTGGTTCTATGAGAAGATCGGCGGCAGCAAGTGCCCCATCGTCGATACGTGGTGGCAGACCGAAACGGGCGGACACATGATCCTGCCCCTGCCCGGCGCCATTGACATCAAACCGGCCAAACCGGCCCTGCCCATCATGGGTGTCGTTCCCGCCCTGGTCGATGACCAGACCGGCGAACTGAAGAAAGAGATGGAAGCCACGGGCGCCCTCTGCTTCGAGACCGCCTGGCCCGGTATCACCCGGACGATTTACGGCGACCACAAACGCTATGAGGAAACCTACTTCGAACCCTATCCGGGCTACTACTTCTCCGGTGACGGCGCGTTGCGCGACAAAGACGGCTACTACCGGATCACCGGTCGTATCGACGACGTCATCAACGTCTCCGGTCACCGCATGGGTACCGCCGAGATCGAGGCGACCCTGAACGCCCATGAGAAGGTTGCAGAGTCCGCCGTAGTCGGTTATCCCCATGAGGTCAAAGGGCAGTCCATTTATGCCTATATTACTTTGAAAACCGGCGTTCAGCCCTCGGATGATCTGAAGAAGGAACTGACCGCCTATGTCCGGACCATCATCGGCCCGATTGCCACCCCTGAGAAGATTCAGTGGGCGGATGGTCTTCCCAAGACGAGAAGCGGCAAGATCATGCGGCGCATCCTGAAGAAGGTCGCCGCCAATGAGCTTGGCGACCTGGGTGACACCAGCACGCTGGCCGATCCCGCCGTTGTGGATGATCTGGTAAAGAACAGACTGTAATTTGAGGTAACGACCGGCGCTGCTCCCTGATAACAGGGTACAGCGCCGGACGCTATAACAGAAAAAATTTCGAGGTTGGGTGCCCATGCCGGAGAAACAGTCCGTCATGAGAAGCATCCCGGAAGGAGGACATGTGAATATTGTTGCATGTGTAAAGCAGGTTCCGGATACGGAAGCACAGATCAAGGTAAAGCCGGACGGTTCCGGCATTGATGAATCCGGCATCAAGTGGGTCATGAACCCCTATGATGAATTCGGTGTGGAAGAAGCGTTAAAGTATAAGGAGAAGTTCGGCGGGGACGTCACCATCGTCTGCTTCGGTCCGGGAAGAGCGATGGAGTCCATCCGCACCGCCCTGGCCATGGGCGCGGACAAAGGCATTCATATTGATGATCCGGCCTACGAGGGAGCGGACGCCTATGCAACCGCCTCCGTCCTGGCTGCGGCAATCAAAGGGATTCCCTATGACATCATTTTCTGCGGTCAGAGAGCCATTGATGATGACTCCGGCCAGGTAGCGGCCATTCTGGCGGAACTTCTGGATCTTCCCCAGCTGACGGTTGTCACCAAGGCGGAATCCGACGGGAAGACCGTTAAGGTCGTCCGTCCGGTGGAAGGCGCCTCCTTTGTCATCGAAGCCGCCCTGCCGGCCGTGGTTACGGCGCAGAAGGGTTTGAACGAACCCCGTTATGCTTCGCTGCCCGGCATCATGAAAGCCAAGAAGAAGCCTGTCGATGTGAAAAAAGTGGCCGATCTGGGTGTGACCCTCGAGTCAAAGGCCAAGGTCGTCAAAATGGTGCCGCCTCCGGCCAGACCTCCTGGAAAGATCATCAGCGGTGACGAACCGGCGGCAAAGGCTGCAGAATTGGCCAAACTGCTGAGAGAAGAGGCGAAGGTCATCTAATTATTGAATTAGCGGAGGAAAATCAACATGGCAAAAGGTGTATTTATAGTAGCAGAGCAGAGGGACGGTGCATTCCGCAAGATTTCTTATGAACTTGCGAGCACGGCCCGGAAGCTGGCAGATGAACTGGGTGACGAAGCTGGCGCCATTCTGCTGGGTTCAGGTGTTGAAGGAATAGCAGGCGAACTGGGAAAATACGGTGTTGACAAGGTATTTGTGGTGGACGATGCCGCCATGGAACCCTATACGACCGATGCGTATGCAGCAGCGGTAGCCAAAATCGTCAAGGAAAACGATCCGGCGATTCTGCTCTTCGGTGCCACGGCGCAGGGCAAGGACCTGTCAGCGCGTGTAGCAGGCAAGCTGGCCACCGGGTTGGCCACGGACTGCACGGAATTGAAAATTGCCGACGGCAAGATGGTTGCCGTACGCCCGATGTATGCGGGCAAATGCTTCGGTGAAGTGGTCACCTCCACGTTCCCGCAGATGGCATCTATTCGTCCCAACGTGTTTCCCGCTGTGGAGAACGCCAAGGCCGGCGCTGTCACGAAGGTTGATGCCGGCTTGGATCCCGCCCAGCTGAAGACGAAGGTTGTCGAAGTTCAGAAGGACACCAGCGGCAAGATCGACCTGACGGAAGCCAACATCATCGTTTCCGGCGGTAGAGGAATGGGCGGTCCGGAAGGATATGCCATTCTCGAAGAACTTGCGAACATCCTGGGTGCCACGGTCGGTGCATCCCGCGCAGCCGTCGATTCAGGCTGGCGTCCGCAGACGGACCAGGTAGGGCAGACCGGTAAGGTCGTTTCCCCGAACCTCTATGTGGCCTGCGGCATCTCCGGCGCCATTCAGCATCTTGCCGGAATGAGCTCGTCGAAGTATATCGTGGCCGTCAATAAAGACCCCGAGGCTCCGATTTTCTCAAAGGCGGACTACGGGCTTGTTGATGACCTCTATAAAATCGTCCCGGAATTGGCAAAAGAGTGCAAGAAACTTCTGGGATAGCATAAGATAGTGGCCAGCGTTTACTATTCAGCCGCCTTTTCTTGCGAGGAGGCGGCTGAATTCTGAAGGCTGGCCACTATGGAACATGGGGAGGAGTTATGGTACAGCCTATAGGTATTGGAAGTGAAGGAAGGGAGATCTTCTGGAATGCGAACTGGAATGATATACATTTTGAGCCCTTCCTTTTTCTTTTTACGGCGGTAGCCCTGGGTATATTCGGCTACGGACTTTATCGCCGCTACCAGATGTGGAAGGCGATGGGAAAGCCCGAAATGCGAATGGACAACATGGGCGAAAGAATTAAACTGCTGCTGAAAAACGCGCTGTTGCAGGTAAAAACTTCAGCCGACGCCTATCCCGGCATCATGCATGGATTGATTTTCTTTGGATTTTTTGTGCTTATCTTCGGGGCGGCCTTCGATGCGACGGAGTTTCACATTACCGAGCCACTCGGCGTGGCCTTTCTGAGAGGGAAGGTTTATCTGACAGCTTCATTCCTTTACGAGGTCTTCGGCCTGGCTGTTCTTGTTGGCGTTATCATGGCAGTGCATAGGCGGTATTTGACGAAACCGGACCGGCTTGGTTACAAGGGCGAGCCGGATAATCGTCCCGATGACGCGATCGTTCTGCTGCTCATTGGAGCGATTATTGTTACGGGATTTGTCATTGAAGGATTGAGAATCTCCGTCACGCTCGAAGAGACACCATGGGAATACTGGTCGTTCGTGGGATATTTCCTGTCGCACTTCTTCACCGGCATGGAAACCGATACAGCGGAAGCGGCCCATAAGTTCTTCTGGTGGCTTCATACCTTTATCGCCCTGGCCTTTATTGCTTACATTCCCTTCTCCCGCTTGCTCCACATCTTCACGACGTCGGCGAATCACTTCTTCACGGACCTGAAACCGACCGGTACGATTGAACCCATACGAGATTTTGAGAATGCGGAAACATTCGGTATCGGCCAACTGGAAGAGTTTACCTGGAAACAGAATTTTGACCTCGATTCCTGCACACGATGCGGCCGCTGCCAGGACGGATGTCCCGCCTATCTGTCCGGAAAGCCACTGTCACCGAAAAAGCTCATCCAGGATTTGAAGACCTATTGGGAAGAAAGGGCCCCTCTGTTTGTCGCGGCTCAGAAAGCTGCGGGAGTTGGCGGTGAGATGCAGATTCCGGAAGCTGAAAAGGCCATGGTGGGTGAAGTCATTGATATGCATGAGCTCTGGGCTTGCACCAACTGCATGTACTGTGTGGAAAATTGTCCCGCTTCAATCGAACATGTGCCCAAGATCATCAATATGAGGCAATACAAGGTTCTCACCGAGGCCGATTTTGCCGGTGAGCTCCAGCTGACTTACAGGAACATGGAAAACAATTCCAATCCTTGGGGTGTGGGGTCCCACCTTCGCGCGGAGTGGGCGAAGGAGCTCGGCGTAAAAACACTGGCGGAAGATCCCGACGTGGAATATCTCTTTTACGTGGGCTGTGCCGGCTCGTTTGACGACCGCGGCAAGAAGGTCACCATCGCCTTTGCCAAGATTCTGCAGGCAGCCGGAGTGAAATTCGGCATCCTGGGAACGGAAGAAAGCTGTTGCGGCGATTCAGCCATGAGGGGCGGAAACGAATACCTGTATCAGACCCTGGCGCAGATGAACATCGACGCCATGAACGGATACGGCGTAAAGAAAATCATAGCTACTTGTCCGCATGGTTACAACGCCCTGAAGAAGGACTACCCGCACTTCGGCGGTAATTTCGAAGTCTATCATCACACGGAGATCCTTGCAGATCTCATTAGCAAGGGCAAAATCACCCTGAAGAAACCGGTCAACGGGACCTTTGTGTATCACGATTCCTGCTTCCTGGGCCGCTACAACAAGGTTTATGACGAACCGAGGAAGGTGTTGAAGGCGGTGCCTGGTATGAAATTGACGGAAATGGAGCGGAATCTGGCTAAAAGCTTCTGCTGCGGTGCCGGTGGCGCCCGGATGTGGATGGAAGAGGATATCGGAGAGCGGATCAATGATATGAGAACCGATCAGGCCATCGCGGCGGGAGCCGATACGATCGCCGTGGGCTGTCCCTTCTGTCTGACGATGATGAGTGACGGAATCAAGGACCGCAAGAAAGAGGAAACCATGGTTTCTCTGGATATCGCCGAGATCGTCTGGAAGGCGATGGATATCGAGCCGGCTAAGGAGGCAAGTCCAGAGGAAGGCGCCTAAAGAGGTGCATAACAGTCCATGGAATTGAAGTTCGAAAAAGAAATATCTCAGCCGCGGCACGAAGTAACGCGTTGATGCACGGCTGAGGAATGAGGGATTGAAGAAGGCCCCTGCCATAAGAGACAGGGGCCTTCTCTGTTTTTTTCAATGACAGTTGACCGTCGATGCGGTAAAAAAGGCAGGGAGATTCCTGCATTCCGGCAGGAGACAACCCTTCCGGAGACCGGGAAGGGGCGGCCTCCAGGGGAGGTGTGGAAGCGTGAGGCAATGTATCGGATATTCTGACAAGCCCTGGCTTAAATCTTACAGGCGCGATGTGCCGGAGCACATCGCCTTTGAAGAAGTCTGCCTGCCTTATATTCTCGAGCGGCGAGCAGTCGAGAATCCGGGTTCGCACGCGCTTCTTTACCAGGGATATGTCATGAATTATGAGCAGCTGCAGAAGGAAATCGAACGGTTTTCCATTTTTCTGATGAATTCGGGCATCAGAAAGGGACGTGCCGTAGCACTGCTGCTGCCCAATTGCATTCCCTTTGTTGTTTCCTATTATGCCGTTCTCCGGATCGGCGGAATCGTTGTCCTGAATAATCCCCTTTATACGGACCGTGAACTGGAATACCAGCTGAATGATTCCGAGGCCTGTGCCCTGATTACCCTGGATCTTTTTGGAAACAGGGGGATTCGATTGCGGGAGAAGACAGGGGTCAGAAGCATTGTGATCACTTCCCTGGGAGACTATCTGCCCTTTCTGAAAAAACTTCTTTTCCGGATTTTTGCGAAGGGGAAAAAGCTGTCCGCAGCGGTAGACAGGGCAAAGGATCTGGTGTACTGGAAAAAATGCCTACGCCAAGCAGCGGCTGTTCCGGCCGGGGAATTATCGAATCTGGAGGATGTGGCCGTCTATGCCTACACCGGTGGGACAACGGGCATCCCGAAAGGGGTGGAGTTGACTCATGCCAATCTCAGCCTGCAGGTTCAGCAATGCGCCGCATGGTTTCCGCAATTCAAGAGAGGCGGAGAAATCATGCTGGGTGCGCTGCCGTATTTCCATGCCTTTGGGATGACTACGGCCATGAACCTGTCCCTGTACAAGGGCTGGTGTCAAATTCTCGTTCCAAAACCCAAAACAGAGCATCTGCTGGAGGCGATCAGAACGTACCGTCCGTCTTTTGCCCCCCTTGTTCCGGCCATGTCTGCCGGAATGCTGAAACACCCGGACTTGAGGAAGACGGATATGAGCTGCCTGAAAGGGGTTTTTTCCGGTGGCGCGCCCCTTTCAGGCAACCTCCTCCGGGATTTTGAAGAGAAAACCGGGGTGAGGATTGTCGAGGGTTACGGAATGACGGAGACCAGTCCCGTCACCCTCATCAATCCCTTTGACGGGGAAAGCAGGCGAAAACCAGGCAGTGTGGGAATACCCATTTCCGATACCCTCTGCAGAATTGTGGATTCTGAAACGGGTGCAACGGATGTCCCACTGGGGAAGCGGGGAGAGTTGATCTTCTCGGGGCCTCAGGTCATGAAAGGCTACAAGGGGAGGCCGGAAGAAACGGCAGGGATGTTGAGGGACGGGTGGTGCTATACCGGGGATATCGCCGTCATGGATGATGACGGCTTTGTCTTTCTCGTGGACCGGAAAAAGGATCTCATCCTCTCCGGGGGATATAACATTTACCCTGCGGAGATTGAAGAGGTGCTGAACAGCAACCCGAAGATTTCAGAGAGCTGTGCAGTGGGAATCCCCGATGAACTGAAGGGGGAAAAGGTCAAGGTCTTCGTTGTGCTCAGGGACGGGGAGAAGGCGACCGCGGAAGAATTACTGGATTATTGCCGCACCAAACTTGCCGCTTACAAATGTCCCGCCCAAGTGGAATTCCGCAGTGAGCTGCCGAAATCCATTGTGGGAAAAACCCTGCGCCGCGAGCTTCGGGATCCCGGGGAAAAACAGGATGGGGAACGCAGTTTTTAAGCCCCGAATTTGGTGAGGCGTCCGGCATGGGCCAAGGCAACCGTCATGAGAGAAGACATGGGCATTCTTCCCAGCCCTCCCGACAGGCAGTCTCCTTCACCGAAGTGCTCCACCCGGTCAGGCCGGCAGGTCCGGGCCGAAAGAAGAACGGGTACAGGATGCCAGCTGTGCGAGGCCAGGGCGGCAGGGGTGGAGTGGTCACCGGTGACGATCAGGACATCCGGTGATAGCGCCGTAATTCTTGGAATCAGGGCGTCCACCGCTTCAATGGCCTTCACTTTGGCGTCAAAATCGCCGTCCTCCCCGCGGGAGTCCGTAGGCTTGACATGCACGAAGAAGAAATCGTAATCCTGCCAGGCTGTCTCCATGCCCGCGATCTCTTCCTCCAGGGTGGAAGTCGGCGAGTAAACGGCCATTCCGAGCAGCCGGGCAATCCCTCGGTACATGGGGTAGCTCGCAATAGCCAGGGGGGCAAGGCCGAACCGTTCAGGCATGGGGTCAAATCGATGATAGCGGGAATAGCCCCTCAGGAGAATCATGTTGGCCTTGGGTTCGTCTGCCAGGACTGTTTTCGCCTGATTCAGAAGATCCGCCAGCAGATCAGCCGTGCCTGAGGCCTCCGTCATCAGTGCTTCCGGGGCCAGGGGGGGAAGGCCGGTTTGCTGGGGGTCCGTTTCCGAAATTTCCTCGCGGAGATTGTCCCCGCGAAGCACGATCAGCGCCCGGTGCTCCTTCTCCGTGGCAAAAAAGACCTCCGTTCCGAGAGCAGGACGAATGCCTGCAGACAGCTTCCGGCAGAGACGTTCGTTGGTTTCCGTATCGATGCGGCCTGCCCGGCGATCGATGACCTGGCCGTCGGAATTCAGCGTGGCAAAATTGACCCGCATGAAGAGATCTCGTTCCGTCATGGGAAAATCGAGGCCTGCGGCGGAGAGAAGCCCCCGCCCCACATTGTTGATGACCGGGTCATAACCGAAAAGGGCAAAGTGGGCCGGCCCGCTGCCCGGCGTTATTCCGGGGGCGATGGGATCCAGGAGGCCGCAGACCCCTCCTCCGGCCAGGGCATCCAGATGGGGCGTGATGGCCGTTTCCAGTTCCGTTCCCGGTTTGCCCTCCAGAGGTAAACCGCCCAGACCATCCATAATCAGAAAGACGATTTTCGTCCTGCTTGGAATGACCAGTTTATCCATCCATTGAGGGCTCATGGGTTTCTCCTTAGATTTAAAAATGCAGGGGCGGTTTGTCTCCTTACCCCTGCACTCGATATTACACTTTATTGCCCTGTCGGGCAATCGTTCTTATTTCAAGATCCGCGACTTACGCTATACCCTTTCAAGAACGATGGACATTCCCTGCCCGCCGCCGATGCAGAGCGTGGCAAGACCGAGGTTTGCATTCTTCTTCTGGAGCTGCATGGCCAGGCTGTAAGTGATCCGGGCGCCGGTGCATCCCACTGGATGCCCGATGGAGATTCCGCTGCCGTTGATGTTGCACTTGTCCATATCCACGCCCAGCTCCTGGACGCAGCCCAGGGCTTGGGATGCGAAGGCTTCATTCAATTCCACGATATCCATATCCTTCATGGTCAGACCGAGCTGCTTGAAGACCTTGCGGGTTGCCGGAATCGGACCGAGACCCATGTATGCCGGATCGACGCCGCCGGAGGCATAGCCCTTGATCTTGGCCAGAGGTTTGAGCCCAAGTTCCTTTGCCTTGTCGGCGCTCATCACGACGACGGCTGCTGCACCGTCATTGATTCCGGAGGCGTTGCCCGCCGTGACGGTTCCGTCTTTCTTGAAGACGGTTGCCAGCTTGGCCATCTTTTCCAGGCTGGTGTCCATGGGGCGCTCGTCCACGGAGAAGAACTGTGGGGGGGCGCCTTTCTTGGTGGGCATCGGGACAGGAATGATTTCATCAGCAACGGCGCCGCTGGTGATGGCCGCACGGGCGCGCTGATGGCTCATGAGGGCCAGTTCGTCCTGGGCCTGTCGGCTGATGCCGTAGCGGGCGGCGATGTTCTCCGCCGTGAACCCCATGTGATAGCCGTTGAAGATTTCCCAGAGGCCGTCATGGACCATGAGGTCGACAATGGAGCCTGTGGGCATGCTCATCCGGTATCCCCAGCGGGCATCGGGCAGGGCATAGGGGACATTGCTCATGTTTTCCATACCGCCGGCCACAATGATGTCCGCATCACCGGCTTTGATGACCTGGGCCGCCAGGACGATGGCTTTCATTCCGGAGGCGCAGACCTTGTTGATGGTGATCGTATTCGTTTCTTCAGGCAGACCCGCATAGATGCTGGACTGGCGGCCGGGATTCTGACCCATAGCGGAAGTGAGGCAGTTCCCCATGATGCACTCGTCGAAGTACACAGGAGTCAGGGATTCATCATAGTCATAGTATTTCTTGTGAAGGTCGGTTTTGTCATACTCGCCGAAGATATCGCAACGGCAGGATTTGACATCATCGCTGATGGTTGGCCGCAATCCCGCTCTCTTGATGGCCTCCTTGATGACCAGTGCTCCCATGTCCGTGACCCTTACGCCCTTCAGCGAACCGCCGAACGATCCCACGGCGGTTCTGGCGCCGCTTACGATGACAACATCTTTCATGTTTAGCAATCTCCTTTCTTGGATGTTAGTATCTAAAATATTGTTGATGCAAAAAACTCTTAAAGGCTCGGGATGGAGTCTACAAATTCAATCTCCCGTGGTACCTTGTAGGAAGAAAGATACGTCCGGCAGTGCCGGAGAATCTGTTTGTTCTCGACGGGTATGGTGGGATCCCGGACGATGAGGGCTTTGACGATTTCTCCCCGCAGAAGGTTCGGCTTGCTGACCACCCGGGCCACCCGCACGGCGGGATGATTCTCCAGCACCATTTCGACCTCCCGTGGATAGACGTTAAAGCCGCTGGTGATGATCATCCGCTTCTTGCGGCCGGTGAGAAAGAAGAATCCCTCCTCGTCCCGATAGGCCAGATCCCCACTGTGAAGCCAGCCATCCTTCATCACTTCCCGGGTTGCCGCCTCATCCCTGTAATAGCCCTTCATGACGTTTTCCCCCCGCAGGACCAGTTCCCCCACTTCCCCATGGGGGCACTCCGCGCCCTCTTCATTGACGATGCGGATTTCCACGCCGGGGATTGCTGTCCCGATGGAGCCGGGCTTCTGTGGCCCGTCAGGCCTGCTCAGGGTGCACACCGGTGAAGATTCGGTCAGACCGTAGCCGTCGACGAGAATCGTATGGAATTTTTCGTTGAATTCAGGAAAGTATTGCGGGGGCATGGCTGCACCGCCGGTGATGCAGAATTTCAGGGAGCGGATATCGTACCGGTCTGCTTCATCGTGAAAAAGCATTCCCAGAAACAGACGGGGAACGGCGGCGATAAAGGAAACATTTCTCTGGCAGACAACCTGGAAGATTTCGTCTAAACTGAAGTGATCCATCAGCACAAGACCGGCCCCGACACGGAAGGTGCCCAGCATGTTGGCGACGGCACCGAACGAATGGAAAAGAGGAATAACCGAAAGGCCAAGGTCGGTATCGCTGACATGGCACAGATTTCCCAGCAGGGCGGATTGTGTGACGAGATTGTGCTGAGTAAGAACCGCGCCCAGCGGCCTTCCCGTCAGACCGGACGTATAGATCATGACGGCGGGATCGTCGTCGGTTAGATCGGGGAGCTCAAGGGAAGGGGAAGAATGTCCGATGAGGGACCAGAAGTCGGAAACATCCAAAGAGGCCGGTGTGGCAAGCTCCGTCCTGTCGGTGACAATGACATGGCGGCACAGAGGGACTTTGTCCAGGATGGATTCATAACGTGCGGCATTGGATGCCGTGGTGATGAGGATCCGGGCCTCGCAGTTTACCAGGAGATACTGAAGCTCATGGGCCGTTGATGCCGTGTTGAGCGTTACGGCCACGGCGCCGATCTTCTGAGCGGCAAAATAGGAAATGACAAACTCGGGGCAGTTGTGCAGAACAATGGCAATCTTGTCTTCCTTTTTCGTGCCCAGCTCTCTGAAGGCGTTGCCCAGGGCGTTGACTGCGTCATTCAACGCAGAATAGGTAAACGGCCGGTCTTCCGAAATGACTGCGACATGTTCTGGATAGCGTTGACAGGTTTCTTCCAGCATCTGCCCAAGATTCATCTTTTATCCCAAGCCTCCTCAAAATCGTGCCCCCTCTTAACACAGCAAGAGTAATTTTTTCAATAAAATAAAATGAGGACGTTATGGAACGCAGGGCACGGCACGGGTTGGTTTGGGTTGACAAGAGAAGGGTTTTTCTATAATAAATCGGACCTCATGTATCGGGTGTAACGGGGTATAATCGGGGCGGCCGGGAGCCGAACAGGGATCGATCCTTGTTTTCATCCGCCCGATTCGACCGAATTTCCTGAAATTCTTCCGGCTGGACAACATAGACATGAAAAGGTCCCTGACAACAACCGTTGTCCTGTTCCTCTTGCAGACCATCCCTTTGGCGGTAAGACGATTCTTCTTCGCCCGTCTTGCCCTCTTGTTCTATTATCTGATTCCAGGAAGGCGCATTATCGCCCTGGACAATCTTCATCATGCCTTTCCGGAAAAATCAGAAGATGAGATTGTGGCCATCGCAAAAGGCGTTTACCGCAATTTCGGCATCCTGATGGCCGAATTTGTTGAAATCCCCCGCCTGAATGCAAAACGGCTTTCCTGTTTCATGAACATCCAGGGCATGGAAAATTATTTAAAGGCCAAGGCAAAGAATAAAGGGGTGATCATGCTGAGCGGTCATTTTGGCAACTGGGAATTGATGGCCGCCGTCTTACCCCTTGTTGGCGATCCCATGACGGTCCTTTATCGCCCTTTCGACAACCCCGCGATTGAAGATCTCGTTTTCCGGGTAAGGTCATCGACGGGAAATCGGTTAATCGCCGCAGAACGCGCACTGCGTGAGATGCTTCGGTGCCTGGGGAGCAAAAAACCCCTGGGGCTGATGATCGATCAGAACTGGGACCGCAAGGAAAGCTGCTTTGTCGAATTTTTTAACCGGCCGGCCTGCACGTCGACGGGGTTGGCGTATCTGGCCCTCCGCACAGGAGCCCCGGTTCTGCCCTGTTTCCTTTGCCGGCAGAAGGATGGAACATACCTGCTGCAGATAGGCGCTGAACTGGAGATGATCGACACCGGCGATATGGAAGCGGATATTGTGGCGAACACCCAGCGCTACACGGACGTCATCGAGGAAGTCGTGAGGAGGCATCCGGAGCAGTGGTTCTGGGTGCATCAACGATGGAAGACGAAACCGCGTTCTGCCGGCGCAACGAAACGTTTAAGGTGACAATGCTGTGAGCAAAAGGATTCATTTCCCCCTGTGGTTTGCCTGTGGGCTTCCTGTCCTGCTGTGGGTGTATACCTATGTCGAGAAGATCAATTCCGTCTTTAACGGACCGGAGGTGTACCGGGAGCACGGACTTGTTGAGAATGCAACCAATCTCTTCCTTCTGGCGGCGATTGTTCTGTTCCTGGTGTGTCTGAAGAAGGCAGAATTGCTGTGGGAAAAATTGTGGCTGCTGATCCTTGCGGCCGGTGCCATCTACTTCCTCGGCGAAGAAATCAGCTGGGGATATCATCTACTGGGCTACGACGTCAATGAGGAATGGATGGCCCTGAATGACCAGAAAGAGCCGAATTTCCATAATCTTACGGGGGCTTGGGAGCTTGTGTTCGACAAGCTGCCGAGGCAGCTCCTCTCGGTCGGCGTCGTCCTGGGCGGACTGCTGGGGGTGTATGCGGACCGCCGGGAATCCTGGCCGAACCGTCCGTTCCTGCGCCGCCTGATCCCCCCCGGGGATACCCTGTTTGTTGCCGCCGCGGCCAACCTGGTTTCCCTTCCGGAAAGAATCGGGGAGCATCTCTTCGCGGAGATACCCAGATGGCTTGTTCTGGGCAATGCCTCGGGGGAATTGAAAGAGTGCCTTCTGGCCCTTTTTATCCTGCTTTACGCCTACGGGCTTTTCCGCCTCTTTTCGGTACGCGGCGGGAAATAAATGCCGTCAGGGAAAAATCCCGGAGCGTTATGAGGATCCCTTCAACTTTGCGGTTCCGGGTTTGATCATTTCCAGGACGTCCCTCCACATTACGGCGGTTCGCTCGCGTTGCCGCTCTGCCGAGGTGCGCACCTTCATCCGGATTCTTTCGCTTTCCCCCCGGTCCAGGACCGTATCGATGATTTCCCCGATTCTTCCCCCGGTTCCCTCAATGGGCACCAGCAGTTCCGGGCAGCCGTAATCAGCGAAGAGAGTTTCATACTTGTGGCTCCAGCCGGCGCCGACGCACAGAACCCCCTGCGACAGGGAGCTCACGAGAGCGTGGAATCGGGAGGCGATGACGAGATCGCATGTCCCCAGGATTCCTTTGATTTTCAATGGGTCCTGTTCAGCCAGGATTTCGATCTTCCGGTTGACCGCCTCCTGAAGCTGTCGTGCGGCGGGGAAGTCCTTCCTTCCCCCGTGGATGAGAAGAAACGGCGTGACCCCCTTCGCTTCCAGGTGCTTTACGCACTGAGCGAGGAAGGGAATATATTGCGTTCCTTCGGCACTGGACGTCTTGTCCGTCATCTGGTGGCTCGGAATGATGCAGACCCGGTGCTCCTCTGCGTTCCAATGCTCCGGAACCGTGCCGGAGACGAGATTTGTAAAATCGGGGGCGATCTTGACATTTGCGGGTGCTGCGGCCACATCGTTCACGTAGGCATAGGAAACCGGGTCGCGGGCAAAGATGAGATCGGCATGATCGATCAGCCTCTTCAGAGCGTCCCGAATGCGCCGGCTGCTGAAGGGTCCCAGGGCCTGGGGGAGGAGAATGACCTTTTTCCCCTGGCGTTTCCATGCCTGGCTCTGCTTGGCCATCAGGATCGTTTTGTGCTCTCCGAAGGCATCTCCATAGGCATAACCGGATACGTCCAGGATCACTTCGATCTCCTCGTCAAGGACAACGCCGTACATTTCACGGATTTCCCCGGGGAACATCTTCCCGATGAAATCCCATGAAATGCCGTGCCTGCTGAGCGTGGCCTTCTGAAGCAGGCCCAGCCTGCCCCTGGCGAAGTAGGAGGGCTGTCCGTATCTCGGCGCCATTGCAAAGGAGGCCTCCGGAATGGCGGGTTTGACCGCCTGCAGGACCGCGTGGAGCATCAGTTCAGCTCCCTTGTTTGTAAAACCGGCCCCCTTGATCTCGATCAGCATGGATGATCCCTCCCTCTGTGCCGTTTTCGCCTTCTGCCGCTGACCGACCCGTGGGGGCGTCGCGTCGGGCCTGAGCCCGTCGGCAGGCGCTCTCTGGCCGCTGTCCCGGGCTTCAGCGCTGGAAGGGGTTTTCAACGCCGAAAGAGCGTTTTCCAGGGCGTTCCGGATCCGCTGGGAGGGCCGTTCCCGGCCCCTTTTCCCTGATCCGCCCTGTTTGAGCATGTCTTCCACAGACGCGAACAGCGCGTCCTGGGATGCGTGGTTGTCCAGGGCCAGCGAAGGCAGGAGATTCTCCCTGTACATATCGTCCGGGATATATTCAGTGACCTCGGCAAGGTGGGGATAAAACGCAGGGAGCTCCATTCCGAATCCATGCCACGCCTCCGTATAGCCCCTCCATTCGCGCCGCTTCCGGTCGATCCTCTGGCCTGCCATGATTTCCCTGTGATCCGCTGTCCTGAGGTGGAGGCGTCCCTCTGCAGCAGCCCTGCGAATCAACGTCCGGCCCTGTTCCGTCCTCACAATGACCGCCGATTCGCCCCCTTTGCGGTCGGCTTTCCTGAGGCCGTGGGGATCGCAGACCGTGATGTCGGCCAGTACATTCATTTTGTCAAAGCAGATCCTGCACCGTGCCGGTGTAAAGGCGTTCTTGATGCGGTTTCGGGCGCCGTCGGGAAGCACCGTGGGTTCCAGGCCGGGAGGGCCGATGACGACATTCCCCGGGTATCCCCGGCAGGCCTTGTCCCGAAAGTCGAAGCGTACTGTCCCGCTTGCCGCGAGGCCTGCCTGCCGGATCAGATAGTCGATGGCGCGGTAGGTTAAAATGCGGTCGCAGACCAGCCCGATTTTGTACTTCACAAGCCCGGAAAGTGACCTATCGATGTCCGCCATGGTGCTCAGTCCATGGAAATGGCAGGGGAGGCCGACGAGGGCGATGGGAATCTTGCTCCTTCTCACCTCACCGAGGATTTCGAGCGCGGGAACGGGGCAATACTTTGATTTCTGTGCGGAAAGGATCTGCTCCCTTGAGCGGGCGCAGAGAACGATCGGTCGGGGGGGGGCTCCCGGAGCCATGACGCTTACCACGGCCGCTTCGATCTCACGGGAGTCCAGCAGATAAAGGAGCAGGGCGGAAACAATGCCGCCGCTCTGGCTGTTGGCATAGATCTCCTTGTCCGCCGCCTTGCCGACATGGCACTCCAGGGCGCTCCCCTCGAAAGGAGAAGCGCTCAGTGCGGAAAGCATCTCCGTGCCGACGGTTACACTGGGGCAGACTCGGTAGCAGAGGCCGCAGGCGGAGCACTTTTCCCTGTCAATTTCGGGGAAGAGATGACCGCCCGGGGTTTCCCTGAAGGAGATGGCCTCCTGCCGACAAATGGAGGCACAGGCTCCGCAGGAGCAGCAGAGCCTTTGTTCAACAATAGCGGAAATATCCTCCCTTGGAGCGTTCATGGAAGACATCCGTCATGGGATTCTTTGTCCATTGGCGGGGTCTGCGGACGCTCCTCCGCCGTATCCTGCAGAGCCTCCGTCAGGTCGTAGAGAGTCACCCGCCTGGGATCTTCCTCTTTTTTCCTTCTGTTCCGCCAGCGGTGAACATTCTGAAAGGGCCGCTGATGGATGCTCCGGTCCAGAAAATCCAACAGAGCGCTGTTCCGGTACACCTTTTTAAAGAGCCGGTACAGCGGATATCTCTCCCCGGAAGGCAGGTCCTGCCCCATGGAAATGAGAAGCTTTGTTATTTCACGGCAGGCGCATTCCATGGGCTGTTCCCAGGGGCGACCCATTTCAAAATCGACGTGGTAGAATTGATTTCCCGCCTCAAGAATATTCTGTGTATTGGCGTCGATGTGAAAGAGAAGCGTGTCGCTGGTCCGGAACGCAAGGGCATGCCGCCTGAAAAGATCCTCGAAAAATATTTCGAGGCGGCCTTCGGCTGAAAAATAGCCCTGCGACAGAATGGATTTCATCGTGACGCCTTCAATGAATGTCGTACAGAGATGCGGAACCTCCTCGTATTCCGGAAAGGGGGAGACAAGAAGGTGCGGCACGGAAAAGCCCTTTTCTCTCCAGTGCTTCAGGCAGGCCTCTTCGAAGTCTTTCCGCCTTTGCGGCACGCGATACTCAATCGGCTGGCGCATGCCGATTGCGTCCAGCCTGCTGCGAAGTTCGTAGAAAATCCTGGGCTTCTTCGGGCCATACACCTTCAGGAAGAGGAACCGGCCATTCTGGGGGATGCGAAAGGCCTTGTTGCTGTGAACGGACTTCAGGCCGTAAGGCGCCAGCCGGCTCAGAAAATCACGGTTCCGATTTCTGGAATACATAGATGAGATCCTGACTAAATACCGTCGGCCAGAATTTGGCCCGGATCGTTTTTTTGGGGGTGGTCAACTGCCGGAGATCGAATCCCTGCGCCACGACCATTTTTTCGAAGGTCGGCCCTGTCTGGAAGTTGACATGGGCTCCGGAGATCGGAGGAAATTGACCGAGGAGAAATTTAATCCGGTGATGATAATAACAGATATTCGGGATCACCCCGATAAACCAGCCTTTTTTCCTTAAGTTTTTCCGTACATGCCCCAGAAAGCCGATGGGATCGGCCAGATGGTGGATGATTCTGCTGGCGATGATCAGGTCCAGAGGGGGATCGAAGGGGGGCAGTCCATTGTTGAGGTCCCAGATCTGGATGCGGGAGGTGTCGAATCTGTAGAGGCTGAACACCTTCTCCGAGATCTCCAGGCCGTAGGCCTCATAGAGCTGTGAGAGTTCGCGATAGACATGGCCTGGACCGACGCCGCAGTCCAGAACGCGCGCTTGTTCGTTTCCGAGGACGCCTTGGGCGACCTCGACAATCTTTTGGTGGACATCCGTATATTGATAATGCTTCCGTTCAATACGATCATCCCAGTACTCATCATAATCGGAAATGCCCGGCTTACCCATCTTTACTCCTGACCCGTTTCTTTAATCCAGTCAAATATCTTGGCCATCTGCTGCCTGTAAGTATAGTGCGACAGGACCTTCTTCTGTCCCGCGGAGGCGATGCGCTTCCTGGCCTCTTCATGTTCAAGATAAAAGCGTACCTTTTCGATCAGCTCCTCATCGGATTCGAAAACCTCAACCTCCCTGCCGATTTCAAAGGCCGTTTCAATCCCTGGGGTCTTCCTCCCGAGATAAAAACCGCCGCAGCCAGTAACGGCAAAAATCCGGTTGCTGAGAGCGAGACCCGTCAAGGGAATGTCCGCATCCTGTCCGATGAAAATCTTGATATTTTTGATCACATCGGCAAAATCTCTCATATAGACTTCTCTACCGGCCCATGACCGGTGGACCCCGCCAAGGAAATAGGGGAGGTTTTTCCATTGCCTCGAGAGACGGGGCCCCCACCACTTGATGTCCACCTGCTTTTTTCTTAGAAGGATCACCAGTTCACTGCGCTTTTTATAGATCGGATACCCCATGGAGCCG
>JAVETB010000080.1:0-12848 GCA_034006265.1 Syntrophus sp. (in: bacteria) | reverse complement strand
ACAAGCCAGCCCAGGAGCTCATCCGCCGCATCTACGACATATCCCGCTGGCCGGAATTCGAAGGGAACCTGCTCATGGTGGAAGGCTACAACCTGAGCCTGGCCCGCCGCCTCGTTGCCGGCTGTGACGTGTGGCTGAACAATCCCATCTACCCGATGGAAGCCTCGGGAACCTCCGGGATCAAGGCCGCCATGAACGGCGTGATCAACCTGTCGGTTACCGACGGCTGGTGGGGCGAGGGCTATGACGGAAGCAATGGATGGGCCATCCAGCCTGCCCCGGAATACTTCGACGACACCCGCCGCGATCAGGAGGACAGCCGCGACCTCTACGAAGTGCTGCAGGACCAGGTCATCCCCATGTACTATCGCCGCAATGAACTGGGCTTCTCCAACGAATGGGTTAACATGGCCAAACGCTCCATTATCACCCTCCTGCCGAGTTTCAGTTCGACCCGGATGGTCATGGAATACGTAAACAAGTTCTACGGACCCGCCTCACGCCAGTGGCGGCGTTATTCCGCGGGCATCTTCTCCGTGGCCCAGTATCTCGCCGACTGGAAGGCCAAAGTGAGGCAGGCATGGAGCGGCGTCCGTATCCGCCGTCTCAGTGATCCCCAAAGGCGCATCCTCTTCGGCGAAAGCGCGCCCCTCAAGATATCGGCAGACTTGAACGGCCTGGCGCCGGAAGATGTCAAGGTGGAGGTGCTCCTGGGCCGCGCTTCCAAGAATGGTAGGGACAAAAAGTTGCAGACCATGTGTATGAAACCGCTGGAGCGGATAGATCAGGAATGGGTGTTCCATCTGGACTTGAACCCACAGATGTGCGGCAAGCTGCTTTACCGGGTCCGGATCTATCCCTACAATAAGTACCTGACACACCCCTTCGAAACAGGATTGATGATCTGGCTGTAAAACCGAGCTGCGGGGAACATTCGTTTCCCGGAATGATACCGGAAGAGAGATGCCTGAACGGACAAAACATGCGATGTTAGACCGGCTGAAGCTGCCTGAGGAGGTGGCTGAAATCCTGGCAGCATGCTGATCGGTGATGAGCTTACGGTTGCCGACGCTGAACATTCCCGGTTTATCCGCGTTGATCACATCGAGGAATACGGAACGAACCCGGATATCGAGGCGCGCTTCATTCGTCCCAGTGAACCGCTCCTTTTCACCAATATCGACACCCAGCCGAACAGCACCGCCCTGCGGTGGAACCATATTCTCGATGACGGATCCAGGCCCTGCACCAATCCCCGCTTTATCCTGCCCCGCAGCATCGTTCCCGATGTCACGAACCAGCCTGTCAGCGTTGACATCAGGGGCTTCAGCCTGCACACTCCACCGTGCTCGCGGGAAAAACCCAGCTATGGGATTATCGACGTGTTCCATATCCTACCCCCGGCAGTCGCCTGGCTACGGAGGCCGGATTAGCCGAAAGTGCAGTACATCCTCTGCCCCTTACAGCACATCGGCTCCTGGAGGGTCGGGTTTGTTCCGGAATGGATTGCCCGGGAGGTTCCGAAGTCTCGTCTTTCCTTTTCCGTGAGCCCCTCCCCTTGCCGTACCCTTCTACTGAGTCGCCTCTCTGCGTTCTTCTCTTTTTCATCGCGCCGATTCAAGACTCGGAATCTGTCCGCGTCCCCACCTGCTTCTGGACAGTGAAATATATGACAAAAAAACTCTTAACATTTCGAATAATCGGCATATACTACAGAAAAAGAAACTTGCTGGGAGCATAAAAATGAAATTGAATTTGACGCGAGAAATGAAGGATTATGTGAAAATCAGCTACGATACAGATCACTTCAACGTCATGTTCGGCAAGAACAATCCCGTTTCAAGAAAGTACTATTCCGTTGACGACATGCTGAAGGAATTCCACGAAAATAAAATTGAGAGCGCTGATTTCGACGATGAAGCGCATGAAGTCTTCAAGCAGGCATTTTGACCCGCTTTTTAAATCCGGCTTGAAGATCCATAGGCAACGGGACCTGAGCGAAGCGGATCTTTCGCACCCCTTTTATAGGTAGAGGAGGGATTGCGCCGTGAAAATCCCCGCAGAGGAATTCCTGCTGAAATGCACCGCCGCCTGCGCGGGATGCAGCGATTCGCTGACCCTGCGTTACGTGCTCAAGGCGGCGGGACCCGACACGGTCCTGGTCGTACCGGCCTGCTGTACAAGCGTGATCCAGGGAGCCTACCCGTACACGGCCTTCAATCTTCCCGTAGTGAACATCGCCTTTGCCGCTGCCGCAGCCTGCGCCTCTGGCATGTCGGAGGCCTTCCGCGCCCTGGGCAGAAAAACCCATGTCATCGCCTACGCCGGGGACGGAGGGACCCTCGACATCGGCATCCAGTCCCTGTCCGGGGCCTTCGAACGGGGCACCGATTTCCTTTATATCTGCTATGATAACGAGGCGTATGGAAATACGGGCATGCAGCGGTCCGGCGGAACCCCCTTCGGAGCCCGCACAACCACGACGCCCATGGGCAAAAGGCATCAAAAGAAGGATATCGATGCAATTGTCGCGGCCCACGCCCCGCCTTTCATGGCCACCGCCTGCCCCGCCTATCCCCAGGATCTCTTCCGGAAAGTCCGAAAGGCCCTTACGTTCCGGGGGCCCTCCTTTATTCACGTCCTCGCCCCCTGCCCTCCCGGCTGGCGCTTCCCCCCTGAAAAATCCGTTGAGATGGGAAAGCTGGCGGTAAAAACAGGAATGTGGGTACTCTACGAACGCCGGCATGGGAAGCTGTTTCTTTCAGCACCATCCAAAACAGCCGTGAAGAATCCGGCACCCCTGGAAGAGTACCTGTCCCCGCAAGGCCGGTTTGAAGGAATGGACGGGGCCGACATTGAAGCGCTTAAGCGGCATATCGCAGAAAACCTGCTGAAGCTGGCTTCCGAGGAGGCGAAAGAATGAAGACCATCGCAACGGGAAACAAGGCCGTCGCCGAAGCCGTCCAACAGGCCCGACCGGCGGTGATCGCCGCCTACCCGATCACACCCCAGACGGCCATCATCGAACAGATCGCCGAGGCGGTGTCTTCAGGAACACTGAACAGCCGTTTCATCTCCGTTGAAAGCGAACACTCCGCCATGGCGGCATGCATCGGTGCGAGCCTCACCGGCGTCCGGACCTTTACGGCCACCAGTTCCCAGGGCCTCCTGTACATGCATGAAATGACAAACTGGGCTGCAGGCTCGCGGCTTCCCATTGTCATGGCCAATGTCAACCGCGCCGTAGCTCCGGGATGGAACATCTGGGCGGACCATACCGATTCGCTTCAGGAGCGGGACACCGGCTGGCTTCAGGTCTATGCGGGCTCCGTGCAGGAGGCCTACGACTCCGTCCTGATGGCTTTCCCAATCGCCGAGCACGAGGATGTCCTTCTTCCCGTCATGGTCAATCTCGACGGATTCGCCTTGAGCCATATTTTTCAGCCGCTGGAAACGGTGGAGATCGGAGATTTTATCGCCCCCCTGTATCTCCCCCATGCCATTGACACCCGGGACCCAGCCGGCTACGGGGTTCTGACCGGCCCAGAATCTTATTTCAAATTCCGCTGGGACATCGAGCGCTCCATGCGTGACTCGGTCAACGTCATCCAATCCGTTCAGGAGGACTTTTCCCGCCGCTTCGGCCGGAGCTACGGCTTTACGGAAGATTACCTCTGCAGCGACGCGGAGGTGGTCGTGATGGCCATAGGGACGCTGGGGAAGGAGGCTGAGATCGCCGTGGATCTGCTCCGCGCAGAAGGCATCAAGGCCGGCTCGATGCGCCTGCGGTGGCTGCGCCCCTTCCCGGAATTGAATCTCGCCGGCAGGGAGGTTGTCGTCATCGACCGCAGTTACTCCTTCGGGTTTGGAGGCGTTCTCGCCACATCCGTCCGTTCCCGGATAAACAGAGAGGTTTACAGCGTCATCGCCGGCCTCGGCGGGCAGGAAGTGTCCTATGAAGACATCGCCGGCTTTGTACGCAGGCGCTGCATCGGCCGGGAAGACTGGTTCGGGATGAACGGCCATGTTTGAGATCCGCATCCATTCCAGAGGCGGACAGGGCGGGGTAACAGCCTCACGGCTCGTTGCCCTGGCCGCGATCCATGACGGTAAGCATGCGACCGCCTGCGTGTTTTACAGCCCTCAGCGCCGCGGAGCCCCGGTCATTTCCTTCGTCCGGATAGACGATTCCCCCGTCAGGATCTACAGCCACATCCAGAACCCGGATCTCGTCGCAATCCTCGACAAAGGCCTCATGGAAACCGTCGATGTCTTCCAGAAATTAAAAAAGGGCGGGAAGATTTTTATCAACAGCAGCGAGGGGAAAATTTTTCCGGGTTTTTCCTCCATCCATGCCGATCTGACCCAAATCGCCCACAGGGAACATCTCGTTGTCGCCGGTTACCTGATTTTGAACACCCCGCTGCTGGGGGCTTTTGCGCGAATGTGCGTCGTCTCCCTGGATTCGGCAAGGAAGGCGATCCGGGAGATGTTTCCCGATCCGCGCAATATCCGGGCCGCAGAAGCGGCCTATGGGGAGATAAGCCCATGAGCCGGGATCGTCAGCGCCTTGCTATAAGCAGGCCGAAACAGGGGGCCGCCGGGAAGACCGGCGCCTGGCGGGTATTCAAACCGGTCCGGGACGAGGGGAAATGCAATCGGTGCGGCCTCTGTGCGCTGTACTGCCCCGATTCCGTCATCGATGCGGATCTTGGGATTGACCTGGAATTCTGCAAAGGCTGCGGCATCTGCGCCAACGAATGCCCGAAAAAGGCGATCACCATGGTCCGGGATTAACGATTCTTCAGCGGGAATCTGCTGACGGCAGGATAAACTGGATCTCCACGCGGCGGTTTTTCAGGCGATTCTCATCCCGATTATTGGGATAAAGGGGACGATACTCGCCAAAGCCCTTCACGGACAAACGGGATGGAGCAACCCCCAGGCCGATGAGCGCCCTGGCTACCTGGGTGGCCCGATCGACGGAGAGTTCCCAATTGGAAGGATAACGGGTGTTGCGGATCGGCTGATCGTCTGTGTGACCCTGTACCTCCAGGACAAGATCCGGCCGCTCCTGTAAGAAAGAGGCCACCGTTTCCAGCGTCGCCCGGCTCGAGGGCTTCAGTCGGGCATATCCCGGATCAAAGACAATTTCCTCGGGAAAGGTCAGCGTGACCAGGTCGGCTTCCCGCTTTACGGATACGTCACGCTGGCGTTGCTCCCGGTTCAGCAGGGCGGCCAGCTCCTTTTCAATGGACTCGGACCGTCCGTGCCGGGATGGGACCGTACCGGCCTCCGTGTCACTTCCGCTCCGCATCCCGCTGGTTCCCGGTCCGGTGGAAAGTTTCGGGACGCGCTTCTGAAGTTCCATGCTGAAAAGAATCACAAAAAAAATCACGAGAAGCAAAAGGAGATCGCTGAGCGTAATCAGCCAGATATCGGTTCCCCTGTTCGTCTCCGCACGGTAGTCGGAACCGAGGGGTTTCAGGATCGTTCTCTTCAGAGGCAGCGGTTCGCTTACATCCCTTTGCGGCGGGGCGCCAGCCCGGGGGGTCCTCATGACGAGGCGCCGGCAACCTGGATTTCAGGGGCTCTCAGAACAACCATCTCGGGCCGGGAGAAAATGGGGACGGATTGCAGAACGCCTTGGGACGAAGAGGAAAGGGACTCCAGTTTATACTTGATGGCGACCGGATTTTCCATGTCGTAAAGATCCAGGATGCCCTCCTGGATCAGGTCGAGACGGGCCGCCTCCTGATCCATGAATTCCCGGAGCCTGTTGGACAGGGGAAGCAGGCAGAGGTTTGCCAGGACGACACCGTAGAAGGTGCTGAGAAGGGCAATGGCCATGTACCCGACCAGGTTATGCGCATCGGCGATGTGCCCGAAGGTACGGATCAGGCTGACGATCGTCCCCGTCAGTCCAAGCGCCGGGGCAAGCCGCGCCATGCTGCAGACCATCTTGTCGGAAGTTTCATACTGGCTGTACAGGATCTGGGCCTCCTTCTTCAGGATCTGCTCAACCTCTTCCCTGGAATACCGGTAACTGATGTATCCCACAGCCGTTTTCAGATAGCCCTCGGGAAGACGATCTCCCATCTGCTCCAGGGCTCGAATCCCCATTTTCTGATAGGTGCGGGCCAGGGTCACGATGGTATTGCGCGTCCAATCCATCTCACTTCCCGATGAAAAGGCCTTTTTCAGGAGCATAGCGGTCCACAGCAGCCTTCTCCAGGGATAGGCGAGCAGAGTGGCGGCAAGCGTTCCCAGGCAGACAATTCCCAGGGCGCTGAGGTTGGAGGCGATTCCCACGGTTTCCAGCTCAAGATGAAAGGCCGCAAAGAAGAGGGCGATGGAAATAAAAATCGAAAGGATCATTTGTGGAATCATGGACAACCTCCGGACTGCTGTATTTTAACCCATAGATAGCAAAATACCTGCCATGTGTTCCGGCCGCCACCCACGAACGCAACAATCCAGAATAATTGAAGAATTACCGCTTCATTCCTCCGGATATCCACCGGGCCGAAAGGGCGACCCGGCAGTATTTTCCTCAGGGGGCATCATCCCACTGCTTCCGCACCGGTTCCGTCAAGGGATCACGTTCGGCCGGCAGAGCTCCATCCAGCCTTTCCAGCTCCATGATCGCCTCCGGCGCATAATCATCCAGACGATTTTCCCAGAGATACCTGCGGGTCTCAGCTACGATGACGCCGTTCAGGAGGAAAAGTGAAACCAGGTTCGGAATCGCCATCAGGGCGTTCATCGCATCGGCCAGATCCCATACCAGCGGTACGGTGGATACGGACCCCAAAAATACGGCGATCACCCAGAGGCAGCGATAAGGACGCACACCGATTTTGCCGAAGAGATATTCCACAGCCTTTTCACCGTAATAAGACCAGCCCAGGATTGTTGAAAAGACAAACGTCAGCAGCCCGCCCATCAGGATTATGGGGCCGGCCACAGGGATAAGAGCGAAGGCCGCCTTCGTCAGGCTGGCGCCGTTTAAGCCCTCCATTCCCGTCGGCATGCGGACAATACTGCTTACCACGACAAGCCCCGTCAAGGCGCAGACCACGACGGTGTCCCAGAAGGTGCCCGTGGCGGAAACCAGCGCCTGGCGCACCGGATTACGGGTCTGAGCCGCAGCCGCCACGATGGGCGCCGAACCAAGACCGGATTCATTGGAGAAAAGCCCCCGGGCGATACCGTAACGCGCGGCCATCATCACCGTCGCCCCGGCAAACCCGCCGCCGACCGCCTTGGCCGCAAAGGCATGATGAAAAATCAGGGCCACAGCCTGCCCCAGGTAGGACGCATTGATCACCAGGATGACCACGCAGCCGAGAATGTAGAAAACCGCCATAAAGGGTACCAGCAGCATACACACCCGAGCGATGGAGGTGATGCCACCGAGAATGACCATGGCCGTGATGGCCGCCAGGACCAGGCCCGATACGGCAGGGGGCACGTTCATTGTTTCCTCTGCAAGGGAGGCAATGGAATTGGCCTGGACCATGTTGCCGATGCCGAAGGCGGCCAGGGCGGTAAAGACGCAGAACACCACCGCCAGCCATTTCATGTTCAACCCGTTCTCCAAGGCGTACATCGGGCCGCCCAGCATGGTGCCGTCGGATGTTTTCACCCGGTACTTCACAGCCAGAAGGGCTTCGGAATACTTGGTGGCAATACCGAACAGACCCGTCAGCCACATCCACAGGACTGCCCCGGGGCCTCCCAGGGCAATCGCCGTGGCGACGCCCACGATGTTTCCGGTCCCTATGGTCGCCGCCAGGGCCGTGGACAGGGCTCCAAACTGGCTGACATCGCCGGCCCCCTTCCGATCCCGGCTGAAGGACAGCCTGATGGCTCTGCCGATATGCAGCTGCAGAAAGCGCAACCGGTACGTCAGGAACAGGTGGGTGCCGAAGAGCAGCACCAGCATGGGCGGCCCCCAGAGATAGCCGTTCAGCCAGCCAATAAAGGTGTGAAAAAGCTCCATGAGTACAACCCCTCCCCGGACCCGGCATGAAGAAATTTTTTGTCTGCCCCCTTTATCATTTTATCGTCCGGATTTGCCAGAACAAGTATTGAAGCCCATTGACTCCCGAACATTTCCATTGATGAAAGGAAACAAAGATGTAAAATGACGATTGATCACGGAAGAGTTCCCGGAACCCCCCCGCAAATTCGCGGACAGGCGGAACAAATTATCGTCTGTTGCGGCGCGGCAAGGCGGCCTTTCCGGCGCTGGACCCTTGCGGGGTCAAAAAAAGAGGTCCGAAAACCGGACGACAGAACTTCCGAGAATCAGGCCGTTCGGGAGGATCAGGGGGGAAAGGATGACGGAATTGCCAACCGCATTTTACAAGCAGCTGTCCGAAGGAGAATTTGAACCCACTGTCGCCACCCAGGGCCCCTGGTCTCCGGACTTTCAGCATGGCGGACCGCCATCGTCACTGTTGACGCACGCTCTGCGGATACACCCCTCAGCGGGTCCTTTCAGAATCATCAGGATCACGATTGAAATATTGAACGCGGTTCCGGTAACACCCTGCGAGATCACGGTAGAGGTTGTTCGGGGCGGCAGAAGAATCGATCTTCTCAGGGGAGAGTACCGGTCAGGGGGCAAGACGTACCTGATCGCCCACGCATGGCGAGTCTTTTCCGAGGTCGGCCTGACCAGGGCCTCATCGGATGCCTATGACGTGCCGTTACTCCCCGAGGCTCAGACCCATCACATCTATTCCATGTTCGGCAATTTCCCCTATGTTGAGGCCCTGGAGTGGCGATTTTCCGAGGGAGGATTTGATTCGCTGGGCCCTGCGACGGTCTGGACTCGACCGCGAATCCCTTTGATTGAGAACCGGAAAGTTGATGGGCTGGAAGCGCTTGTCCTGATGATTGATTCCGCTAACGGCATCAGCGCGGAGCTCGATTTCGACCAATGGACCTACGTCCCGGTGGATATGACGGTGGGGATCCTTCGCCCGCCGGAAGGGACGTGGTTTGGAATGGAGGCACGGACAGTCATTGGAGACGACGGAAGCGGCCAAACGACCACCGTCGCATTCGACAGCAGGGGCACAGTGGGGCGCAGCTTACACACGCTGTTCATCAGGCCGAGATGACACCCGCCGTTTGCCGGATATCCCGGTCACCCGATAACTCCGGAGGTGCTGTCTCCATTTTCCGTACAGATTTTTTTGCATCACCGCTTCATCATTTTATCGTGCAGATTGGCCAAGGCAAGTATGGCCGCTCCCGCACCGATGAGGCAAAGAAACATATCGGATTGGGTGTCCCAGACATAGCCCTGGGTTCCCAGAAAGGCGTCGCCCCTGCTTCCGCTCAATAATGCAACCCACCATTCAACGAATTCATAGACCGCACTTGCCGCCAGAACGACTGAAATCGAAAGAAAATTGGTCCATGCCCTCCCATTTACAACCGAGTTCCGGATCAGGACTTCCCTGGCAACGAGGACCGGAACGAACCCCTGCATGAAATGCCCGATCTTGTCATAATTGTTCCTGCCGAAGATTCCCATGTCTCTCAACCAGTTGAACCAGGGGACTTCGGCGTAGGTCCAGTGTCCGCCGATCATGAGAACCAGGGAATGGACCAGGAGAAGAAAATAAATGAGATTTGTGAACCGGAATTTTCCATATGTAGCGGCCAGAATGCCAAAAGCGATCACTGCCGGCAGGACTTCCAGGAGCCAGGTCAACCTGTCCCTCGGGGAAATTCCCGAGATCACGAGGGCCAGGAAAAAGATGACGACGTAAATGATAAGCGTCCGGTTCTCTTTCAGCATCCTTTTTTCTCGCAGGGCTGCGGCATCGCATCATGAGCCGGATCCGTTCGGCCTGTCCAGACAGGTTATTTCCCTTTTTGGATGACGGGGATTGTTCACCGGCGGCCCAAACGGAGAATTCACCCTATTGGGATTGAATCCTGGGGAAGATATCATCATGGCGTTCGAAAATGCAAGCATCGCCGACGAGCCACAGGGGAGGATACAGCTCTAGACGCAACAATCATCAAGGCGTTGTTTCCGTCGCCGGCGGATCCGTGATGTTGACTTCTATTCTCGCGCCGGGGCCGGCGTTCTCTACTTCCTCTCGAATGATATCTCTGGCATCCCTGCTGTTGTTTACACGATCCACGCCCTCCGTCGTTCCGGGCAAAATGCATCCCGTGGTGTCCTCAGGAGTGTTCCCAGCGTGGATCTGAATGTTGCCTCTTCCTGGAACCCCTTCAAGTTCGATTCTCCAGCCAAGAGGGCCGTCGGTTCTTACATGCGCCTGGTACGTGCCCGCTGGGATCCTGCCGGCAGTGGCACTGTCGTTGGTGCTGGCATTTTCCCGGTCCGGCAGTTCCAGCGCCCGAAGGGTCTGTGTACCAACCTGGAGCTCGCCTTGAGTAGAATGTTCCGTTTCCGTATGCCTGTTGATGTTGATGGTTACCGTCGCCGGCGGTGCCGGTGCTGCTTCCGGAGGCGGAACTTGCCTGTATAATATCTGTGCAGCAGAAGAGTCCTGCATCATGGCCGCCAGGTTCCGGGACGCCGTTGACCCGCCCTGCTGGACCACATGGGTAAGTTCGTGGGCCAGGAGCCGCCTCCCTTCTTCCGTCCCGGGGGAGTACCGCCCTCCTCCGAAAGCGATGTCGGCCCCCAGGGTAAAGGCCCGGGCATTAAGCAGCCGGGCCGTTTCCTCGGCTGCGGAACCCGTGTGGATTCGCACCTGGCTGAAGTCGGCACCGAAACGGGGCTCGAAAAAAACCCGCTCCCCTTCGCCGAGGGGATCTCCTCCCCCCTTCAGGGACCGTACCCGGTCCGTCAGTTCGTCGGAAAGGGCTATTTCCCCTCCTCCATTCGATTTAAGACTGACGAGTTGTTCCTCTTCCTCCTCGGGAAGCCCGCTGTCGGACGGTTCAGTCTCCTCAGCCGGTTTTGCCCGGACAGCACCGTCATCATGGATGATCGGCCCCGTTGGCGACGCCCCGTCGGGCATACGCACCACTGCATCAGCGACCCGATCGGCCTCCCGTTCGAAGACGTCGTTGGTTGCCCCGACCATCAGCCTGCCCTGCATTTCCGGACTGCGTAGAATCTGCCGGATTACCTGCCGGTTTGTACAAGGGGGGCTCCAGAAGGATTCTGGCGGCAGTGGAGTTCTTCGAACTGCGCCATGACGCTTGCGCAAATTTTCGGCAAATGTTTTCATATTCCTTTCCTTGCTATAGATTCTCCTCTGTCTGCGGACAGTGCATGTCCCGGAAGGCTCAGAGGCTGGGGCGGCAAAGTCAGCGAAATCTTCCTGTTTATCAATCCTCTACAGGGGCTCAAGACTCCATCGGTCCGTTCCTCCGGTCGATTCCAGGACAATCTTCCGCAATTGACTTCGCGGCGCGTCAAATTGAGTCGTAAAGGGAACATCACCGGAGATTCCAGAGGCCTCCCATATGGAGAATGGAACCGTCGCTACCTGCGCCGCCGGGTCTCCACAGTTTCCCGGACAAAAATCAACCGTATCGATTACTTCGATCTGGAGTGTTGGAGAAAATTCCAGTCGGATTCCACCACCGGGCAGGGTGGTCCTGCTCACATCAACATGGCCCGTTGCAATGCGTGCATCATTGATGTGAGAAGGAATCGCTCCCACCCGGGTTGTCAGCTGGGTCTTTCCCACACCCCCGGCAAGCAGGCCAGGCGCATTTCTCGCCCCGCAATAAACCAGCTCATGGGGGTTTCCCGGCGTGTCGATGTCCGCAACAGCTGTCGCCGCAAGAGAGCTCAAGGGTATTCTATGAGCACTAGTCGATGATGGATAGCGCCCCCAGATCGCGTTTATGATCGCGTTCATAATGTGATGGGTGGCTACCTCTGTCTGACAGATGTTCGCGAATTCGGCCCTCAGTGCCGGTGACAGAGTCAATAAACCGGCCCGGCCTCCCCAGACAAACTGATTGTAAATGGCCCCGACCTCAATTCCGCCGAGCGCTGTAATGACGCCTATCAACGCCGGTGCCTGTGCTGTACGCATAGCCATTGCCAGGGGACTGGAGATCGCCGTGCAGTAGCTGGAGGGACAGGAGGGGGTGGCTGCCGGACAGGGACAACTGGGGACGGGGATAGAAGGTGGAGGCGGAACGGGTTCCGGCGTCTGCGGTTCCGGTGGCGGTGGCGGTCCTGGAAGATGAATAGCGATATCCACGGCGCGGAAATTGGCATCATTGTCTGTCCCCGGCACCGCACCGGTGGCTTCCACCAGAGCAACCCGGCTAGCCTTTCCCGCAGCCACAAAAACACCCAGCGCCGCGTCGGCCCGGTGACAGGCAAGGCTTTCATTGAAATCGGGCCGGCCATCGGAGCTTGCCATGCCCAGAATATCTACCGTCGCACCGACAGGCAGCGATCTCGCAACCCTGTTCAGTCGGTCTCTTTGCCCGACATCGAAGTCGTCGCACCCGCGTCGAAACAAATAACGTGTGCCGGTCGGGGACTTCGCAACCAGATTGCAGTGGCTCGGTTTCGGACCAATCGCCCTGTAGCCGCAGGCTCGTTGCACGGTCACGGGCGCATCGCTTTCCGGTTGCCTGTTGCCTGATGTCCCACTGGACGATATTGCGGGAAGGCCCCTGTTGTCAGAACGAGGAGGCGCCCCCCCATGTTGCTGCACAACATGCGTCAGCTCATGAGCAAGAAGCCGTTTGCCTGAGGAGGTCTCGTTAGAGTCGTGATCTGCAGCAAAACAGATGTTCCTGCCGAGAGTGAAGGCCCTTGCGTCGATGGATCGGCACAGGTCAGCCCCTCGCGCATCCCTGTGCACCCGCACCCC
>JAVETB010000079.1:0-12894 GCA_034006265.1 Syntrophus sp. (in: bacteria) | reverse complement strand
ATCCTCGTGTCGAATTCGTAATAGGCCCCCGAGGCGTTCCAGAGTTTCGGAAGATCCGCTTCCCGTTTTGGCTTGGGTTCGAGCACGTAATCCACAAGGGTGGCGATAGCCTGGGAGTCCAGGGCGACCTTGGGGTCCATGCAGGATTGAACGAGCTTCATGGCTGCGGCGGGAACGGGGTTGGATGCCTCCGAGAGGGGGGCAGCCTGGGTCGGAGCATGAAGAACGAGGGTTACCAGGAAAAGGGCCAGAATCGTGGTGGATCTTCGGATGCCGGAAGCCGGCCCGGGATTGCTTTTTTTCGTCATGGGTTTTTCGTGCTCGGTCAAGCCGAGTCCTCCTTTACCTTTGAGCTTAAAACGTTTCGACCTTATATCCCTTCCGCCGGAGCGACGCAAGGATTCCGTCGGGACCCACCAGATGGCCGATCCCGACAAGGAAAAATTCCTTCTGCGGGGTCTGCCCATAGGCATCGATCCGGGGCAGCCAATTCTCGTTGCGGTCCGTCAGCATGCTCTTGTAGAGCTTTGGCGTATTCTGAAAGTCGGCGATCATGAGCTTATGGATCCTTTCCGTATTGCCCTGTTTCCAGGCAGCCACGAGGCTTTCGTAGAAAGGCCCCATCGATGCCACTTCCTGCAGCGCATGACGGACAAACCCGTCTTCATCTCCCCGCCCCATTTCCGCAATGAATCCGATCTGTTCATCGATCGTCTCCAGTCCCTTCACAGCCTTTCCGTCCCGCTTTGCCTGATGGTAGAAGTGAAGGTCAACGCCTTCGCTGGTTGCATTGAGCTTGGCCAGTTCGGCAGCCTCCATCATGACGGCGAGGACGGAGGGCTTGAACTTTCTCAGCAGTTCAACAGGGATGCCGTTGTCCTCGCAGTAGCGCTTCAGCCGCTCGTAGGTCTGGGGCGACAAGTGCTGGTCCAGTGTGGAGCCGTCTGAATAAAGCGTCTTTGACATCAGCTTCCGTTGCGTTTCGGGGCTGTTGAGTTCCCGGAGATCCGTTTCGAAGACCAGGAGATCGGAGGCCCGGTATGCCCTGTCAAATTCCGGCGGAAGGGGAAAATCCGAAGGGCGCAGCAGGTGGCAGGTTCCTCCCAGGAAAAAAACGGACGGCCCCTTTTCGATCTTCCACACAGACGTTTGTGCCGATGCCGCTGAACAAAGTAGGATGGCCAGAAAAATTTCAAGTAAGATCCGTTTCATTTCCTGCTCCGATGTGAACCTGCGCGTCTTTTAAAGGAAGAGCAACAGCCTGAGTGCCATCGCGTTCCCATTTTTTTGAAAACCCAAGTTTTCTGGCCAGAGCGATCATCTTGTCGTTTTCACTCATGATCTGTCCTTCAATTTCGTTGAGGCCCTTCTTGATGCCGTTTTTGATGATCAGCTGAAGAAGCTTGGAGGCCAGACCCTTTCTCTGAAAATCATCATGAACGAGAAGGGCGAATTCTCCTGAATTGCTTTCCGGGTCCACATGGAGCGAACCCACGCCGATGATCCGCCTTCGTCCGCCTTCGGAAATCTCCGCAACAATGGCCAGGTGCCGGTCATAATCCGTGTCGCACATCAGGACAAGCCATTCGTGGTCGATGTTCGTCGAGGACGAGAAGAATCTCGTTCGGAGGGTCTCTTCAGAAAGACCGGAGAGAAACTCCCGCGCCAGGGGTTCGTCTTCCGGCTTTATCGGCCTCAGCACGACGGCGGTTCCGTCCCTGAACTTCCAGTCTTCAATGAGATGGTCCGGATATGGAGAGATAATCAGGTGCGGATACGGCGAATGGTAATTGATGATCAGCCCGTCGTCAACGGCGGATGCTTCCAGAACGATGCGGACATCGCGGGCATAGGCTCTGCCGTTGGAGATGACGAGGGGATTAATTTCAATTCCCGAAATTTCGGGAAAATCTGCAATGAGATGAGAAAAATTCACGAGGAGTTCCTCGAGGGATTCAAGATCCGCCGGAGGCCTGCCCCGGAAGCCCTGGATAAGCCGGTACGCCTTTGTCTCTTCCATGAGCCTCTTCGCAAGCGTCCTGTTGAGGGGAGGCAGGCCGATGGAGAAATCCCGGATGAGATCCGCGTTGATCCCCCCCATCCCGAAAAAGATAAAGGTGCCGAAATCCCGGTCTCTCCTGGAGCCCAGAACGAGCTTGTAATCCACGCATTCGATCATCCTCTGAAGGGCGATCCCCTCGATGGTGATTCCGGGGGCGCGCTCCTTCACCCGTTTCAGCATCCCTGTCCAGGCCTCCGTGAGACGCTCCTCCGACGCAATGTCCGTTACCACTCCGCCTGCGTCCTTCGGAGAGAGGATCTGGGAAGACACGACTTTCATGACGACGGGATATCCGATTTCCCTCGCCTCGTGGAGGGCCTCTTCAATGGTGTGCACCGTTCGGGAAGGCGTCGAGGGGATGGCGTACCCGTCGAAAAATTCTTTCGATTCCCGATCGTTCAAAGACGTTCTTCCCTCCGCAAGGGCCTTATGGATGAGGCTGACCAGCTTCTGCCTGGAGAGGGCATGGCGCTCCGGCAATTCCGAGGGGGTTTCATGGAGGAGGTCCAGGCTTCTCCGGTACTTGAACATGTTGACATAGGCCCGCACGCCCTCTTCGGGCGTCGAGTAGGTGGGAATATTGCCGGAGAGGAGGATATCCCGGGCTTTTCTCACCTGGCTCCCACCAATCCAGGCGGCGATGATCGGCTTCCAGGATTTCCCTGCGCTCTCGATGACGGCCCGGGCAACCACTTCAGGCCCGGCGGTGTTCATGGGGACATAGATCACCAGGACGCCGTCGACACCGGGGTCATTGAGGCATGCGGTGATGGCCTCCACGTAGCCGGCGGTATCGGTGTTGCTGAGCAGGTCGACGGGATTGCCTTCGCTCCATTGAGGCGGGAGGGAGCTCTTCAGCGTCCTGATCGTTTCCGGGGACAATCTGGCCGGTTCACCTCCAAAATCGATCAGGGTGTCTGTCGCCATGAGTCCGGCGCCTGCGTAGGCAAACTCCAGACCCGCGGCGGTCACGATGGCCAGCCTTGGTCCCCTGGGAAGCTTCCTGGAATCGAGAACCCCGGCGGCGTGAAACAAGCCTGCGATGTCCCGGACCCGCATCACGCCGGCCCGCTTGAAGGCCGCCTCGTAGACGGCATCGTTGCCGGACGGAACGAAAAGGGTTGAAGACCTTTCCAGACTTGTTCTGTCGGCAAATCTGCCCGGTTTAAGGACGACGATGGGCTTGCGAAGTGCGAAGGATCGGGCCGCGCTCATGAATTTTTTCGCGTTCCCCACGCTCTCCATGTACATGAGGATGCTCGTCGTCTTCCAGTCGTTGCTGAGGAAGTCAATGAGATCGCCGAAACCGATATCGATCATCGAACCCAGGGAGGCAACCATGCTGAAGCCGACATCGGCGTACAGTCCCCAGCTCAGGATGGCGCTGGTCAGAGCGTTACTTTCCGAGATGAAAGCGATATTTCCCGGCGGGGGCATTTCCTCCACGAAGGTGGCCTTGAGCCCTGAGTCGGGCCTCACAAAACCGAGGCAGTTGGGGCCGAGAATCCGCATGCCGTAGCGCTTCCGGGCATCGGATAGGCGCTTTTCCAGACGCGCGCCCTCGGCGCCGGTCTCCCGGAATCCGGCGGAAATGATCACGGCGCCGCCCACGCCGGCTTTGCCGCAGTCTTCCACAAGTTCGGGGACGGCCCTGGCTGGAATGGCGATCACCGCAAGATCCACGCGTTCGGGAACGCTGCCGATATCAGGGTAGCATTGGAGATCCAGCAGGGCTTCCTTCTTCGGATTGACGGGAAAGATCTTCCTGCCCTTCGCCTTCAGGAGGTTGTCGAGAATGATCCGGCCGACGGAGCCCTCCTGATCTGACGCACCGATCAGGGCAATGCTCCTGGGATCGAAAACGCTGGAAAGGGTTGCCATTTCTGACCTCTGTTTTTCTGCCGTGTTCCCGGCTTTCCCCTTGGCCCGGGGAGACGGCGCATGCTTGCGGGAGGAGATGAACTTCATGAATTCTAGAGAAGAATCCGCAAGTTCTCAATGCTTTTTTTGCTGTTCGCTGCCCCCGTCATGGCGCGGGCGCAGGAATCTCCAGGGTGCCCTGTCCTGCGGTTGCGGTGTTGTTTCTCCCGAAAGTTGAGGTAGTCATGGAGGCGGATTGGTGCTATGCAGTAGACTGGCTCCCATCCTGAGGGGAGCGTTTTGGAGAAGAGAAATGAAACCCTTTCGCATAACGACGGACTTCGAACCCCGGGGGGATCAGCCCCGGGCGATCGAGAAGCTGGTGGAAGGGCTGCGGCGGGGGCTCCCTCATCAGGTGCTGATGGGGGTTACGGGATCGGGAAAGACCTTTACCATTGCCAAGGTGATCGAGGCGGTTCAGAGGCCCTCCCTGGTCATTGCCCACAACAAAACCCTGGCGGCCCAGCTTTACGGGGAATTCAAAAGCCTTTTCCCCGGGAATGCCGTTGAATATTTTGTGAGCTATTACGATTACTACCAGCCCGAGGCCTACATTCCAAGTACGGATACCTACATCGAGAAGGATTCCTCGATTAACGAGGAAATCGACAAGCTCCGCCATTCGGCGACCCATTCCCTCCTTGAACGGCGGGATGTGATCATCGTAGCCAGCGTCTCCTGCATCTACGGCCTGGGTTCTCCCGAGGCTTACCAGGGCCTGCTTCTTGAGTTGGAAGCCGGCGGGGATCTGTCCCGGGAGGCGATGCTGAGACGCCTCGTCGATATCCAGTACGAACGGAACGATGTGGACTTTCACCGGGGAACTTTCCGCGTGCGGGGCGATGTGGTGGAGATTTTTCCCCCCTATGAGGAAGAGCGGGCCATTCGCGTGGAATTTTTCGGAGATACTGTTGAAGCCCTGTCGTTCGTGGACCCGCTGCGGGGGAGAAAGCTAGAGGCCCTGGAACGGATCGCCGTTTATCCCGGGAGCCACTATGTGACCACCCGGGACAACCTCAACCGGGCCATTGCCGCGATTCGGGAGGAGCTGCAGGGTCGGCTGGCGGAGCTGAGGGGGTCCGGCAAGCTCCTGGAGGCCCAGCGCCTGGAGCAGCGGACGAACTTTGATATCGAGATGATGGAGGAGATGGGATACTGCCAGGGGATCGAAAATTACTCCCGCCACCTCACCGGACGGGCTCCCGGCGAACCGCCGCCCACGTTGGTGGAGTACCTGCCGAAGGACGCCCTGATTGTCCTGGACGAGAGTCACGTCACGGTTCCCCAGTTGATCGGGATGTACCGGGGAGACCGGTCAAGGAAGGAGACCCTTGTCACGTTCGGATTCCGCCTCCCCTCGGCTCTGGACAACCGGCCGCTGAGATTCGAGGAATACGAAAAGTTTTCCCAACCGCGGCTTTACATCTCGGCGACGCCCGCAGCCTATGAACTGGAAAAGGCGGGCCGCCAGGTGGTGGAGCAGATCATCCGCCCCACGGGGCTGATCGATCCGGAGATTCTTGTCCGGCCTGTTTCCGGGCAGGTGGATGATCTCCTGGCCGAGATCCGGAAGCGCGTGGAACGGAAGGAGAGGGTGCTGGTGACTACCCTGACCAAGCGGATGGCGGAGAATCTATCCGCCTATTACGAAGGGTTGGGGGTGAAGGTGAAGTATCTTCACTCCGACATTTCGACCCTGGAGCGTGTCGGCATTCTACGTGATCTTCGCCTGGGGGAGTTTGACGTGCTCGTCGGCGTCAATCTCCTGCGGGAAGGCCTGGATATTCCGGAAGTCTCGCTCGTGGCGATCCTGGACGCGGACAAGGAGGGGTTCCTCCGTTCCGAGCGCTCCCTCATTCAGACCAGCGGCAGGGCGGCGCGGAATGTGGGCGGCCAGGTCATCATGTATGCCGACACCATGACCCGCTCCATTTCGGCCTGCCTGAAGGTGACCGGCCGGCGCCGTACCCTGCAGGAAGCGTACAACCGGGAGCATTCCATTACCCCGGAATCCATAAAAAAATCCATCGACAACATTCTTGCTTCCATCTATGAGGCGGATTATGCCGCCGTTACGGTGGCCGCAGAGGAAAAGGCGGAGTATCTCTCCGATGCCGACCTGGAAAAGACGATCCGGAGGCTGAAAGCGGAGATGAAGGAGGCGGCCAGGGGGCTTGAGTTTGAGAAAGCGGCGGCTCTGCGGGATCAGATCAAAGACCTCACCGAATTGAAGCTGGAGCTGGGCGGCAAGCGCTAGACGGAAAGCGGGGAAAAAGGGAAAAGCCCCATGGATTCCCCCCCCCCCATTCCTCTCAAAGGACATGACGAAATTCCTCAGGAGACGCTGCTCAAAGGTTTGAGTGCCCGCCCTGGCTGCGATGGCCTCAGGATTCCGTATTTTCGGTCAGGCAGATTGAGCCGCTCTTTTTTCCCGCGTTGCAGCGTCTCCTGGATGCCTGGCCTCGCCGGTAACCAGGGCTGTCAATTCCCCGATCACGAACGTCATCTGTCCAGCCTGATCGTTCATCTGCTCGGCTGTGTTGGCGGATTCCTCGGCGCTGGCCGCGGTCTGCCGGATGACGCAGTCCATTTCCGCCACGGCCTTGTTGACCTGTCCGATTCCCTGTGCCTGCTCCCTGGAGGCGGCCGCAATTTCCTCGACCAGGCTTGCGACTTTGGCTGAATGTTCGACATGTTCCAGGAAGGCCTGCTGAGTCTGCTCTGTCAGCTCCCTGCTTTTTTTGACCGTTGCGATTGTGTTTTCGATGAGTCCGGAGGTGCTTTTGGCTGCCTGAGCCGCCCTCATGGCCAGGTTGCGCACCTCATCGGCGACGACGGCAAAACCGGCCCCCGCCTCCCCGGCGCGGGCCGCTTCCACGGCTGCATTGAGAGCTAAAAGATTGGTCTGGAAGGCAATCTCGTCAATAGATTTAACGATCTTTCCCGTTTCCTCGCTCGTCTGCATGGCCTCCTTCACCGCAGCTGCCATGTGGATGACATGAACGTTCACCTTATCGATGACGGCTGTAACCTCCAGCATCAGGGCCCGGGCCTGGGAGGCGTTGTCGGCGTTTCGCTTTGTCATGGAGGACATCTCTTCCAGGGACGAAGACGTTTCCTCCAGCGAGGAGGCCTGTTCCGACGCACCTTCGGCGAGGATCCGACTGGCGGATGCCACCTGGCTGGCTGCCGATGAAACCTCGCCGGCGCCCTGGTTGAGCAGATCCATTTTCCCCTGGACGGGACGGAGGATGGTTCCCGCCAGAAAGTAGCCCAGGACGGCCATGGAGATTCCCACGAGAATGCCGGCCCCCGCAATCATCAGGATCATGGATCGGAGCATTTCTTCCATCTGCGTGCGGTCCTTTCCGATGAAGAACATCCCGGTGATCCGGCCGGTGCTGCCCATGAGCGGCCAGTAGGCCGTATTGTAGTTTCTGTCGGCAATCCTGTTCCTGTTGAGGAACTGACTTCCTTTGCGTAAAACAGTCTCGAGGACGGTCGGGTTGTCCATTTTGGTTCCGACGAGGCGCTTTCCGCCCCGCGCCAGGGTCGTCGAAACCCGTTCATCGCCTTTGAAAATGGTGCAATCGACCCCGAAAATTTTCTTGATCCCATCGACAAAGGAATTCGTGGCCATCAGATTCATCCCGGTCGTGACCGAGCCGATCATGCGGCCTTCGGCCATGATGGGGGCTCCGCCCCTCAGGCTGAACTTGATCTCGCTTCCATCTTCGATGCCTGCCGAATTTTCTCCGGCCAGGGCTTTCGTCACGTTGGCCTGATTGCTGACAGTGTCTCCTCTTTGGTCGGAATGGCTCCGCGCCAGGACATTTCCCCTGGAATCGACCAGCGTCACAAAGTCCACCATGTACTTCGACTGGAGGGCTTTGGCCATGGCCTGGAGTCGGTTCGCATCTCCTTCCTTTATCGCTGCGGCAAGTTCGGGATCAAGGGCCATCATCGCCGCCTGTTTTTTGGTCCTGTCCACGGCCTCCTGAATGTTTTCCTTAACGGCCGCGGCCACGACGGCCATTTCTGTTTCCGCCTGCTTGTCAAGTCCTTTTGATACGAAGTAATAGACCATCCCCAGCGATGAAAAACCCACCATCACCACGGTCAAAAACACCAACCCGACAATCTTCCAGGACAGGGATACGCTTCTTTGTCTCATGTTCACAGTCTCCTTTTCGCTCAATAGTATGGGGTGTCGGTTCTTGCGAACGACCGTTACGCAATTCATATTCCAGGAAAGTATCGGCGGATGTTTTTTTGACAGGTCGATAAGGGGTTGATGGGGCTGCCCGTTTCCGAAGCCGGAAGGAGGGGTGCGCCGGGACCGCTCTGGGGATGGGTGCGCGGGTTACGGGGGCATAAATAGGGGATGATTCGTGCCTGGATCTTTCCCGGCCAAGTGTCGGGGATGGGACCATGAAATCCCGGAAGCCTTGAATATGATTCTGACGGAAGCGTGTCCGGCAGCCGACAGGGTTACCGGGTCATGATGAAGCGCTGTTCGGATCTGGGAACGTACCACTTGATGAAATTGTGGCTGATCCCCAGCGGAGCCAGCTCGATGCCCCGAAAGCGGGCCTGGACGATGGGAAGGGCATCCGGGACGTAAAGAAAGGTATAGGGCTGCTCTTCCGCCAGGATTTCCTGGATCCGGTCATAGATTTTTTTCCTCTCCCTTTGGTCGAAGCTGTTGCGCCCCCGTTCCAGAAGACTGTCCACTTCCTCGTTTTTGAAGGACGTGAAGTTCAATTCCTGAGGGCCGGTCTTGCTGGAATGCCAGACGTCGTAGAGGTCGGGGTCGAGGGGGATCGTCCATCCCAGGATCGTGGCGTCAAAGCGCCTCTTGTTGATGAAGTCGTTGACGAACGCGGCCCATTCCACCACTCTGATTTTTACGGAAATGCCGATCTCGGCAAGGCGGCGCTGAATGATTTCCGCGCATTTGGATCGGACTTCGTTGCCCTGGTTCACCAGAAGCTCAAAGGCGAAGGGTTGTCCGTTTCGGTCCAGGATTCCGTCGCCGTCGCGGTCCTTCCAGCCCGCTTCCGCCAGCAGCGCCCGCGCTTTGGCAGGGTCGTGGGGGAAGGTCTGAACCTTTGGATTATAGGCCCAGGTTCCCGGTTTGAAAGGGCCGGTGGAGGGCTTCCCCAAGCCCAGCAGGACCCCCTGGACGATTTCCTCCTTGTCGATGGCCAGGGTCAGGGCCTGCCGGACCCGCCGGTCCGAAAAGAGGGGGTTTCTCAGGTTGTATCCGACAAAGGTGTAGGCGAAAGAAAGATAACGGAATTTGTTGAAGTTTTTTCGGAACAGGGGATTCTCGGTCTGCCGCGTGTACTGCAGCGGCGTCAGGTTCATCCGGTCGATGCCGGAGGCGCGCAGCTCCAGGAACATGGTGGCCATGTCCGGAATGATGCGCAGGATATAGCCGTCGATGTACGGCCTGCCTTCGAAATAGTCCGGATTGGACACCAGGACGATTTTCTGTCCCGACACCCATTCCTTGAATTTGTAGGGTCCGGTTCCCACGGGCTTCCGGGCGAGGGGAGTCCGAGTGATGTCCTGCCCGGCCAGAAGATGCCTGGGAAGGATCGCGCTTCCCCAGCTCATCAGCGCGGGGGCGAAGGGCCTGTCATAGGTGACCCGGAAGGTGAGGGGATCGAGGACTTCGGCCTTTTTTACCTTGAGAAAATCGCCGGCGTAGGCCGTCGGCGTTCTGGGATCGATGGTGAGCCGGTAGGTAAAGAGAACATCTTCAGCGGAGAAGGGGTGGCCGTCATGCCAGCGGACGTTGGGGCGCAGGTGAAAAGTGATGACCAGGCCATCGGGGGAGATCACCCAGGACTCGGCAAGATCGCCGACGATATTGAGATTCTTGTCGTATTTGACCAGGCCGTTATAGATAAGGCCGGCGATGTCGTGGGAGGTGGAGTCGGAAGAGAGCAGGGGAATCAGGTTGCTGGCGTCCCCGATGGAGCCGTCGACGATGACATCGCCATAGGCGGGCACTGCCGCTTCCCGCTCCCCGATCTGCCGGGGCGTGTCCGCGGCCGGGCTGCATCCCAGCAATCCGCTGGCCAGGACAAGAAGGCTCACCAGAAGATAATGTAGAAACGAGCATTTCATGAAGGCGGAAGATATGTTAGAAAGGGCCATTTTGCAACAGAATTCGGCGGATTCTCATGGATTTGTCCTTCCAAGCCATGCCGGGTTCGTCCTGGAGGTAAAAGAGCAGCCTTTGCCGGAAAGCTCAAGATCCCCTGTCAAGAGAAGGATCTCAGCAACATGGCAAGCCTTCCCTTCTTATTCTTGAGTCCGAGTTTCAGGCGGATATTTTCCCTGTGAAATTCAATGACCCGCTGCTTCGCATTTAAAAGCTCCGCTATTTCCTTTGACGTCTTGCCTTCCTTCACGAGATAGGCAATCTGAACCTCTGTTTTCGTCAGGTTCAAAAAGCTGGAAGTCAGTCGTTGAGCAAAGGGGGAGGCGATATCCATGAGGTGAGTTTCCGCCGTCTGGATGATTTCCAGCTGCTGCCGGTGAAGGGGTGATTTCTTCAGCCTGTCCAGACAGGGAAGGACCATCTTCTGGATATTCGTGAGGAACCTTTCCTTTAATTCCTCCTGATCCCTCTCCATGGTGTTCAGCAGGACATTCAGCGTCGTGTTGACCTCCATCATCTTCTGAGCCTTGATCCGCAGCTCCTTCTCTCTTTGGACTAAAGCCGCCTCGGCATGCTTCCGCTCCGTGATGTCTTCCACGATCCCTTCCAGATAGGCTGTGGCGCCATCCTGTTTGACCACCTTGCGGATCGCCACCTTTCCGATCATGATGCTGCCGTCCTTCCGGCGATAGGGCTGCTCGGCATAGAACCAGTCCCGGCGGTTCAGGGCGGCAAGAAGCTCTTCGCGGTTCCGGGGATCGGCGTGGATCTGGGTTGCGGAATCCGTCACGGTCAAAAGGACTTCCTCAATGGAATCATAGCCGAGCATCCGGGCATAGGCCCTGTTGATGCGCAGAAATTTTCCGTCCATGGTGAGCTGACACATGCCGATCGAGGCGTTTTCAAAGAGGTTCCGATAGATGGCCTCGCTTTCCGCGAGGGCGTTCTCCACCCGCTTTCGCTCCGTATTGTCGAAGACGGAAGATCGGCTTAAAAGATAATGGCCGTCCTGATCATACACCGCCGTTGATTCGATGAGCACGGAGAGGACTTCTCCATTCTTCCGAATCAGTTTGCCCTCGATGTTGCGCCTCGATCCCTGCCGCCGCAGCCGTGCGAAGCTTTTCCGGAATGCGTCCACCTCATCGGCGGGGATCAGGTCCGTATACTTCATCTTCCCGATCACCTCATCACGGGAATAGCCCAGCCAGGAGAGCTCCGTATCGTTCATGCGGAGGACGGTCCCGTCCTCCGCCAGGGAATGGTAGCCGCAGGGGGCGTTCTCGTAAAGGTCCCGAATGGCTTCGGCATATCGCTTCAGTTTGTCCTCCGCCTTCTTTCGTTCCGTTCTGTCGGTAATGGCCACAACAACGGAAAGCAAACGCCCCTGTCGATCAAGGTGGGTTGCCGTTCTCACCTCCCCCCAGCGCAGTGTGCCGTCTTTCCGGATGAAATACATTTCATGAGTAAAACCCCTAATTCTACCGCGTTTCTGCTGCTCGATAAGGCGGCTGACCTCCTCGACGCAGTCCGGGTGGAGGATCTCCGTCGTCATTGGCCTGTTTTTCAGCTCTTCCCAGGTGTAGCCGATAAATTCCAGATAGTTGCCATTGACATGGAGATAATTTCCCTGTGCATCCAGATTGACGATCGCCACGCCCGCATTTTCGAAAAGGGTCCGGTAAAGCGTTTCACTCTCATAGAGGGCCTTTTCCGCTCTTTTCAGAGGGGTGATGTCCATAAGGGAAGCCACGCTTTTTTTTGTGCCGGGAATCATGGCGATGGTCGCGTAGGCGTCATGAAGAAGGCCATGCCGGTCCAAAAGCTTTAATCGATACTTCTTGGGGGCTGAATCCGGGTCGGCTCTTCTCCGGTCATGATAGCCCTTCAGACGTTCCCGATCTTCTTCGGGAACAAGCTCCAGCCAGCTCTTCTTTGATTCGGTTTCTTCCCTGCTGTAATGAAACAGGTTTTTGAATTCGGCATTGGCGAGCAGAATCGTGGTGTCCTCATCAAAAATCAAGGTGGCGTTCCCGGTGTTCTCGAAGATGGTCCGGTAGATGTTTTCCGGCTCCACCAGGGCGCCGTCCGTCTCTTGGCAATCCGTGATTTTTGCAATCAATGGCCGGTTCTTCCCTTCGGGGGGCGGCTCGGCCCGTCCGGTTGGCTCCTGGAGAATCCGGCTCCGGTTGGATTTCGGGGGCTCCCGGCGGGAATCTCCCCTCGCCCTTCTCCTGCCGGTGAGACGTCGCTTTCCGGGGTTGTTTCCATCGTTCATGGGATAAGGTCCTTTGAGAATGGTCGCATGATCTAAAAACTATGCGATGCCTGTTTTGTAAACCGAGAAAAGAACTTTCTGCCGCCCCCGGAAATGGGGCGTTTCAGCAGCTCACCGACGCCCCATCCTCCAGCGGGAACAAGTTGTTATGACCAGTATAGAACATTCCCCCTGGTGCGGGAAGCATAAAATCTTCCGTATACCAGGATCATCCTGGGATATGTTCCGTATTCAATCCGTGTTGCAATCTCCGCACAATATGAAAGGATTGGGTCAACCCGACAGGCGGGAAGCCGCCGGTCGAATGCACGGCAGTGTTGAAGCTGGGAGGAGATCACGATGGCCGAGATGAAAAGAAGTTCCGATGCGCACAAAAAACCGCGAACCCGAAGGAGCAGGCTGTTCGGATTCAACAATTCCATCCTGAGCAACAAGACGGTTTACCTGAATCCCTATGTG
>JAVETB010000078.1:0-12961 GCA_034006265.1 Syntrophus sp. (in: bacteria) | reverse complement strand
ATTTGACGGAACGGAATGGCATCCGGCCGGTGGAGGAATGAATGCAAGCGTGACCGACATGGTGATCTACAACGGGGAGTTGGTGGTGTCGGGTTTCTTCACTCGAGCGGCCTACCTGACTTCAAACGGAACTGAAAATCCGGGGAGCATATCTGCAAATTATATCGCCAGGTGGAATGGAACGAGCTGGAGTCCGCTAGGCAGCGGGATGAACGGCAAGGTCACCGCATTAGCCGTTCACAATGGAATGTTGTATGCGGGCGGCTCCTTTACAACGGCCGGTGGTGTTCCAGCGGCAAGCATTGCGAAATGGAATGGAACCAGCTGGTCTTCCGTCGGCAGCGGGATCAGCGGCGGCGGACAGATATATACACTCGCATCCTACAATAACGAACTGTATGCGGGGGGAACATTTACTGCCGGTGGGGGAAACGCAGGGAATCACATCATGAGCTGGGATGGCGTGAATTGGAAAAGTGTGGGCTCAGGAACGGACGGTAACGTCATATTCCTCTTTCCATATGGCTCAGACTTGATTGTCGGCGGTTCTTTTTCAACCGCGGGTGGTTATTCGGCGGAGAATGTTGCGAAATATTTCATTACGCATTAGGCGAGGATGTGCGATCCAAAGGAGCGGAACAGGCTCTCATGATGAAATGCCCGGAATAAGGTTGCCTTCCCCCAGAGAGCCGGCATAACGGAAGAGAATTGCGGCAGGAATGAGAGCGGTCGGAACGAAAAAGCCGTTTTTCAGACAGAAGGACATCCGCCGGGCGAAAAAGACCGGTAATGGAACATATTTTCCGGATCGGCCACGCGTTGTGGCACGACCGTTGAATACACCTAAGTCAAGATAAATACAGGGTAAAATCAGGCTGTACGGCCCAGGAGCAGATCATGAACTTGATGTATATTCTATGGTTTTTTATCGGGGCGCTGTCCATGTATGTCCTGATCGGCGTTTTGGTCGTTGTCCGAAAGGCTAAGCGAACCGATCCCAAAGTCGACGTTCCCTGAACGTACGGTTTCGGCGATCAGCAAGAACGCCGTTCCGCCTGATTGTCCCGTGGAATGGTGGCAGTCCGAGGGGCAAAAACACCATTTCAGGCTGCCACGCGCAGATAACGTCATATAAAAAAGGGCTGGCGATAAACGTCTAGCCCTTTTTGTTATTTGGCTGGGGAAACAGGATTCGAACCTATATTCACGGAGTCAGAGTCCGTTGTCCTACCATTGAACGATTCCCCAGTATGGACCTCATCAAAGCTCGCAGACTTGATTTCTTATTTGTGATATCTGAAGCCTGACTTCAAGCGGGACGAATATAATGTGATTGATTTTCTATGTCAACCAAATTTTCTTCAAAAAAATATATGGAGGGCTTCCATGAAAAGGCGGAAAGTGGTCATCCCACTGGAGGGAAACGAAATCATATCGGCCGTTCTTGCCCTGCCGACGACAGGGCAAAAGGGTTTGGGTGTAATCACGGCACACGGAGCCGGAAACGATATGGAGCAGCCGCTTCTGGTCGCCTTTTCGGACGGCCTGGCCGAGGCGGGTTATCCGACGATGCGCTTCAATTTTCCCTATAAGGAGAAGGGGAGAAAGACTCCGGACCGGCCTGAAAAACTGGAAGAGGCCTGGGCGGCGGCCTGCCGCTACTTCTCAATGGATTCGGGAGTGGAGGTAACCCGTATCATCGCCGCCGGAAAGTCCATGGGCGGACGGGTGGCGTCAACGATGGTTTCCAACAAAAAACTGCCTGTGGAGGGGCTGATTTTTCTGGGTTATCCCCTGCACCCGGCGGACAACCGGTCAAAACTTAAAGACGCCCACCTGTACCGGATCGACATTCCAATGCTTTTTTTCGCCGGGACCAAGGATCGCCTTTGCACCCTGGAGACGCTTCAGATGGTCCTGGCCAAACTGAAAGCCCCCTGGAATCTGGACATCATTGAGGGCGGCGACCATTCCTTCCACATTCCCAAATCCATGGGAGTTCCGGAATCGGATGTCTACACCCGAATCCTGGAAACGACCGTGCAATGGCTGGAGAAAACCTTCGGATCATGCTGTCCGTAGGCAAAGAGAAGATGGATTAATCCTAAACCTTACTGACGCGTCCATCTCTTATCGAATATTAAGAATTTTGATACACGAAAATAAGGTTGCCTTATGTTTTCAAATCTTTTAATTTTTTGTCATATTTCTTTCCGTTTCTTCTTGCCGTTATTGGAATCCATCGAAATGCTCCAAGGAGGATGAAACTGTCTACCGGCAAGGAGGTGAGACGGCGTTAGTTAACTAACGAATTCAATCGCTTTAACGGGATGGTGTCCTTGTTTTTTTATGACTCGTTCAACCTGGAGCTGGATTATACAGGAGGTATCTATGAAACGCTTATCGAGGAGTTTTCTTTGGGCATGCTTGATATGCCTGTGTTTTGCAGGGAGCGGTTATGCGACGAACATCGTCATCAATCCAGGAACCACGTTGGCGGGCAATGCAGCGGCGTTGGGCGCATTTCAGCGCGCTGCTGATTCCTGGAGCCAGCGGCTGGCCGATCCAGTCACAGTAACGATCAACGCCGATCTGGCCGCCCTGGGTACCGGTGTCCTGGGATCAGCTAATACGGTCACATTGTCCTGGGGGTACAACAATGTGCGGAACCTGATGGTTACAGACGCCGCCGATGAAGCAAGCAACGGGATCGTTTCCTACCTTCCGACCGCATCACAGATCGGCGTCAATCTTCCATCCGGTTTCAGTCTAAGCTCGGACATCTCCATGACCAAGGCAAACCTCAAGGCGATGGGCTATGAGGGCCTGGATGGCATGTTTGGAGCAAAGGACGCCGACATCACTTTCAGCACCAATTTCAATTTTGACTATGACAACTCCGATGGCGTCAGCGCCGGCTCCTATGACTTTGAAACCGTTGCCACCCATGAAATCGGTCATGTCCTGGGCTTCATCTCCGCCGTTGATGTCGTCGATTACTACCTGTCCATCGGGGAAACGGCTGAAATTTCACTTTACGCATTAGACCTCTTCCGTTTTGGCGCTGCCACTCCCACCGACGAGGCGTCATTTACGACAGGGGTCCGCTCGCTTCTTACCGGCGGAGAATCCTACTTCTGCGATGTCGACAACAAATGGTCCCTCTCAACGGGAAGATATACGGGAGATGGACAGCAGGCGAGCCATTGGAAGGCTGATGAAAAGACGGGCGTCTATATCGGCATGATGGACCCATCGCTGGCTTCCGCGACCGTTCAGGAGATCACCGGCGCCGACCTCCGCGCCTTTGACCTCATCGGATGGGATGTAACCCCGGTCCCGCTTCCCCCCGCAATGATTCTTTTCGGGTCCGGCCTGGTTGCTGTTTTTGCAGGCGCCCGCCGTAGAAGAAAAGTTTAGGCGGAGGCGAAAAGGCGTCTCAACGCACCGAAACAGGAAAGGCCGCCCACGGGTGGCCTTCTTTTTTTATAACACCCAAGCGGTACAAGTGGAGGATCCGGCAATGACGGCGCTGCTGATGGCAATCCTGATGGTCGGGCAATTGACCGGCATCGGCCTGGACTGGAATCAAGGGGTCTTCGTTCAGGAATACTGGCAAGCCGGCAAGCCGCATTATGCAATCGCGAATTCCGGGAACGCGGCGGCCAGGATTTCCGTCTACGAAGCGCAAAGGGGGGAAAAGCTCGCCGGCCCTTGGAACATCGCTCCAAAAAGGGTGATTTCAGCAGATGCCGCCAAGCTTCAGGAACAGGGTCTCCTGGAGTTCAGGCTCGAATCAGGAATGCCGCTCGGACTGCTGGACGCTCCGCGGGCACCGGCAAGCCCCTGCATGGAATCGGGAAACATTGTCACCACCGGGGGGCTCAACGGTTCGGGGGGCAGGCAACATGAACTGTGGTTTGAGCAGGGCTCACTGGCATTCAAGCCGGAAAGCATGGTCACGCTGGAGCTTGTGGTCCGGCCGGGCATCGGGGAAATCCTCTATTCCAGGAACAAATTAACGGAATTGGACGTTACGTGCGAAACCCTGCCCGTTAAATCCAGCAGGGAAAATTTTATCATCGACACGAACCATCCGGCGCAGAGTCGGATGTACCATCGCATTTATCTGCGGTTTAAAACCCCGAAAACCGATCAACCCATGATCATGGTTGTGGACGGATGGCGCTGGATCGTCGTGGGCAAGAATGGCCACGGGCTGACACGAGGAATCATCGTTGATCCTTCATCGAGCCGTCCGTGATGACCGGCTGGTTAAAATCGGCATCCAGCACCATGATCGTTATCATGGAAACTTCCTCTCTGCAACCGCGGCCGCGGCGTAAATCAGGACGGCCAGAAGGATCACAGCGGCAAAGCCCAGGTGAACCGCCAGGAGGGTGGCGAGAACGGCGCCCACCACGGAGGCGAAGCCGTTGATCGCCCAGGCCCAGGGAATGGCCTCCTCGCGTCCGTGCGCCAGCCGCGACATCCCCGTGGGGAACGGAACGCCCATGCACATCGCCAAGGGCGCGACCAGCAGCACGGACAGAACGATCTTCGCCGCATCGGACCAGTGGATCAACGCCGAAAAGAGGGGCGGCAGGATGGCAAGATAGAGAAGCGCCAGGGCCGCCATCGCCAGAACCGCCCGGGGAACCTTCCCGGCCGCCTGGGAGCGGCCGGCCAGCCAGCCTCCAAGTCCGGCGAAAACCAGGAAGGCGCACAACGTGACCGCCAAGGCATACAGAGGGTGCGCCAGAAACAGCGTGAACTTCTGGATGAAGGCGATCTCCACGAAGATGAAGGCAAAGCCGATGCTCAGAAAATACAGGGCCACCGGTGCACCCGGAAGGGTTTTCCGGCAGCGGGACAGGGCGAGCGGCGCCAGGATCAGCAGCGCGCTTGCCAGCAGGGCCTGGAGCAGGGTCACCACCAGCAGCGGGTAGCTCCAGTCGAGCAGCGGCATACCGCCCTGTTCCCGAAGGGCGAAGAGCTCCCATGCGGCCCTCCATTTAAAAAAGCGGAAGAAGTAGGGCCGGTCATCGGTCGCCGGCTCGATGTAGAACTTGTAGGAATCGATAAATGCCTGGCGCGACGGGCCCAGAAGCGCCACGGCCCCTTCGAAGAAATACGGCCGGGTCAGTTGGTTATAGCGGTTCGCCTCTTCGGCCTCCATCCCGGGAAACCAGACGGTATCGAAAGAGCGCGACCGGCAGAACTTCCTGATGGCCGAGATTTCCCCTGCGGAAAAACCGCCGTTTTTCACCAGCAGCGCGACGGTCTTCCAGCCGCGGATCATGACCAGCCGCTCTGCGGGATCGGGCACGCCGCTCTTCTCCAGGGCGGACACCGCTGTAGCAAAGAGCTTCAGCGCATCGCGCGGCGGCAGTGCAAGCCAGCGGGTGACGGCCAGCACTCCGTCCGGCGCAAGGCGCTTCAGGCAGGCTTGAAAGGCCTCCACCGAATAGAGATAGCTTTCGCTCAGGCCATACAGTCCGGCGGACGCCGTTCCGAAGGAATCCAGAAGCGCCACCTGGATCAGGTCATACCGCTTCCGGCCGGCGTTGACGAAACCGCGCGCCTCGGCTTCATGCACCGTCACGCCCGGCAGATGATACAGGCTGCCGGAATAGTCCCGGAAGCGGCTGCGGACCAGGTCGATGACGTTGCGGTCCAGCTCAACCGCATCAATCGCGGCGCTTCCGCAATACAGCGCCTGCAGCACATCGCTCCCAGCCCCTGCGCCCAGCACCAGCACACGCGGCTGTTCCAGGAAGGCGTAGGGAAGCGCCGAGGTGAGCTGATCGAGATACTCCAGTGGCGCGAGCGTTCCATCAAACCGCGTCAGTGCCGAGGGGCCGTTTCCGTCCACGAACACTCCCAGTTGGGGCGGAGGTTCGGCAGTTGCGTTGAGGCTCATCCCCGGCGCGTACCGCAGCGGCACACGGACATTTTCCACGACGGTAACCTGTCCCAGGGGACTGCTCCGCTCCTCGACGACCCGCGCCCCGAAGACGTTGAGCATCTGGCTCAGGTCCTTGTAGGGGGAAAGACCGACCGGGAGGGGAGGCATCGCCGCCGCCGCCAGGACCGCGAAACAGGAGAACAGCGCCGCCGGCCATTTCTGCCGCATCCTCAATTCGACGACGGCGACGGCGGCCGCCAGGAAGGCCAGCGCCGTAAGGAGGGCCAGAATCCGGGGAGGCGGTACGACGAACATCACGCCAATGACGCCCAGGCTGCCGACACCTGCGCCCAGGATGTCGAAGGCATAGATCCGGGAAGCCTGCTTTCCGGAAAGGGCAAAAACGAGGCCGACACCCAGACCACCACAGAAGAAGGGCAGCATCAGCAGCAGATAGACGGCGAGCATACGGACCGGCTGGCTTGGGTCCCACAGCAGTTCAAGGGGATTGAAGGGGATCCGCTGTGCCAGGAGAAACGCCGAAGGCATCAGCACGGCCATCGCCGCAGCAGCTCCGACGTAGACCGTCCCGAAGTGTCGGACGAGCCTCCCCTTCAGCAGCGTCAGGGCGGTGCCGCTGGCCCCGTAGCCCAGCATCGCTGCGCTGATGATCATGTAGGCGAAGTGGTGCCACAGGGCAATGCTGAACAGACGCGTCAACAGGACTTCGTATGCAAGGACGCAGGCGGAAAGGAGTCCAATGGCGAAAAGCGGAGGGCGCGGCATCACTGATGCCCGCCGGTCAGGGGAACAAAGCGCACCGGCAGGATCTGGCGGCTTATGATAGACCCATCCTGCTTTTTCTCCACCAGCATCAGCGACTGGGTCAGAAACTGCGTGCCCATGGGGATGACCATGCGTCCGCCCCGCTTCAGCTGCCTGACCAGCGGCGGAGGCACATGGCTGGCGGCTGCCGTCACCATGATGGAATCGAACGGCGCCGCTTCCGGCCAGCCGTAGTATCCGTCGCCTACTTTCGCTTTCACGTTGCGGAAGCCAAGCGCCTTCAGCCTGGTGGCCGCCTCCCTGCCTAGCGCCTCGATGATTTCAATGCTGTACACAGAACCGGCCAGCTCGGCAAGAATCGCCGCCTGGTAGCCGGAACCGGTTCCGATCTCAAGCACCCGGTCGCCGGGTTTGACCTTCATCAGGTCGGTCATCAGCGCCACAATGTAAGGCTGCGAGATGGTCTGTCCGTGCCCGATCGGAAGGGGGCGGTTGAGGTAGGCAAGGGGGACCAGTCCGGACGGCACAAAGCGATGCCGCTCCACTTTTTCCATCGCCTTGATGACGGAAGGGCTGATAGCCGAGCTTCCGACGTACAGGGCGGTCAAGGCCGCATCGGCCATCACCTCCCTCACCATCTTTTTTCGCTCAGCCTCGAATTCGCTGCCCTGAACCGGCAAGGCACCGCAGAAAAAAAGGAGCGCAGCCGCAAAAAGGAAGAGCTTCATCGTTTTCCCCTTGAATCCTGTTCACCCCGCTTCATCCGGAGTCGACATGGCCCGCAGAGATAAAAAAGTCCCCCACAGGAAGTCCCTTTTCCCCAAGCCAGTATAACCGGGCCGGATCTACACGATCAAGGGGAAATCACTGCCGAACCGGCTACCCTTCATGCAGCGGAAAGATCCTTGATGGCAAGGCAATTGCAAAGCAATTTAGTGCCCTTATCAACTACGGATGAAACCTGAGTGCGATTTCAACTGTTCTGCTGCAGGATCAAGTCCGCTTTGGACAACCGTTTCATAATCGCCGAAGGAAGACCGATGACAGAAAAACTGCGTTGGCAGCAGAACAACGGACGCAGCGTCAGCGGCGCGTTTCAGAACAGGAGGTGCTGCCTGTGAAGGTGGTTCAGTACACATGTGACACGGACGGAAGCTGGCATCCGGAGGCGCCCGAACCGGATGAGGAAGTTCAGTTGGTTCTCGTTTTCAGCGGCGGCAAGGTTCTCCGGAAGACCGAATTTCCGGCTTCTGTAAGAAAAGCATTTCCAGCCGCCCTGATCACAGGCTGTTCGACCGCGGGGGAGATCGCCGACACACAGGTGAACGACGGCACGGGGATTGTCACCGCCGTTCGATTTGACGGCACCCGGGTGCGGGGCGCTCAAGTTGATGTCAACGGCGCGGAAGAAAGCATGGAAGCCGGCCGCAAACTGGCTGCGGTCCTGAACGGCGACGGGTTGCGTCATATCTTTGTTCTCTCCGACGGTTTGAATATCAACGGCAGCGAACTGGTGCGAGGCCTTTTGGCCGGGCTTCCTGAGCGGGTGACGATAACGGGCGGACTGGCTGCGGACGGCGACCGCTTCCGGGAAACATGGGTCATCTGGGATGGAACCGTCAGAACAAAGGCCATTGTGGCCATCGGGTTTTACGGAGACCGCCTCTCCGTCGGATACGGCTCCTACGGAGGCTGGGACCAGTTCGGACCGGACCGGCTGGTGACCCGGGCTGTGGGAAATACGGTTTATGAACTGGACAACAAATCCGCACTCGACCTGTACAAACGGTATCTCGGAGAGCATGCCCGGGAGCTTCCCGCCGCGGCCCTCCTGTTTCCCCTGAGCCTGGGCACCCGGAACGGCGGCATGAATACAGTCCGCACGATCCTGGGGGTATGCGAAGAATCGGGAAGCATGACCTTCGCCGGAGATGTTCCGCAGGGGTCCATCGTGCGCCTCATGAAGGCGAACTTCGAACGGCTGATTGACGGAGCAAGCGAGGCCGCCAGAATCAGCCTTGAATCCACCAGGGCCGACTTCCCCTCCCTTGCGATCCTGATAAGCTGCATCGGAAGAAAACTGATCCTGAAGCAACGGGTTGAAGAGGAGGTTGAGAGCGTCAGGGAAGTTCTGGGAGATCAGGCGGCGCTGACCGGATTCTACTCCTATGGGGAGATTGCCCCCTTCCGGCCTGGGGCGAAGTGCGAACTCCACAATCAGACCATGACGATCACGACCTTTTACGAGAGGCAGCCATGATCGACCAGCCGCACAGATTGTTCCAACGTCAGCTCAAGCGATATCTGGGCGACGTGCCGTCTCTCCCCAAGAGCGTAAAGACCTTGATGCAGGTGGTGAACGAAACCTATATCCAGTTCGACCAGGACAGGGGCATGCTGGAACGGGCCTTTGATCTGAGCTCGGAGGAAATGGTTGAAGCCAACAGGGAGCTGCTTCGCCACCGCCAGAATCTGGAAAGACTCGTCGCCGAGAGAACCCGGGATCTGGTTCAGACCAATGATCGACTCGTCATCGAAATCCAGGAGCGTCAGCGGGCGGAGAAACGGCTGTCGCTGCTCAATGAGTGCCTGCTTAGTTTCGGGATCGACTCAAGGGAGAACATTCAGCGCCTTATTGCCCTCTGCGGAAGTCAGCTTCAGGCCTCCCAGGTTGAATACGCCGTTCTGTCCGGGGATTCGTTCAAGCCGATCGCATACTGGAGTCGAGGGGATGCCAATCTGCATCGAAATCCCAGTGAGGTTTTTACGGCGGTCCTGTCCGACGACACATTCCGGGAGTCCGGAAGCGATCTGTCCATCCTGCATCCCCCTTTCAGCGGCCCTTTTCAAACAGCGGTCTACCAGAAATTCAGCCGTTCCGGCAAGCAGCCCGGCATACTCTTTCTGGGTTATGGCGGACAGATAACCCTGAACGAGGCGGATCGCGAATACCTTCGAATCCTGATCACGGCGCTGCAGTCCGAAGAAGATCGGCGACGGGTCAGAGCCGAGCTTCACCAGAGCAGGAAAACGTTGAGTTTCCTGGCAAAATCCGCCCACGATGGAATCGTTGTCACCGATCAGCACGGCCAGGTTACCTATTGGAATCCTGCCGCGGAGCGGATCTTCGGCTATACCGAGACAGAAGTCATCGGGAAGCCGTTCCAGGAACTCCTGGGCCCGTCGGCAGCAGATGTGGACTGTGCGGCGGACAGGACGAAGCTTCAACGGCCCGGCAAGGGGCCCCTGAAGGGATCTATCGCCGAAGTGCCGGCCATCCGAAAGGACGGCGCGCGGGTACAGGTGGAGATCTCCCTGTCCTCTTCACTCGATGCTCAAGGTGAATGGTATACCTTGGGCATCGTCAGGGACATTACAGAGCGTAAACGGTGGGAGAATTCTCTCAAGAAGGCGAAGAAGGATGCGGAAAGCGCCAGCAAGGCCAAGTCTCAGTTCCTGGCTAATATGAGCCATGAAATCCGCACCCCACTCAACGGGATCCTGGGCATGATGGAACTTCTGTCCACCGAACACCTGTCCGATCGGCAGAAACGATTCCTGAAAATGGCACGCTCCTCCGGCGATTCCCTCCTGAGCGTCATCAATGACATTCTGGATTTTTCCAAGATAGAAGCCGGTCGGATGGAGCTATCCCTCATCGAGTTCAATCTCCACAATCTCCTGGAAGACTTGATCGGCTTCCTGACGGAAAGCGCCCAGCGCAAGGACCTGGAGCTGGCCTATCGTATCGGGGAGGACGTGCCTTCTTTGCTGCGGGGTGATGCCTGCCGAATTCGCCAGATTCTGGTAAATCTTGTCGGCAACGGCATCAAGTTCACCGAACAGGGCCAAGTGGCCGTTCGTGTGGCCGTGCTCAACCGGGACAGGGGGCGGCTGCAGCTCAAGTTTGAAGTCTCTGACACGGGAATCGGGCTTTCGGAGGAAATGCAGCAGGACATCTTCGAGGCCTTTTCCCAGGGAGACGGATCGGTCACGAGGCGTTTCGGCGGAACGGGTCTCGGCCTGGCCATCGCAAAACAGCTTGCCCAGATGATGGGCGGCACAATGGGTGTCACGAGTCAGCCCGGACAGGGGTCCACATTCTGGTTCACGCTTGTCCTGGAAGAACAGAAGGTTCTGAAGCCCGAAGAGGGCCTCCATCCCGGCAAATCACTGGAGGGGCTGAAGGTTCTTGTCGTGGAGGACAATGAAGCGGACCGCACCGTGCTGTGCCACCAATTACAGGGGCTGGGGGCGGAAGCGGAAAAGGCGGAGAGCGGACGCCGGGCTCTGCACGTGCTCCAGTCGGCGGTCTGGCAGGGAAATCCTTATGATTTCGTCATCCTGGGCGCAGCGCTGCTGGTGACCAATGGCTTCGATCTTGCCAAGGTCATTCAGATGGATTCAAGCCTGGACAACTTGAAGCTGATTGTGGTCACCTCCCCGGATATCCCCCGGACCGAACGTGAGAACCTGGAATACCGCGTTCACGCTTACCTCTCCAAACCGCTCCTCCAGACCGAGCTTCTCAAAGCCTTGAGACCCGGAGACGGTAGAGAGGCATCCGAGGGCAAAAATGGAAACGAGGGGCTCATGCAGAAGCCCTTTTCCTCAAGCTTCGCCGGATGCAGAATTCTGCTTGTGGAAGACAACGAAGTAAACCAGGAAGTGGGAAAGGCCATGCTGGAATCCATTGGCTGCAGCGTCGAGGTGGCCTCCAATGGAAATGAATGCCTGGAACGCATCGCCGGCGCCGCTTATGATGTGATCCTCATGGATTGCCAAATGCCGGAACTGGACGGTTATGAAGCCACCATGATCATCCGTCAGCAGGAATCGGGAAGCTCCCGGATCCCCATTCTCGCGTTGACCGCTCACGCCATGGAAGGTGACCGCGACGTGTGCCTGGCCGCAGGCATGGATGACTACCTGAGCAAACCCTTCACTGTAAAGCAATTGGTTGAAGCGCTCAGCCGCTTGATTTCCCCCGGTTAAGCCTTGATTAGTCGTTTTTCCTTTCCTTTCAAACCAGTGACAAGCCGCGATCAGCTGTGGATGAAAATCCTTCTGAGCGTACTCTTGATGAGCCCGATGATGCCAAGGCGGCATATCGCCTGGGGACGCTCATTTCCAAGCATGTGGGGAACATGATGACGACCAGGACCATCGAGGCGAAAACAGCCGACACGGAAGCTCAGCGGCAGTCCGTCCTGGACGAGGGGCAAAAAGCCAGGAATCGCGCGGAAAGCGAGGGCGGCGGGGTGGCAGCTTTATGTTTCAATCCACGCCCCCGCGCGGGGGGCGACGGTCTGAAATTCGGAAATGACCGGGGATAGTTCCCGTTTCAATCCACGCCCCCGCGCGGGGGGCGACAGACCAAGACAGCCTTGTGGTGAGGTCAGGTGAGGTTTCAATCCACGCCCCCGCGCGGGGGGCGACTCCCCGGACGCTGAAATCATGGCAGGAGTATGGCGTTTCAATCCACGCCCCCGCGCGGGGGGCGACAGGTTATTATCAGTCATAATATGGTGCAGTCGTGTTTCAATCCACGCCCCCGCGCGGGGGGCGACGCTGGCCGTACCGTTCAGCGTCCCGTTCGCCTTGTTTCAATCCACGCCCCCGCGCGGGGGGCGACATTCATACGTTGTGGGAGTGTATTCGACCTTGGGTTTCAATCCACGCCCCCGCGCGGGGGGCGACAGAGGCGGCGTCCTTCCCGGATCACAGCACTTTCCGGTTTCAATCCACGCCCCCGCGCGGGGGGCGACGCGTATGTCACGGTTTGGTTAGTCTGGGATGTATCGGTTTCAATCCACGCCCCCGCGCGGGGGGCGACCCCGCGCATGGACACTCCGGTCCATGATTTGAGGTTTCAATCCACGCCCCCGCGCGGGGGGCGACCCCGTCTGCATCCTGGCACGTCACAGCCACAGAGGTTTCAATCCACGCCCCCGCGCGGGGGGCGACCATGCTCGCCACCTGCACAGACCGACTCAATTTGTTTCAATCCACGCCCCCGCGCGGGGGGCGACTTATCTCAGGGTTCCCGATTACATTAGATAAAGAAGTTTCAATCCACGCCCCCGCGCGGGGGGCGACATTTGATGACTCTATCGTGTTGACGTTGTTGCGGTTTCAATGTAACCGTCTGATGTACCCATCTTCACATCTGTCATTCCCAGAGTTATAGCTTCCCACAAAGAACGAATTTCTTTATGGGAGGCAAGCTGTGATGACCAAAGAGGAAAGACGAGCCTATTGGCACAC
>JAVETB010000077.1:0-12980 GCA_034006265.1 Syntrophus sp. (in: bacteria) | reverse complement strand
TACGAAATTCTCTTACCATCCATCATCGCCGGAATTACGGGCTACCATATTGCCCTGCTTTTCGGAATTCACTACCAGTTTTATCCCTTCGATTTTGCGCCGGCCTTGACAGAAGCCTTCATCCTGAAGATCGTGTTCTCCGGAATTTTTTTTGGACTCTGCTCCTTACTGGTCATTGAGATTCTGAAGAAAGGAAATAAATTCTCCCGGAAATTCGGTACATTTCTACCTCTTCGGGGGCTGATCGGCGGCGTGTTCCTCATCGGACTGACGCTGATCTTTTCGAAACAGTTCCTCGGTACCGGTCTCGAAGCGATTCAGAAAGCCCTCAGGGGTGAAGAAATCATTTTTTACGCCTTCCTGCTCAAGGCGATTTTTACCAGCATCACACTGAATTTCGGAGGCAGCGGCGGCCTGGTCATGCCGATCCTGTGCATCGGAGCGACGGCTGGAAGCCTGTTCGCCGACCTGCTCGAGCTGGACAGAGCGACCTTCGCCGCAGTCGGTTTTGTCAGTCTTTTGGCGGGAACAACCAACACCCCCATCGCGTCAAGCATCCTGGCTGTGGAATTTTTCGGGAGCGCAATCTCCCCTTACGCGGCCATTGCCTGCATTGTCAGTTTTCTCATGACGGGGCACAGAAGCGTTTTCCCGACGCAGGTTCTGTCTTTTCAAAAATCCACTTCCGTCAATGTTGAAATCGGAACGGAGTTGGAGCAAATCCATACGTCTCCCAGGCTCAGGGATAAGAGCCTGATGGGATTCCTGCTGAGAATTCTCAAAAAAATCAAAAAGTGCATCCGGAATAGATCCCATGTGAGAAAGTCGGATTCTTAAGGCAGCAGGGTGCGCTTCCTTCATCCAGGGAGCCGTCCTCTTCATTTTTTGTCTACGGGATCTCATGCTTTTGTACTTTCCAATCCTGCACAAGCGGCGCCGTTTTTCATCGTGATGACGTCCTTGAACGCTCTATGGGATTTTCCGATCCTCTCCAGGTCCAGGGCACCTTAAAGATTTTAATGATATTTCAACCGTCTTACCCATGTCACCCCCACCAATAGTTGCCTGCCTGCAATGCGTTTAGCCATAACCAATAGTTTTTCTTGACATATCCTTGCGGAGTCCGCTATTATCTTCTTACAAGAAACATTCCAACAGGAAATGTTCTAACTGGATGGATATTCGAGGCAACCAAGCAGTATCACTTGTGAATATCGAATGATGCAGCCTTTTGCCGCTTTATCCGGTCATTGAATATCTAATCCAGAAAATCGGACTGATTCATAGGACTTACAATCCCACAGCTTTTGCCTCTGCACACATCAGCCGATTCACATCTGCGTCATCCTGACGGATCCGACTGAAACCGTGCCCCTCTGGACCCACGCAGGACATGGGATCATTGGCCGGCTGGAGGCAGATGGAGGCAGAACATTTTGCAATTCGAACGGAATGCATCTCCATACCCGTCAGCCGTCACAACGGGGTGGCAGCGGATAAATCAGAAACATTCAAGAGGGAGGATTTCCCATGTTAACGGAATCTCAGCACAAAATACTCAATGAAATCGATGGAAGTTCGATTGGGAACTGGAAGGACTGGCAATGGCAGCTCAGGCACTGCGTCAGGGATCTGGAAACGTTTGAAAACCTGCTGAATATCGAATTGCCAACAGCCATGCGTCATCACTTCAAGTTGATCATCGAAAAATTCCCGATGTCGATCACACCTTATTATCTCTCACTGATTGATACGGAAAATCTGGAAAACGATCCGGTATTCAAACAAAGTTTCCCGGACATCAAGGAACTTGAGATTCAAAAAACGGACATGACGGACCCTCTGCACGAGGACAGGGACAGCCCGGTTCCAGGGTTGACACACAGGTATCCCGATCGCGTGTTATTCCTGGTGAGCAACATGTGCTCCATGTATTGCCGTCACTGCACAAGAAAGCGCCGTGTGGGAGACCGGGACACGATCCCAAGCCGAAGCCAGATCCTCCAGGGAATCGAATATATAAGAGATACGCCGCGGGTAAGGGATGTCCTCCTGAGCGGCGGCGACCCTTTTCTCCTGCCGACAGATTATTTGGACTGGATTCTCTCCGAGCTAAGAAAAATCGAGCATGTCGAAGTCATACGGATTGGAACACGCACACCTGCTGTGCTTCCCTACCGCATCACGGATGAGCTGGTTGAAATGCTAAGGACGCATCATCCCCTCTGGATCAACACTCACTTCAACCATCCCCGGGAATTGACAACCTCTTCAAAACTCGCCCTCAGAAAACTTGCAGATGCCGGGATCCCCCTGGGAAATCAATCCGTTCTCCTGTCTGGTGTCAATGACTGCCCCCGGATTATGCGCTCCCTGGTTCATAAACTCGTAGCGAATCGGGTGAGGCCCTACTATCTCTACCAGTGTGATCTTTCCGAAGGTCTCAGTCATTTTCGAACCCCCGTGGGAAAAGGAATCGAAATTCTTGAAAGCCTGATAGGTCACACGAGCGGATTCTGCGTCCCGACCTATGTCATCGATGCCCCAGGAGGGGGTGGTAAAATTCCGGTCATGCCGAATTATCTTATCTCATGGTCTACCAACAAGGTTGTTTTACGAAATTATGAAGGGGTTATTACCACGTATAAAGAGCCCGATTCCTATGAACCGACGTTCTGTGATCGAAATTGCGCGGAATGTAATCTCCAGCTCGCTCTCGAAGATGCGGGGGAATATCGTTCCGTGGGGATCGAAAAACTGCTGGCGGATTATGACGACACCATTGCCCTGATTCCCAGGAACAATGACCGGCACGAGAGAAGGGAAGGAAACGGTTCATGAGCAGACACGTTCCGGACCGGCTGGAAACGCTCCCATGCGGCTCCATCATCCAGCATGGTCCGTACAATGACCGGATCTACCTGTTGAAATTAGGAGACGGCTCAAACGGCGATCTCCCGTTCGACCTGGTCCGATGGGCGAAACGGAGCGGTTATACGAAGATCTTCGTTAAAGTTCCGTCGCACCGTTCGAGCTGGTTTTTCCAGGCGGGTTACGTCGAAGAGGCTTCCATTCCCGGACTCTACAACAGGTGCGATGCGGGAATATTTTTGGGATATTACCTGGAGGGGCGGCGTGCATCCGAAGCGGATGCAGCAACCCTGGATGCAATTCTCCGCCTCGCACTCAGCAGGGCCGGAACCCCTGCGGCACCGCTGGATGAAAACCAATTCTCAATACGCCGCTGCAGGGAAAGAGATGTGGAGGAAATGGCCTCCATCTACAGGGCCGTTTTTCCGACCTATCCTTTTCCAATCCATAATCCCGCTTATCTCCTTGATACCATGCGAAGTCATGTCGACTATTTCGGGGTCGAAACAGACAAAAAGCTGGTGGCCCTTTCTTCCGCCGAAATGGACCTGTCAGCCGAAAATGTTGAAATGACCGATTTTGCAACACTTACCCCGTGGCAGAGACGGAGCCTGGGGGTGCATCTGCTTATTCAAATGGAAAAAGAGATGAGACCTAAAGGCATCAAGACAGCCTACACCATTTCCCGGGCAAAATCCCCGGGAATGAACATCACCTTTTCCAGACTCGGTTATGCCTATGGAGGAAGGTTGATAAACAACACAAACATTTCCGCACATATCGAAAGCATGAACATCTGGTACAAGGCCATTTCGTAATCTCAGCTGATTTCAAGACACATGGGCCGTCTCGACACCATGATTTCCCGGAGACAATCAGAACGGCCGGCAGTGCGACCCCTCATCAACCATTCTATGGATCCGCCAATAAAAAATGATTTACTCATCATTGTTTACAGGTTATACTTAAAGCGCCTAACTCTTTATTAACCCAACGAGAGTTTCATCCAGGTCAACGTGTATTTATTCCACCGGACTCAGCCTGTAGGCAACTGCTGACTCCGCATTTTGTCAGAAGCCGTGGTCAGGATTAAGAAACATGCGCTGGTCAAAAATGTTTCCATGGAAAAGAATTCCGGGGGGCTAAAATCCGCCAGCAAGGATTCCTCCTTGCCTGGAGAATCACAACGGAGCATCCGGACGATCAGAAATCGAAATGCGGTTATTCAAGAAAATCGCATAACATGCTTACAGACTCATCACACTTTTTTATCAAAAACCGGAATGAACAGGGAAACACCTTTTTCTTTGCGCTGATCGTTGGTTCTTTAACCTTTAGTTTCAGCCGGCAGCTTTATAGTCAACGGTTAATAACGTGAGTTAACGGATCCGGCAACACAGCAGTCTCTGCCGGATCGCATGAATAAAATTTTGGAAGGAGTAGCCAATGATTTCAAAAAACAGAATCATTCTTGTCATGGCAGGCGCATCTCTCATTTTTGGCCTTACAATCATGGGCTGTGCGGAAAAGGTGGCGGTGCCGAACGAAAAGATCGCGAACGCCGAGAGGGCGATATCAGGCGCCCGGGAAAGTAACGCCATTGTGAATGCCCCGCTCGATCTGAGAATTTCAGAGGATAAATTAAAGCAGGCGAAGGAGGCGGTGGCCGCTGAAGAGTACGAGCAGGCGGGACGCCTGGCCGATGAGGCGACTCTCGACGCCGATGTCGCCAGGGCGAAGACGCGTGCGGTGAAGGCAAAGGAGATTTCCGGGGAAATGCGGAATACGATCGATTCCATGCGAAAAGAACTGGAGCGAAGGCAGAAATAGGAGGAGCAAAAGATGGAGAAAATTAAAAGAAACAGATTCATCATCGTCGACATTCTTCTTTTGGTGGGAATATCTTTATTTATTGCCGGATGTGCCGGCATCACCCCCCAGGAACAGAGGGCCATTGATGCTGTAACCAAAGCGCGGGCCGCTCTGGAAGAAGCCAAGCAGAACCCCCAGATTGCTTCAACCGCCGCCGTTCCTCTTTATGAGGCGGAGCAGACCTTGAAAGAGGCGGAAAAGGTTGAGGATGACACCGCCCAAAAGGAGCATCTGGCCTACATGTCCGAAAGAAAGACACAGCTTGCCGTTGCATCGGCGGAACGTACGCTGGCGGAACAGGAAACCTTGAATCTTTCAAAGGAGAAGGATCAGCTGATCCTGCAGCTTCGGGAAAGGGAGTTAGGAAAGGCCACACTGTCCGCAAGGGAAAAAGGGACGGCACTGGAAAAAGCCCGGATGGAGGCGGAGCAGAAAGCCGTTGAAGCGGAGCGAAAGGCAGCTGAGCTTGCACGGCTGAAAGCTGAAATGGAAGAGCTCAAGGCAAGGCCTACCGACCGGGGAATGGTTGTCACCCTGGGCGACATCCTTTTTGCGACGAACCGGGCCACTCTTACAGCGGGAGCCGAGAAGAACATCGATCAGTTGAGTCAGTTCATGAATAAATACCCCACTCGGAAAATCGTCATCGAAGGCCATACGGACAGCAGGGGAAGTTCGGAATATAATCTGACACTTTCCAAGCGGCGGGCCGACGCAGTCAAGAAGGCCCTGGTTGAAAAAGGGGTTGATGAAAGCCGCATCGCGACAAAGGGTTATGGAGAAACCTCCCCGGTGGCCAGCAACAAGACCGCTGCCGGACGCCAGCAGAACCGCCGCGTTGAAGTGATCATTCTTGAAGATTCCCAGAACCCGCAATAGGGACTTTCCTATGGCCCACTAGCAGGAGACAGGCAGACTTCACAAAGGGCCTTCCAAATGGCGGGAGGCCCTTTGTCGAATGCGCCGGGCTCCGGATCGTTGGAGGCTCTTTTTTTTTCAGGCGGACTTATTCTTCATCGTTCCCGACTCCGCCGTTCGGAGAAGGCACAAAGAACTCGGCCTGGGAAAAGTCCCCTAAATTCCTTGCAGTGCCTGCATGAAGAAAAGAATTGACCCAGTTGATGACATCGTGCCTCTTGATGAACCGCCTGAGCCTGTGCATCCGGACCTGCCGTTCATCATCCTGCATGCCCAAGGCGGCATGAATCGTATCGGCCACCCGCTGCTTGTCATATGGGTTGACAAGAAGTGCGTCCCGGTAGAGTTGAGAGGCGGCGCCCGCGAATTCACTCAGGATGAGAATTCCTTTTTCTTCAATATTGCTCGCACAGTATTCCTTTGCGATGAGATTCATGCCGTCTTTCAGCGGGGTGACCAGCGCGATTTCACAGGTTTTGTAGTAGGCAACAAGTTCCTGGCGCGGCAATGACCGGTAAATGTAGTGGATCGGGGTCCAGCCGACTTCCGTGAACTTCCCGTTGATCTCCCCAACGATGCGTTCGATCTCCTGCTTGAGATTTCCATACTCTTCCACATCCACACGGCTGGGAACCACCACCTGGATCATCGTAACCGTCCTTCGCATGTCCGGATAGCACTCCAGGGCATGGCCGAAGGCCAGAAGCCGGTGAGGGATGCCCTTGGTATAGTCAAGGCGGTCCACACCAAGAATGAGCTGCCGATTGGGAAGGTTTTCGTGGATATTCCATGCCATATCGGCCACTTCATCCGTTCGGGCTAGGTCCTCAAATTCTCTGTAATCGATGCTGATGGGAAAGGCTCCCACGAGAGCCTCTCCGTCGGGAAGAAGAATCCGGTTCATGAACTTTTCCTTTACAACCTTGTAATTGAAGAGCGCCCGAACGCAGCCGATAAAATTCCTCAAATCCCTCACGGTCTGAAAACCGACAAGGTCATATTCCATGAATGCTTCGAGAATTTCAAAGCGCCAGGGCAGTTTGAGAAAAATGTCCAGGGGCGGAAAAGGAATGTGGAGGAAGTAACCTGTCTTGCGTTTGACTCCGAGTCGCTTCAGCTCCCTGCCCACCAGGATGAGCTGGTAGTCCTGAACCCATACATAATCATTCTCGTCCGTATTTGAAATGACAGCCTGCGCAAACTTCCGGTTCACCTGCTCATAGAACGGCCAGTACGACAGATCGAAATTACAGCGAGAAAAAAGGTCATGGAACAGAGGCCAGAGGATCTCATTGGAGAATCCGTAATAATACTTGTTCACTTCTTCTTTCGTCAAATGGACGGGCTTCAGAGAGAAGCCCGTTTCACGGGTCCCCCGGCCAACAAGATCCGCAAGAAGAGGAGCCGCCGGCGCTTCCTCGGCATTTATACCCATCCAGCCGATCCATATCCCATCGCGATTTTTGAGGACCGGCCCCAAGGCTGTCACCAGGCCACCGGATCCCGGTTCGATCTCCCATTTCCCTCCCTTCTCTTTTTTCAAAACAATGGGGAGGCGGTTCGATACGACGGCGAGTCTTCTCTTTTCCATGTTCATTCCTCCTGTTGCCCCTCGGGGGCTAGAGCGGCCCATGCCTCAAGAAATTCTTTCACCGCTTGGATATCGGGCAGAAAGCCCGCTGCAGTCGTGGGAACGTCGGCATTTCCGACTTTGATGCCGATGCCTCGACCCAAAAGAACCCGGAATGCGTCTTCATCGGTTTCATCGTCTCCGAGATAGACGCAGAAGGCGTCTTCCGGCTGGCGGGCAAGCAGGATCTGCAAGGCGCTCCCCTTGTCCAGGCCGGTGCACCTCAGTTCGACGCCGCCGTTGAAACCCCTCACTTCAAGATTGTGGAGACGGGCAATGGGGGTCCAGCTGTCTACCGCCCATTTCTCCATGGACAGCGCCTCATCGTCCAGCCGCCCTCGTGTATGGAGAGCGATACTGGCCGCCTTTACTTCGAGCTGATTCTTTATTCCCCTGCGGATGCCGGCCCCCAGTGCTTCGCCAAGTCCTTCCCTCTGAATTTGAGAAGGCTTCCGGATTTCCAGGGTACCATCGGAATTGTGGAACTCGCATCCATGGCTTCCGATTGTCATGATACCTGGCACGCCGAGAAGCTGTTCGATCTCGGCAATGGGCCTGCCGGAAGCGATGGCAATGGCGCCGGACGTCCTGTTCCGGATCCTGGCGATGAGATCCGGGATGCCGGCCATCGGGTAGGCTTTCATCCGTGCGACCTGGAAGTGGGCGACTGTTCCGTCATAATCCAGGACGAGGAAACTCGCCCCGGCAGACTGAAGCCTCTTCCAGAAATCCGGGATGCCCCGGACCGGTATGGGAAAGACGCGCGAGGAATTCACCAGGTTTCGATCCTTTCCCGGGTTTCGAACATGACGGCGTGCATCAGGGTGAGATATTCGCGGAGATGGCGCGTCACCAGGAAGTTTTCCAGGACAAAATTGTGGCCCTTCTCCCCCATCTCCTTCAGCTGGTCCCGGTGTTTCAGCAGGTACCGGATTCTCAGGGCGGCGCCCTCCGGCGAAGTGACGAGGAAACCGGTGTGATGGTCCACGACCTGAAGCCGGATGCCCCCCGTATCCCCTCCGATGACCGGTTTGCTCTTCCACATCGCTTCGGTCACGGTGAGGCCGAATCCTTCCCGGGTGGACTTCTGGATCACAATGTCCGAGATTCTCTGGAAGGCGTTAATGGTCCGGTGGTCATCACTGGGAAGGAGAAGGACATGAACATCCTCGTCCGTGCCGGCGTTCTCTTTGACCCGCCGGATCATTTCCTCTCCCTCGGGATCATCGGCGGCTCCTCCACCTGCAAGGACAAGTTGAATCGGTGAAAATTCCCTGACCATCCGGTAGGCCCGAATCACTCCAATGGGGTCCTTAAACCGGTCGAAGCGTGATACCTGGGTAATGATGGGCCGTTCCGGATCCAGGCCCCACTTGTAATGCATGGCAGAAAGTTCATCGGGGTCCAGTTCGATGTTCTTCTCGCTCAGGGGATCGATGCTCGGGGCGACAAGGTAAAGAGGGTGCGGCAGCGGCTGGGCGAACTCGGACAGAGACCAGATGCTGGCGGAGTAAGGTTCGACAAACGTCCGCAGGAATTTCCAGACCGGCCGGAAGGGACGGCTCGCATCGATGTGGCAGCGCCAGATCCACTTCCCCCGCCGGTTGGGAATAAATTGCAGAAGCGCTGCAGGCTGCGGGTCGTGTATGAAAACAAGATCAGCCTCCTCAAGAGTCTTTCGGAGCGATTCAGCGTTCATCTCGTTAACCCGCTCATATTCCGCCAGATGGCCGGGATGCAGCTCCACCCTCTTGCCCTGGAGGCCGTTGTGCATGAGTTTGGTGAACGAAAAGAACGCATCGGTCCCGGAGATCACTTCCCATTGCGCGTCGATCCCCAACTCCCGCTTCAGGGGAATGAGCCAGTGGAGAATCTCCGCAACCCCGCCCCCTTCCCGGGTGGAATTGACATGCACGACCTTCATACCCTGGAGATTCGCCGCGAGCAGCTCCAGGTGATGGATGACGTCCTCGCCGACGATTTGTGCATACTGTTCCAGCAGTGTCATGACCGGCCCCGCCTTTCTCTCAGGTACACACTGAAGACCTGGTGCAGTTCATTCCGAAGCTCGCTGAGCGTCGTGAAATAGGGGTCTATGCCGGCAATGCGCATGGCAAGTTCCTGGTGCTCTTCGCCATAGCCCATGAGCCATTCGGTAAAATCATTTCTTCCCAGAGGGGTTCTCCTGCGCGCATCGATTAAATGATAGAAAATGACTCCCCGTGACATATGGGGAATATATTCAGAGAGTTCTTCAATGGTTGAAAACCTTTTGCCGGTGTCGAAAACGACGATCTGGGACCGGACGAAATGAAATCTCTGGGATGGTATGACCCATGAAAGCAGTTCGTTTTCATCGAGCCGCTCTTCGATAACCTCAATGAGCTCCCTGCGTAATTCTTCGAGGTCCTTGAAACCCTTTGGATCGATCACGGCGAGCCTCTCGGCCAGTGTTTTGTCGTGAATACCCCGCCAGGTCCAGATCGCAAAATCGTTCTGATAGAGGGGGTCGTCGAAACGGGGACGCAAAAGGCCGCCCCAGAAATGATAATAGATGCAGCTTGTCGGTATGGTTCCCAGCTTATCCTTGAGCTCGCGTAGAGTTACCACGTGCTCTCCGGTGGCCACCGCAATGAGTGCGCAGTCCTTCACTGCGAAAGGATCGATCTGCATAGGCCTCCTAACCAAATCACCGTTGATTTTATCCCGCCTTCAACCTGGATCCGGGGAATCTTCGCAGCAACAACATGGGGAAAGCTTCGATTCCGGCTTCTTCTCTAGATTCCGGGGCCGGGCAACCCACTCCCGGAAGAAGCTCGAAAGCGGAATGAGGTTTTGTTTTCTCTTGACATATCCTTTAGAACCGATTATCCAGCGGAAATTAATATTCTTACACGAAACATTTTACCAGAAAGGATTGTCCATGACAACAGAAAGTGGCAATGCTTATGAATATCGAATCATTCGCGCGTTGCGCCGCGTCATCCGAGCCGTCCATATCTATTCCAAAAAATTAAACTCCGAGTTCGGACTGACAACACCTCAGCTGTCGTGTCTCAGTGCATTAGCGGAATCAAGCCGGACAACCCTCACGGATCTGGCCAGGATGGTCAACCTTGGAATAAGCACGGCCAACGGGATCATTGATCGACTAGAAGCGAAGGGATACCTGACTCGAACGAGAAGTTCGGAGGATCATCGAAAAGTATATCTGGAAATTTCCCAATCCGGAAGGGAAATCATTTTGAAAGCTCCATCACTGCTTCAGCACAAGCTGTCGGAGTCCCTGTCGAGGCTTCCCGAATCGGAGCAGAGGGTCATCGCCGACTCCCTGGAGCAGGTGGTGAAGCTCATGGAAGCCGAAAAGCTGGACGTATCGGCCAACCTGTTCCCCGGAGAGCAGAGCTACAAAAGTTAAGATAGATATACCGCAGTTACAGCAACTTAGCTGAATTCAACGGATAGGCAGAGAGACGTCGAATGAAAAATATCATCATACGATCAACGCTGATTTACATCCTTTTTTCCACGATTGTCCCGACGTTTTTTTTAACAGTCCTTGCCGGTTTCAATCTCCCGGAAAAAACGGATTGCGACCAGCAGGCCAAGGTAACCGAATCGGAAGAATTTCACGAAATAACGGGAAAAATCAGAAAAGGTGAAACCCTCTTTGACATTTTTAAACAATACGAACTGAACCTGAACGATCTCTTCAGTTTAAAAGAAGCATCGGCAAGTATTTATAAACTCAGAAATCTCCGGGTTAACCAGCCCTATCGGATTCGCCTCGATGAAAACAAACAGATAAACTCCTTCACATACTGGATCGATGAGGACACCATCCTGAATATCACCTGTGGCGAGGAGGGTTTCTGCGCGGAAAAGATCCCTGTGCCTTACGAAAAAAAGCTAGAGCACATCGGAGGGGTCATCCAGGATAATCTTATTTCGTCCCTGGGGCATGGCAAAGAGTCCATGATACTTGCACTGAATCTCTCCGATATCTTCGCCTGGGATATAGATTTTACAACGGACATAAGGAAGGGTGACACCTTCAGGCTGGTCGTCGAGGGGTTTTACCTCAATGGAACCATGAAAAAATACGGCAATATCCTTTCCGCCGAGGTCATCAACAACGGAAAGGCATACCGCGCCTACCGGTTCACGGATGAAGAGAGTACGGATTATTACGATGGATCGGGAAAGTCCCTGAAAAAGGCCTTCCTCAAGGCGCCATTGAACTTCAGACGGATCAGTTCAACGTTTTCCAACGGTCGCTACCATCCAATCCTGAAAATCACCAGGCCTCATCACGGGATTGACTATGCGGCCCCCGAAGGAACCCCTGTTTCGGCGGCAGGCGACGGATCCGTCGTTTTTGCGGGACGCCGGGGCCAGTATGGCAATCTTGTGATTCTGAAGCATCCCAATGGGTACAAAACGTATTATGGCCATTTGTCAAAAATCCACGAACGTCTAAGGCAGGGATTAGAGATCTGCCAGGGCTCTCTGATAGGACTTGTCGGGTCAACGGGACTTGCGACGGGTCCGCATCTTCATTTCGAGATGAGGATCAACGACCGCCCCATAAACCCTTTATCGATTTCGGTTCCAAGGGGGAGGGCCATCACCGCCAAATCGGCGGCAAAATTTGAACATTTTAAGGCGGAGCAGGATGTTGAACTCGCATCCATTCCTCCCGGCAACTTCCTGGCCATCGAGGAAAAAAGGTATGGTAGCCCAGAAAGCAGCGAAGGGTGACGACTTATTCTCTCTTGGTTTGATGCGGAATACCTTCGAAATATCCGACTCCGGAATACCGACATTGGGGAAAATCTCACCGCCTTACGAATGAATCGGAAGGGGTGTACGGAATGGATCTGAACATTTCTCTTGAAAAAATTACGGTTCTTTACCAGGGATATCAATGGCTCATCGTATTTCTGATTATATTTGTCGCGCTTCTATTTGATTTCATTCAAAAAATTGTTCTATCGCGTCTGCACAGGCGAACGCTCCTCACAGAAAACCCCTGGGACGAGGCCATTCTGACGGCTCTTCGAAAACCTTTGAGCGCCTTGATCTGGATTATCGGCATTTCCGCTGCGGTTAACTACGTAGCGCCGAAGACAGCCTTCCTTGAGTATTCCCGGGGTGCTGTTCGGGTCGGCATCATCCTGGTCATCGCCTGGTTCTGCGTCAATCTCGTCAGGCAGCTTCATGACAATATCCTGGAAATACAGCGCAAAAAGGGAAAACCGGTTGATCCGACCACGGCAGATGCCGTCGGCAAGCTTGCCCGGATATCCATTTTTATCACGGCCTCACTGATGATGCTGCAGACCCTGGGCTTCAGCATCTCCGGCGTCCTCGCCTTCGGCGGCATCGGCGGCATCGCCGTGGGATTTGCGGCGAAGGATATCCTCTCCAACTTCTTCGGAGGATTGACGATCTTCCTCGATCGGCCTTTTGCCGTGGGAGACTGGATACGCTCCCCGGACAGAAACATCGAGGGCGTGGTGGAATACATCGGTTGGCGCCTTACCCGGATCCGAACCTTCGAAAACCGTCCCCTTTACATACCCAACTCGACCTTCACGACCATCGCCCTGGAAAACCCATCCAGAATGACCCATCGCCGGATTTATGAAACCATCGGCATCCGCTACGATGACGCAGGCAAGGTCAT
>JAVETB010000076.1:0-13006 GCA_034006265.1 Syntrophus sp. (in: bacteria) | reverse complement strand
TGCTCGTCGTGGGGACGTGGCTTTCCCATAAGTAAAAATTCCTCATAACTGTCCCACAATGTACCTAAATGGCCGGGAGCCCTAACTGTTGCCAGGGGCAGGTTCCTAGGTATAGGTATACCTTACTAGCCCTCGAAAATCTTTACCTTACCAAGGTACACCTGCCCGGCTGGCCTGGTATAGGGATAGGTATACCTGCCACCCTGACCCGTGTGGGGACAGCGGATTCCCGTCTTTATAAGTTCGATGTGGGGACTTCGGCTTCCGAGAGGTGTTGTTTAGGATCTGGAGTACCTGGGTCCTAGATACCGCCCATAGGTACACCAGGGAGGAGCCGGAGTTCCAGGTATGGGTCGGAGCCGGATCAGGATTTTGGAGCGGTGCCGGTGAGGAGAGGGGGAGGACGTGGAGAGGAATCGCGCAATATCGTGCAAAATCGCGCAATTTAAGGTGCGGAGAGGGGAGGAATAGTGCAAGGCCAAAAAAAGGCAGGCTTTGCGCCTGCCTTGTATTTATCTATAGTGAAGTGTTAGATCGTCAATTTTTAGCTTGTGCGCTGTCTCAAATGCCGCGACGACGACGCGCCGCACGGCGTCAAGCCTGTCGGCATAAACAGCGTGAAGCCTATTGACGTTTAAGAAGCCGTCAAAAAGCGTATAAGGCTTTTGTCTGCTATACTCGCAAGCCGTCAACAAAATGCCTCTTTCTGCGCTGCCTTTTGGCCACAATTTTTCAAGCTCATGCACTACGGCATCAAAGCCTTTTGCTTCGCCTAGCACAAAAAAGTCAACGTCACGAAGTCTTGCGTTTTTTCTGGCAAGCCTCGCCGTCACAATTTCGCCGTCACAAGTCGTTTTATCGTATGATTCAACGTCAAAGCCAAAAGCCTGTAAAGTTATCATTTGAAGCCTCTTTTGTTTGTGGCCTGCCTCTTTCAAGGCAGGCAAGCGTTTAAAGCGAAAAGCCTATAACAATATAAGCGTAGCCAATGCCGAACGCGAACGCCGTCTTGAAAGTTAGTTTTGTGTAGTGCCAAACTGTATCGAAATTCGAACGCTTGTCTGTGTAAACGGCCATTTGTCTGTTCATTGTGCGCCTGCCTTTTTGACTGGCAGGCTTGCGCCTGCCAGTCTGCTAGAAGTTAAGCCGTGATGCGAAAGAAGCCGTTGCCTTTCACGTGAGGCACTTTTTCAACGTCAAGCCTACGAAGCCAAGTCGCATAATGGCCAACGTTGACGTAATGCGAACGATATTCTTTTTGCACGTAGGCGAGCAATTCAGCCTTTTTGACTGTCTCGCCTGCCTTTACTTTCATTGTCATGAAGTAATTACAAAAAGACGTGCCTTGCTTGTCAAGCGTCTTGTCAGGCTCAATTTCAAGCCACAAGCCTTTCAAACTATCAGTCAAAGCCTTTACGCTGGCAGGCTTCACAATGAACGCCTGCAATGCTTCAAATGCCGCTTGTTTCGCGTCGACAGGCTTCGAGGCTTCGTGTTCTGCCATGCTCACGCTGAAGCCTGCCTTTTCGATCAAATCGTTGACGGCTTCTACGTTTACGGCTTTTACTTTCAAGGCAGTCAACAAAGCCGTTTCAAAGTCACACAAAGCCTTTTCGTTTTCGTTGGCGATAGGCTTTACTGTCTTGACTGTCTTGACTGCCTTTTCGATCTTCTTATTGTTTGCCATTATTTCGCTCTCTTTTGCGTCAATTTGCGCTTGCGCTTGCGCTTGCCTTGTTTGGCTTGCTTGTTTCACGAAGCGTCAAGACATGCTTCACAATGAAGCCTCTTTTCTTTCGCGTTGCCGTGCGCTTGTTTTAGACTTTCGCCTAAGTGACGTTCGCGCCGTGCCTTTAATTGTCAAATAACTAAGAAAGAAAGTAGGCTTTTTCGTGAGAATAGCAAGCTTTTCTTTCATTTTGTGAAAATACTTGGCTATAGTTTAGTATATCAGCACCATTAGCTAGTGATTTCAATGGCTTACGATGACACGCGAGCGCAAGCCGTGAGAATGATTGAAGAAAAGGCCCCCCTTCAATTATTTCAAGCACTTAGGCCATCGTTTTTAGCGTCAAGCACCCCACCACACCTGGACCCTGAAAAACAGGAACCCAGACTGACCCTTCGCTATTGTATGTATATGATATACCGATAACCCCAACCCATATCCAGGTTTTCTTGTCCCCATATCCACAGCCTTTACAACGCCCCCTAACCAGCATATTATCCACACACAAAAAAGGAGTTACCATGGCTAATCTTGAGCTTAAAAAGCAACTACTGAATACCAAGGCAGTGCAGCTTATATATCGTAAGCCCTGCCGTGATCGCTGCCCTATTGCTGAGGAATGCCAGTTCTTCGGGGATAACAGATCCTGCAAGCCCCATGCTGAGTACACGAAAGCCGTATATGAAGCCGCCTTAGATGTGTGTGGGAAGACGTTCAACACGAAGGAAGGCGTCCGTATCGGGTGTTTGCTGATACCCATGTTCAGCATCTTATTCGATTTGCAAGTAGAGTATTCCACTTTAGAAAGGCTGACGTTCATTACTGAAAAAGGCGATGTGAAGATCCACCCACTCGTAGCTGAGATCAGAAAACAAACATCGGCAATAGAGAAGCTGTGGAACAATCTGGGGTTTAAAGAAGCACTTCCAACTATAAACCCAAAACTAGGGGATGGATCTTACGTTGATGAGATAATGGAGTAATGCTATGAAGAAGAAAACCATTAAAGAAATATTGAAGCGTGTAGCATTACGATCTGAAGCCAGCCTAGAACCACTAGAAGCTTATCAGCAAGACTTTACCCCGCCCCCGACTATTGATACCACTTCCATGTCTTACAAAGACAAGCTCAAAGCTTGGCGCAATGGCGGGGCGGGGTTTATCCAGTGGTGCGAAGACAATGTAAATCTAGCCATTTATGAAGAAGGCAGTGATATACCTAAATGGCTGCCCATGGGGGATATGCCGAGAGAGAAAAATCCTCTTACAGATAGAAGCTACTACGATTGCTGGAATATGCAGAAGCCTATTCTGATGGAAGCGTTGCAGATGCATAAAGGCCGATTTAAATACCGCGTAATAGTGCTATGCTGGATGCGCGGTGATGGTAAATCGTTGATAGCTTGTCTGATACAGTTGTGGAAGTTCTTTTGTTTTCCTAAGCAGCAGATCATGCTTGGTGCTAACAGTAAGGATCAGGTTAAGTTTGTCCATTACGATATTATGCGTGAAATCATTTTGAATAGCCCCAAGCTCTTGGCTACTGTGGGTGAGCGTAATATTCAGGAGAAAGAGATTCGGCTTAGAAATTCTAAAGGTGTTACCATATCGATTATTCGTAGCATATCTAGCTTCAGCGGTATTGTGTCGAACATTACAGGCTACACGTTTTCAGAAATCTTCGACATGAAGAATCCAAAGTTCTTCGTGCAGCTTGACGGTTCCACTCGTAACATGCCTAATGCTCTGGGAATCATCGATTCCACTGTATCGGCAAAATCACATATCCTTTACAAGCTCTACCGATCCTGGATTGAGAGCGAGCATAAGGGCATGACGTTCTTTAGCTACCGCTGTTCGAAAGAAGGATCTTACAAAGATTTTTTCAATCCCCAGATGACCCAGGCCCAGCTTGACGATTATCGAATGAAGTTTCCACCAGCCGAGTTCGATAGATATTTTCGAAATGTCTGGGAATCTGGCGTAGGTAAAGTGTTCAGTGAAGATATGGTAGAAGCAACGCGAATCTTATCTGTTCATCCTTCTGGTGCACCCCAGCCAAACACGCAAAACATTCAACGACACCTGGCAGCAATCCGTAAAACTGAGGAGCGCATTAACGAAGCTGCCGATACTGAACTTTCTTTGATCAGGGCCGGTTTACAAAGGGCAGTAAAGCCTATGTCAACGATTCTGAGCCTAGACAAAGCCACGTTATTCAACAGTGTGGCGACATGCGAAGAGCTTAGACAGCTTTCAGATTATTATGACACAGACTGGGCTATTGGCTTTGGAACTGACCGCGCCGATCCCATGAAAATAGTGACACATGGAGCTAGAACCATAACCAGTATAATCGCCAAGGGTCTTCCAGGGTCTAGAAGCAATGCTGCAATTCAGTATTTACCTAACTCTGTGCAATCTTATATCTATGCGGTGTTAGGTATAAATCATGTGATAGATAACAGCTTGAATGGAATTAAAGATATCGTGAGTATAGCAAACACCACTTATGATGGTGTTGATACTTTTTGTGCAGAACGTTGGGGCATGTTCGATATTATTCCATGGCTGGAAGAGAATGAAATTAAGTATGAGTTGATTCAACCTAACATAGAGCGGCAGAAAATGGCATTTTCGGAAATGTTCATCATCGTTTCCACAGAAAGATTCAAGTGCCCTAAGATAGGTGTGGCAGGAAGCAAGATGGATGACATCTTTAAAGAGGAAATGATGAATTTTGAACAGTCTTCGGATGACAAAGTGTGGTATGGATCACCGGAGAAGTCTGAAAGATACGGAATACAGGATGACTGTATTTTCAGTATTGCCTGGAACATTTATGGTATGAGGAATTTGACTGTGAACGATTTTAGGCCCCGAGGTGTTGCGTCCTTTATGGGGATGTACTATGACAATAAGAACGTGTTGGGTAGTTACCGATAGTTGGAGGATACATGAACGAAGAATATAAGAAGGCTATATTAGGAATGTCGGATGAGGAGGTTATGGCCAGTGGCCTCCTGTTCACCATGCCCGACGGATCTAAAGGCATGGTGGTAGATGAAGATGGTTTTCCTGTTGTGGCAAGAATGGAAGACGATTCTCCGGCCGGTATAGCTTATCTTCAGCAAGAGTGTTGGAAAAAGTTTAATACCAATCCACAGGTCTTTACTTCTGTGGAAGACACAGGCGGATATTTAGCAGGGGCAGGGTTCGAGTTTTACTCCGAGTACGAGGACGTTCAGGAATTTGTGTACCAGATGATCACTGACAGCAGGAATCGTTTGTACTCTTTTTTCGAAAAGTACGTCATGCGTGCTGAAATTGAAGGGGAGCTTTTTCTTTCCGGAACCATTCATGAAGATGGTTTCGTAGAATTGGACTTCATACCTCCAAATTCCTTGGAAACTGGGAATGACCACAAAGGTGTAGTCTATCATCCGAATAAGTCCTCTATGCCTTTATTCTACGTTGTGAAAATTAAGGACGATACCGGAAAGGAAGTTCCGCATGTTATTCCCAGCATTTACGTTTCTGAGTTTCCTGGGGATATGTCTGACAAGCTGCGTAATCATAAGCTTGTTAAAAACAAAAACTACAAGGTGTACGGTTCTACTCGGAAGACTGCATTCCGTAATTTCGGCGGTTTTCAGACTTTCATTATCTCTTGGGATCGCGGTCTTTTTACTGATCGCAACATATCTCATCTTAGGACTGTTGTTGAGTGGGCTAATCATTATGAGGAATTGAAGCGTTATGAGATCGATCATAAGCGTTCTTCCGGTTCTTACTTGTGGGTAGCTACATTTGAAGACATGGCCAGTTTTAAGAAGTGGGTTTCTTTGACTGATGAGGAAGTGGAAAAGACTGGATTTCATAAGCCGAAGACTCCTGGTGGTACTATTGTGCTGCCTCCGGGTATGAAGCTTGATTGCAAGAACCCGAATCTTTCAAAAATTTCCGATGCAGACACAGACATTATGCAGATGGTAGTTTCGGGCCTCAATACATCGGAAGATATGGTGACTGGTTCTAACAGTGGAACTTACGCTTCCGTTAAGGCTTCCAGGGGTCCTGAAGCAGATAGAAAAGAAATGAAGACTGAACGTTTTCGTAGATTCCTTGTGTACGATTTTTGGAAACAGATTTTCAGAATCAAGTCCATCGTTAATCCCAAATTTAAACTATTCAGGGAGGCAACTGTTGTAAAGGGTTTTGATGACAAGAAAGAGCCTATCTTTGGAAAGAAGATGCTGCCTATTTGGGAGTCATTGGAAATCACTTTCCCGACTTCGGAAGTTGTAGATATTGAATCCGCAGCGAAGGGTTTACTTGGAGTTAAGCACGGGTCCGTGGTAGACACTCTGGGCATACCACCTTCTGTTGTGGCTAAGAAGCTTGGCTTTCGCAATTACACCAGAATGAGGTTGCAACACGCCGCCGAGGATGCTAAATATCCAGTATTGGCATCTGCGGTCGATGCTGCTGATTCTGAATCTCAACAGGAAGATAAAGAACTTGAAGGTGCTCAAAAGGATAAGAAGGTGAAAAAGAATGAATCTGACAACAAAGAATAAACACATCCTTTCTGCGATCTGCTCAAGTCAGTGGCTTATCGATGAAAGCTATTTTCAATTACTGCTTAGTGTGGTAAATGGAGAAGGCAACAAAGAAGAAGCCATGCTTGTGAAGGAAGACAACGAAAGGGCAAGAACAGTGCTCCAGAGTGCTGTAGCGGGTACAGATGTAGCCATTATCCCCGTGATAGGCCCCATCATTCCCAGAGCTACTGCATTTTCCAGAGTATGCGGCATTACTGATCTTGATATGCTGCATTCACAGTTCGAATCCGCACTGGCTGATAGTCAGGTGGGTAAGATTCTTTTCTACTTCGATTCTCCTGGTGGCCATGCCACAGGAATTAACGAGTTTTCTGATCGAATTTTTGAAGCCAGGGGCATTAAGCCTATTGAGGGCTATGTAGGCGGAACTTCCGCCTCTGCTTGTTTCTGGATGGGTTCCGCTGTTAGCAGGCTGTCTGTGGATGCTACAGCAAGGCTCGGTTCTGTCGGCGTGGTTGTTGCCATGCCCAAAAGCGATGGAACCTATGTTGAAATTGTAAACTCCAACTCTCCTCGAAAGCGGCTGGACCCAGAAAAAGCAGATGATAAGGCTGAGGTAGTGCGTTATCTGGACAGCATGGCAGAAGTGTTCTTTGAGAAACTTTCTCGTAATTTCGGAATTGATGACGTTGCCTACGTTAAAGAGAACTTCGGTAAAGGCGGTATTCGGGTGGGATCGGATGCTGTTAAGTACCGCATGGCACACGAAGTCAGTTCTTTGCAAAAGGTGGTATCGCGTCTTGCCGCGTTAGGTACTACCAAAAACTCCCAGGTGTCCGCGGTATCGGTTGACGAAGAGAAGGCTACCGTAGTATTGGGAGAATCAAATGAAAATGATTTTGTTGAAGGAGGAATTATGACCAAAGCTGAACTGAAAGAGAAACATCCTGAGCTTTACGCTGCTATCGAAGCAGACGCGAAGGCCGGAATGGTTGATCAGGCTCAGTTGGGTTCCTTGGAAGAGGAAAAAGGTTCTTTGGAAAAAGAAAATGCCCAGCTGAAGAATGATCATCGTGACCTTATCATGGCAAATACCAGCATGTCCACTACTTTGGCCAAGAGCATTTTCGATGCTTCTTTTGGCGGAAGTACTTTGCCGAAGTCGCTGAAGGGCAAGTTCGAAAAGCTTGTTGATCACAAGGACTTCGTTGCCGAGAACGGAATTCTAGATGCTGAAGCCTACAAAGGCGCTGTCGATGGTGAAATTGCCGAATGGGTCGGAGCTGCGAGCTTTTCTTCGGAAGACAGCGATTCGATCAAGGGCATTTCCCTGGAAAACAAGGCTGAAGATACAGGCGTAGTGGACGCGGATGACAAGTCCGACGATGTTGCTGCCCGTATGCTCGCGCATCTCAATTAAGGAGTGAGATATGTCTGATAAAATCATCGGTTTGAACGTTACTACTGCCGGTATCGGTGGTGATCTTCCGCAGGTCAACCACGTGATGGGTCCGCAGTTCCGTGAAAAACGTCTTTTCTTTTCCGAGCCCGAGATTGCCCTGATCATTCAGAAGAATGTTCGGGGTGGTTATGGTGATCTGGAAGCTGGCACCGTCATGGCGGTAGAGACTCTTACCGGATTTCTGGTTCCCTACATTCCGGATACCATCAGCGCGGCGGACGTTGGCCGCATCATGCTGGTTTCCGACAACGTTACGGCCACTACTTTCAAGATTTGGAAGGAAGATATTGGCAAGTTGGATGTGGACAGCGCCATCGTGCTTACGGATAGCGACGGTGCCTACGAGGAAGGTGTTGTTGCCTCTATTGTTGCTGATGCGGGCGGTCGTACATACACTGTCACTCTGGACGATGCCACTACGACCGTGGGCGGATTCACTGTCGCTAAGTCTGCCTGCTGCTATCTCACTGCCGGTGCATCTGGTAAGTTCAGCACGGCAAAGTATGTTTTGGATCAGCATCTTTCCACTGGGGACTACACGAATCCTAACGGCGCACACACTTCTGTGGTGGTGTCGAATGCGATTCTGTACAAGGATGCTATGGTTGGGGCGGACGCCACTGCCCTTACTGCTCTGAGCGGTGTCATTGACGGCCCGTACGTTATCTTGAAGTAAGGAGACATTATTATGCCTAAAGGTGCTGGTATCAAGGCCCTGCGTGTCGAAACGCTGAACAAAGTGGTGTCCAGTATTCCCAAGCCGAAGGGGAATTTCTTTTCTGGACTTTTCTCGGTATCCAAGGAAGAATCGGATACGATTCGCTGGATGTTTGAGAGTGGTTCCATCGGTATGACCCCGTTTGTCGCCCCCGGCTCTCCCGCCCCGGTGACTACGGACGATATGTACTGGCGTGAAGGGTCGGCCCGCGCTGCGTACTACAAGGAAAAACGCTTCTTCGATGAAGTTTTCCTGAACAACATGATGGAGCCCGAAGTCTCCCTCAAGTACATGAAGGCGGAAAAGCGTCTGGCGAAGACCCTGGCCAAGCTGAAATATCGCTGCGAACGTCGCCGCGAATGGATGCTGGCTCAGATGATGGTCAACGGTCAGATTTCTTACAACTCTGAAAAGGGTCTGAAGTTCACCGTCGATTACAAAATCCCGTCCCGGCACAAAATCACCCTGACCGGTACTGATGTGTGGGGAACTGGTACGACTCGTAATCCCGTGGCCGACATGTACGACCTGAAAGACCTGTTCGCCAACGAGATTCAGACTTCTCCGAAGTACACCATCATGAACAGCACGACCCTGCGCCTGCTCGTTTTTGATTCGAATATTCAGGATCTCCTGAAGAAATCGACTTTCGGTGAAGGCGATTTGTTTGCCAACCCTGCTCCGGTTCTCGGTCGCCTGCTCGGTGTTGGTGACATCAAGCTGTATGACGATCTGTACTCTGCCCGCTCGCATATGACGGCGAATGTTGCCATCGGTGACACCGCCGTAACTGTTGAAGACGCCGTGGATTTCGAAAAAGGCGGAAAGGTTCGCCTGTACGACATGTCTCAGGATGAAACCTGGGAAGATTGTACCGTCAGTGCCATCAACTACGCCACCAACGTGCTGACAATCAGCGCGACTACGAAAGCCTACAAGGGCGGACGTGACGTGGTTGAAATGCGGAAGAAGTTCGTAGCTGACAACAAGATCATGATGTTCACCGACGAATTCGAAGGCGAGAAGGTCGCAGAATTCATGGAAGCTCCTTTCGGCCTTGGCCGTCATTGGGGCCTGTACACTGATCAGAAGGAAGAGTGGGATCCTGATGGAATCTGGGTTCGTGTTCAGGACAAGGGCCTCCCCGTTCTGTACAACCCCAAAACCATCGTGACCCTTACTGTAAAATAAACCGGAGCTACTATGAAATTCCGTGTAAAAACTACACTGAAAGCAAGTGCTCTTTCTCATCTTGGCGGTATCATTGGTACTGGGTATTACGATACCCAGTCCATTAACTTCCCCGCCGAACTGAAAGACGTACTTATTGCGGAAGCTGAAGATCCTCGGGGACTCGTCGAATGCCTTGACCCTGAAGATACCGTAGACGTTATTGAAATTGAAGAGCACAAGGACGTAAGTTCTGAAGTTCTTGACAATATTTCTTCTGGCGAGGGGAAGGCAGAAGAATCCCACGACACTCCTCCTTTGGGCGCACAGGACGACACGGCACAGGAAAAAGCAGCGCAAGCTCCTTCCCCTATTTCTAAGCCGAAGATCAAAACAAAGCCCAAACCTGTAAAGAAGTAGGTGAGTTATGCTGGCGTCCATTGACGATGTTGTAGAAGCACTCAAGCCCAAGTTTGGTGTTACTGCGGATTCATTATCCGATGATGCGTACTTGGACGCCGCAAACTCTGCATTGAAAGAACTGGGCTGGTCGGTTCCGATCGACCAGCCCCTTAAGGAATACTGGATACTTGAAAGAGGTGTTCGGCATTCCATTTTTATTCTGATGATAGAAGCTGCTCGTAAATTTCGGTATAAGCAGATCCATTTACAGAATAGGTTTGAGCACTACAGTAAGATCCTTGACCTGCTTGATAAGCAATACGAGCAGGCAAAGAAGGACAATTCTGATTTGTTCGCTAGTTCTGTTTTTGTTGATCCTGATACACTTTGTAGCTGGATAACGTACATCCCCAACGCCAGAGATTACAATTTCCTTGGCAAATACTAGGAGGTAAATCATGGCTGGTTTACAGGATGATCTGGCCTCTGTATTTGAAGAGATAGGGACCCTAGTAGAGATAGTGGGGTCCTCTCCCGTTGCTAGAGAGTACATCGACGTTGAGCAAAACGTACAGGTGTCTAATCCTTTTATTCGGGAACACTTCATTGAAGGCACATTGAAGGCACAAACGAAGATTACTCCTGGCGAACTTTTGAATTTTGTGGGCAAGAACCTCACATATCTTGTAGTGAATCACTCTCCTGAGCTTTTTGAAGATGAAATTGTCATCATCTCTACCACGCTTTACAAGTGCAATGCTGCCGTTACAGTCAAAAGGCAGTCAGGCACGGATAGAGACCCCGTGACGCGCCAGCAGGTGCCTGTTTGGGCAGATGTATTCACTTCGCCTGCGCCTGTAACGTCTGCGCTGCGAGGCAGCCCTTCCGATCTGAATGATCAGCAGTCTTTCTTGCAGTTCTCTACTAAGGAAAAGGTGGCATACTTTCCGGAAAGAATCGCGCCTAAAGTGCTTGATCGCCTGGTAATGCCTTCTGGCGAAAAATACAAAATTTCGAATGTAGAGTATTACAGGTTTAACGGCGTTGTGGTCTGTGATCTTGAAGAAGACACGAGGGCGTAATGCTGAAGACAGACAAAAGTCCTGTACGCTTGACCATAGGGTACAACTTATGGTCTGATGATTGGCAAACACCTCTTGTCAAGCGTTTTGAAAAAGCTCGGCATGAGTATATCGATATTTGTGATACTTCCAGCAATGGTACTGGTACTGGTCGTATGAGCAAACGCATGGCTGAGAAGTTCGTTGTGTTTCTCAAGAATGCTATAGCAAGTGGTAGTATACCTGTAGACGGTGTGAGTGAATCTTGGGGAAAGAAGAAACACGGAAGCACTGTAGGTATCGACACCGGCGAAATGCTGGATTCCATTACAGCCTTCAGAACTAACCTAGCTGGTGAAAAGAACCATAAAGGTTGGGTAGTGAGCATTAAGGAAAAGGTGAAATCCAGTAGAGAATTTCCTATGTGGTACAAGTTATCGTGGCTTGAGTATGGAACTGTCAATCAGCCGGAAAGACCTCTTATAGCCAGAGCTTTTGAGCAGTTTGTAGGTCAGGGTTGGGTGAAGCAGATTGTAGAAGACATGATTTTGCGCGGTGTTGGTATGACGGAAAATAGGCGTGCCGGATATAACGGGACAGGTGAAGAATGAAAATCTTAGCAGTACAAGCTAAAGAAATCCATGTAACTATGGAACTATCCATTACTACAGTACGTAGTATGCTCCGTTGTATGGATAAGTGTGTTGTGGAAATCGATATGAACGAGACAGACAACCAGAAAGCCTACGCGGAATTTAAACAATTCTATGAGTTTCTTGATGAATTCAACAAGGGGATAGGTGATGGTAGCGTTGAGTAAACGTGGATTTAAAATATCCATCTCAAATTTCATAGATGCGAAGGCTTCTGTATCTCCGGCTATCCATGTCGTGTATGATAAGAGCTTGACCGACGCTACCAATACTGATAATTCTGTAAAAGAATGGATTTCTGTAAACTTCGGTAATATTGATTTTGAAGGAATCTGTGAAGGACTTGTAGAAGTTTACGTCCTTACGAGAGAAGATGCTGAAGGTTTGAAGAATGATATTCTTGTAGACAGGTTAATGAATTTTTTCTCCGATCCGGCAATGCCTGATGGGAATAAAAGAATCCCCTTTTACGAGGTAGTAGACGGTGCTTTGGTGCAGACTTCAACTTTGTGGCTGGCAAGAGTTACACCGTTGAAGGAATTTACACTTTCAGATGAGACTAAAGTTTGCCCCACCCAGCTTTGGTTTTCTTGGAATGGTACACTATGAGCGCAACTATTATCAAATGTGAAAAATGCGGGAAGCCTATTATACGCAGATATCCGAATGGTGTTTGGCACTTTATGTTCGGTAAGCGTTCTGGCAGCAAAGAGCCTCCGGTAAACATGTTTATTCATGGTTCTTTGAAATTGAAATGTTGGCACACTGGTTGTGGTTTCGAGAATGTTCTTATGCATGTTCCGACCACAGATAATAAGGTAAAGGAGGATTAAATGAGAACTGGACCGGTTACAAAAGACGTATCCACCGTCGCTCTGGGTCTTGCCCAGATCCGTGTCGGTGCTTCTGCGGCCAACGTCAGCAATGCCAACGCTTGCTTGACTTCCGCGGATTCTATGGGTGCAATGGCTGATACCAAAATGACTTCCAACGTTGAATACTGGAAGCTTACTTCCGGTTTTCCGGCCCTGGAAGACTTGTCCATTCCTTTGAGTGAGTCGTGTTCTTTTGAATGCGCCTTCAAGGAAATCACCCCCAAGAATATGGCTCTCGCTCGCGGTATTGACCCGTTCACGGTCGGTGCTGGTGTGGGTGCTTCTGCAATCGGTGTCATTACCAGTGCTCTTGGTACTGTAGACGCCGCCAAAGTTGTTGTTTGTGCTGCAACGTGCCCTGTTGATACCTT
>JAVETB010000075.1:0-13274 GCA_034006265.1 Syntrophus sp. (in: bacteria) | reverse complement strand
AAACACTTCGGAGTATCTCCCCATGTTCGGTCTGACAGCGGCGACCCGTATCTATCTGTACCGGGGCCGCTGCGACATGCGTAAATCTTTTGATGGCCTCTGCGGCATCATCCGTTCCGAACTGGGGGCCGATCCCCTCTCGGGATCTCTCTTTGTCTTCGTGAACCGCCGCCGCAGTATGGTCAAACTCCTTTACTGGGACCGGGATGGCCTGGCTCTCTGGTACAAGCGCCTGGAACGGGGCTGTTTTACCCTCCCGGATCGGTGGACCGAAGACGGCTTGATTGAACGTCGCGATCTGTCCATGCTGCTGGAAGGAATCGTGCCGAAAAAAGTAGGGAAAAGATACAGAATAAGCATATAAGTACTTGACTTTATTGGTCTATAGTGCTATATGCCCACCCATGATTTCGACACTTCCTCAGGCTCTGGAGCTCCTTGCGCAGAAGGACGCCCAGATCGCAGAATTGACCGCTCAGAAGGATGCGCAGATCGGGGAACTATCCCGAAAGATCGAATCTCTGCAGCGCCAACTGACCACCCTGCAGCATCAAATGGAACAGATGCTCCGGCGTCTCTACGGGCGCAAGTCCGAGAAGATCAACCCCAACCAGTTGATGTTCGATTCCATCGTGATCCAATCGTTGGAACAGACCGGTAAGGATCAACAGCCGGAAACGCAGGTGGAACAGGAAGTTCAGGTCAAGGCCCGCAAGGCCTCCCGGCATCATGGGAGGGTTCCCATTCCCGAGCACCTGGAACGGGTGGAAATCATCCTGGACATCCCCGAGGATCAGAAGATCTGCCCCGAAACGGGCAAACCCCTGAAGGTGGTCAATATCGAGGTTTCGGAGAAACTGGAATACCGCCCCGGCAAACTCATCGTCAACGTCTATAAGCGCCCCCAATACGCCTCAACGGATGAAAGCGAATCTTCCGCCGGCATCCTCTCCGCGCCGATGCCCGATCACCCCGTCGCCCGATGCAAAGCCGATGTAGGACTGATCGCCCACCTGATCGTCAGCAAGTTCGCCGATCACTTGCCTTTATACCGACAGGACGGCATCTTTGAGCGGGAGGGCGTGAAGATTCCCCGAGCGACCCAAGCCAGCTGGCTGATGCAGACTTACGAGAGTATCTCCGGTCTGGAGAAAACCTTCAGACAGGCCGTCATCGGGGAGGGAGCCATCCTGTTCACCGACGACACGCCCATCCCCCTGCAAGTCAAGGGGAATGGAAAGCTCAAAAAGGCCAGGCTGTGGGTCTATCTGCGGGGAGGAACCGATCCCCCGCTGGTGGCCTATGACTTTTCTCTTGATCGCAGCAAAAGGCGACCGATTGATTACCTTGAAGGATATCGCGGCTATGTCCATGCCGATGCCTATAGCGGTTACGATGAACTCTTCCGTAAAGAGGGGATCATCGAAGTGGGCTGCTGGGCTCATGCGCGAAGAAAGTTCGATGAAGCGGCTTCTTCACGCCCCCGGGAGGCGACGGACATCCTGGCCCGCATCGCCAGGCTCTATCATGAGGTGGAAACTCCCTGCGCCCATGTAGCCCCGGAAGAGCGTCGGCGCCGCCGTCAGGAACATGCCGCGCCGATCCTTGCCGGAATCTTTGAAAAGCTTGAGGAACTAAGGCAGCAGACGATTCCGTCGGAACCCCTCCGCAAAGCGGTGGACTATGCCTTGAATCAACGCCAGGCCCTGTGTCGTTATCTGGAAGACGGGCGGCTTCGGCCGGACAACAACCTGGCGGAAAATGCCATGCGTCCCGTGACTCTGGGCCGCAAGAACTGGCTTTTTGTCGGCAGCGAAAGAGGCGGCCGGGCGGCAGCCCTGTTCATGAGCCTTATCCAATCCTGTAAAAACTGTGACATCAATCCCTGGGAATACTTGGATGATATGCTCCGCCGGATCATGAGTCATCCAGCCAGTCGCTTGAGGGAACTGCTTCCCGATCAGTGGAAGCCGCTTCCCAAAGACGAACGCGGGTTGCTCCTGCCGGCCAAAGGCTGAGATATCTTAATCAGCCTTCTGCTGCGCTTTTTATCGTCGCGGTTCTTCTGTCCTTTATCCCTTTATCAAAGAACGGCGGCAGTCTCTTCCTGACTGCCGGATCAATATCCCATCTGGAAAGAAATTCCAAGATGACTTCGTCGTACGGTTACTTCCGGCGGACCGTGGAGAACAGGAAATTTCCCGCCTGCAAGCCCTGCCATTCAGCGATTGCCGATGTATTTTTTGCAGCGATTCTGATATGGGGGAACCATTCAACAATCAGACAGGATGCGCGCCGGGTTGGTTCCTCCGCGCACCAGAAAGCGGAATTTGAAGCAGGGAGCGTCAAGGCGGGCTTCGGCTGACGGCTGGAAGCCTTTCCGGCGGGGAGAGGACATGAACATGCGCCAGGATGAAAAAAAGTATCGTGGTCTGATGGTTACTGCCATCTTCGGTCTGGTCGCCCTTCTCGCCTCCGTCCAGTTCCTGGATCAACCAGCACTGAGGAGCCTCGTCAGAGAGGACGGTCTCATCGAAATAGCGTCTGCCGCCGGTTATGCTCTCGTCCTTTTGATCATGTCCGTAAAGGGAGGCTGGGACTTTTTCAAAAGACACGCCTATCTGTTCATTCTGGTCGCCGCCTTCGGGCTCAGGGAGCTGGACTTCCACACGAGGTTCACCACCATGGGCATCTTCAAATCCAAGTTTTACCTGAGCCCAGCGGTTCCCCTGCCCGAGAAGATGATCGGCGCCCTTGTCTGCCTGGCTCTTCTTGCCTGCCTGATCCTCTGCCTCCGGAAGCACCTGAAAACATTTCTCGCGGAGTTCAGAAAAGAGACGTCATCCATGAGCATCGGGATCGCCCTGCTCTTCATGGCCGTCTCAAAGGGCGTTGACGGCCTGTCAGCTAAATTGAGCCGCCTGGGCCTGGAATTAACGGCGGCTCTTTCCCTGTCCTTCAGAAGCATGGAGGAAATCCTCGAATTGGGCATCCCGATGATGCTGATCGTTTCAACGCTTGCTTATTTCCGGGAAAGATCCGCTCCGCCGCGGTCGTAAGGGAAAAAACCGGCGCAATGCATTCCGCGGATCAGGTGATACAAAATCTGTGATGAAACGGAAGGAGAAACCTGCGGCAAGGCATGGCGATCCACAACAGAAAAAAAAGCGCGGGCCTCGTCCTGTACCGGTACCGGAACTCCAGGCTGGAAGTGTTTCTCGTGCACCCGGGGGGACCGTATTGGGCAAAAAAAGATGAAGGGAACTGGTCCATTCCCAAAGGCGAATACTTCGAGGATGAGGATCCCCTGCCGGCCGCAAAGCGGGAGTTCAGAGAGGAAACCGGCTGTGAAGCGGAGGGCCCATTTTTACGCTTAACGCCGAAACGGCAGGCCGGCGGAAAGATCGTCAGCGCATGGGCCTTCGAAGGCGACCTTGACGCAGCGGCCGTCCAAAGCAACACCTTCACGATGGAATGGCCTCCAAAATCCGGAAGACAGGCCGCATTTCCTGAAGTGGATCGGGCCGGGTGGTTTCCCATCCCGCTTGCAAAGAAAAAACTCCTCACAGGTCAAAGAGGATTCATCGACGAACTGTGCAGCATCCTGAACTATGACCCTTCCGGGGAAGATGAGCCCGGCGGCAGCGAGGGCCTTGCCCAGCCCACTTCTTAAACGGGCACGTAGAAACACCGTTTCGGCGATGAGATTTTCCTTTCCTTCCTGAGCGTTGCAAGAATCCTGGACACAGCCTCCTGGTCCATCCAGGCTTTCTCTGCAATGTCGCCGGACCGCATGGGCTTCCCCTCATTTGTCATCGCATTCAGAACAGCTTCTTCCTTTGTCTCCATGAATATCCCCTCCTACAGGGTTTTTCAGGACAGCTCCAGCAACGTCCGATCAGGGGCGATCCCCGGTCTTTTTTATTCGTCTGCGCACGCTGTTCCATGATCCGGTGATCAGGAAGCTCTCCTCCATGTTGTCCACCATGCGGACGAACTTTGGCCAGGGGACGGAAAAACTCAGCACATTGGAAGGAACATAAGGGCGCGCCGAAACATCAAACATTCCCAGAACGGCCCGGGGTTCGGGAGATTGAAGCTCCTGATAGGGATAGTCCACAATAGAGGCGCAGCCGGCGCCGAAAGGAGCAAAAACGCCGCAGGGGTCCGCCTGGTCGAAATTGGCCAGGGTGAACAGGCCGGAAAGGACATCCGGACAGGCAAAAAAGATCACCACGAGGGGTTGATCCTCTTCCCCCATCATGTCGATTCTTTTGAAGTGGATATACTCTCCAGGCGCCTTCCACGGCTTCTGGTGCCGAAGATGCTCTGTAACAAGCTCCGGAGACTTCTTGTATCGCTCCCCCTCCAGTTTTCCGGGAATGCCGCAGGATAGAAAATATTCAAAATCCGGGGCCAATGCGCTTTCAAAGCCGAGGTATCGCTTTCCCCCAAAACAGCCGATGGTGCCTGCATCGAAGCACAAGGGCCTTCCCATGCGGACTTTCGCTAAATCTCCGATGATGCAGCGATGTCCCCTGGGAATTCTTGCCCTGTTTCTCCGATCTGCGACATCGGAATAATAAAACCCGATGGGCAATTCCGCACCGGCAAAATATCCGGTCCATTTCTCCAAAAAGCGGTCTTTTAAGTTCCGGTCCATGAATAACCTCCTATCGGGCCAGTTTCATCACGCCCTCCTCCACGGTCATTTCCTCTGCGGGAAAGGGCTTCAGCAGGGACAGCAGCGGCTCCCTGTTCTGATTTTCAGGGTCAAGCCAGATCGAAGCGCCGTCCCGGCCCAGGATCACCGGCATCCGGTCATGAATCGGCGCTATCAATTCATTGGAGACGGTTGTGATGATCGTGCAGGTCTGAATCCGCTCCCTCTCCGGAGACAGCCAGCTTTCGTAAAGACCGGCAAATCCGAAGGGCCTTCCTGATTTAAGGCTGAAATAAAAGGGCTTTTTTGCCCTGTTGAGTTTCTGCCATTCATAGAACCCATCGGCGACGATCACGCAGCGCCTCTTCTGAAACGCGCCTCTGAAGCTGGGCTTCTCAGATAGGGTTTCCGCCCGGGCATTGAACATCCGCCTACCGATCGACGGATCCTTCGCCCAGGGGGGGATCAATCCCCAGCGAAAATTGACGAGCCGGTTTTTTCCATCGCGAACGACAGCCGTCACCAGCATCCCGGGAGAGATGTCCCTTCCCGTCCTTACGTCACCGTATACTTCCTGAATATCGAAATATCCGGCGATTTCGGAAAAATCCGCAAGGAGGGCGAAGCGGCCGCACATGGGTTATCCTCAATGTCCCGATGGTGAGTTGAAAGGATTGCGATTCGGCTGTTTCTTCAACAATCGGTCTGTCCGCACGCCATGTTGTTTCCTGACAAGCTCTCGACCGCATCAGCGAACAACGGGTTGAAGGGTGAACATTTCATCGTGAGATCCGCCTTTTCCTCTCAGGGCTCCCCCCTGGCGGATTTGGATCACACCCCCGGAAACAGCTGTTCCGGTCATCAGGCTGACACCGCCTTTTCTCAGCGGGCCGGGCGGCGGCAAAGAGATGCGGAGAGGGTCCCATCTCGAGTTCCTCCCTTGTTTCAGGCGCCTCCGGGTCACAAACCGGAACAGCGCTGCTTCGTTGCCAATCCAATCTTGTCTTCCCGATCGAATCGTATCCACCCGGCTTTCATCTTCGGAATGCTACTATAAATTTCAGCAGATCTCAATTTTTCAAAACGTGAATCGTAGTATTTGATAAAAGAGGGATCACCGTGCTATGAAAATTTTGCGATCACCATAAAAGACACTGCAGGAGAAAGGAATAAAATGGAAACGATCAAGATTATGCCTTGCCTCGACATGAAAGACGGTCGCGTCGTCAAAGGGGTAAACTTCGTAGGTTTGAAGGATGCCGGCGATCCGGTGGAGAATGCCAGGTTTTACCAAAGTGAAGGGGCCGATGAGCTGGCCATGCTCGATATCGCCGCAACCCTCGAAAACAGGAAAACGCGCCTGGAGTGGGTAACGAATGTGGCTTCGGTTATTTCCATACCCCTGACGGTCGGAGGCGGCATCGCAAGCCTTGACGATATCAGGCTGACCCTTGCGGCAGGCGCTTCGAAGGTGTCGATGAACAGCGCCGCCGTTCAGGACCCGTCCCTGGTAAAACAGGCGGCGCTGGAGTTCGGCACGGAGCGGATCACCGTGGCCGTTGACGCCCGCAGAAACCGGGAGATGCCGTCGGGGTTCGAGCTGGTGGTTTCCGGCGGAACAAAACCTGTTGGAAAGGATGCCATTGCCTGGGCCAGAGAGTGCCAGGATCTGGGGGCTGGGACCATTCTGCCGACCAGCATGGACGGGGACGGAACGCTCAAAGGCTATGACCTGGAATTCACGAGGGCCATCGCCGACGCGGTCTCCCTGCCGGTCGTCGCATCAGGCGGCGCAGGGACGCTGGAGCATTTTTATGAAGGTGTGGTAAAAGGCGGGGCGCAAATCCTTCTCGCCGCCTCGGTGTTTCATTTCCGGACGTTCCGCATCCGGGAAGTCAAGCAATACCTGCGCAGCAGGGGATTGAATGTGAACCTTTAAAAAGCGGTGATACCCATGATGGAAAAGTCAATCGAAGCAAAATCCGGCATAGAGCGGGCAGCGGAAGACCTCTTCAATTTCGCCGTGGACAGGGAAGACGTCAAGGCGCTGATGGCCGATCTTCACGAGGCCGCCGACATCAAGCGCAATACCGTCGAATACGAACTGCATATTCTGAAAATCATCAGCGTGGGATGGGCCATCCCCTACAGCCTGGGAAACGCCCCGCAAAAAGACCTTATCGGCGCATGCTACTGGCAGGCTGTTCAGAATTTTTCTCAGAGCCTGTCCGAAACCTTTGGACTGGTGGTCGGCCAGCCCATCGATTATTTTCAGATTCTCAAGGACCGCCTGGAGACCTACCTGAACGCCCTGCAGGAGCGGCCCGACGCCCCGGAGCCGGCGGTGGTTATCGGACCGGAATTTGCCGGCGCCTGCGGCAATCGAAACGACGTCTTCACAGTCATGACGGGCTCCAGGATGTTCCTCGCCACCATCGCCGGCGTGAAGACATACCTTGAATCCCTGAACTGGAATGACAACATCGTATGCCATTGAACGGACCCTTCCAGCCGAGCACACGCCGGAGCGGATCCGACGATTCGGCCGGGTGGGACGAAGGCAGGGAATTCGACCCGGGTGAGAGATCATGAGCTCCATAGACATTCTCTCGGATTTTCATTCCCCCCCTGAGGGCAAGAGCCACACCCTCCGCATTTACACCCCGGACGCCTGCGACGTCGATCCCGATGGCCGGTTTCCCGTTCTCTATATGCTGGATGGACAAAACGTCTTCAACCATCCCGAATCGGCCCTTTACCACACCTGGTGCGCCAACAGCGCCATGGATCACCTGATCGCCGAAGGCAGCCTGCGGCCCTGGATCATCGTAGGCGTAGATTCCTCTCCGGACCGGTTCTCCGAGTATTCGCCCTGGGATGAGCCGGCGGTCGGCGCATCGGGACGGGGCTGGCTCTTTGCCGATTTCCTGGCCCATCACCTCAAGCCCTTCGTCGACAGGACCTACCGGACCCTGCCGGAGCCGCACTGGACAGCGGTGATGGGATCAAGCATGGGCGGGCTCATGAGCCTTGTCCTGGGAAAAGTGTTTCCCGGCGTTTTCGCCAGGATCGGCGCCGTCTCCCCGACGATCATGTGGGCCGGCGGGGAAATCTTCCGGCTCTGGGACGCCCCGACAGGCCGCTGGATCAAGATCTATATGGATACGGGGGATCAGGAACGGTACTGGTATGACGATATGTTCCTGGATTACGTGGGCGCCGCCGGATGCTTCCACAGCCATCTCAAAGGGATCGGCATTCAGGAACACGAACTGCGCTACGTGGTGGAGCCGGGAGCTTTCCACAACGAGCAGGCCTGGCAGGCGCGACTGCCGCGCATCTTCTCCTGGCTGCTCGAGGATGCCAGCGGAATCTGATGCCGGGAGCTCTTCGAGTTCGGGAGGAATCCTTCGAAACGAGCGGCCGTGAAGGGGGCCTCTATCCTGGACCATTGCCATGAATCCCGGGAATCGGTGGGATATGCAATCTACGGCGTCGCCGTCCTTTCCGGTTGGAGGGCCGCAACATCCGGAGGGCTTGATCTGAACAATTCAGTGGCAGGAGAATGCAAACCGGGACGGTTTCGATCTCACGGCCGGGGGGATGCGTGCGGGCGGTCATCCTGAGCAAGGTTCTGTTCTTTTTCGAAACAGCCCCTGTTGCTGAACCGGATTCTAGGGTTTACGCATGGGGGGGATTTTATAATTGCCTGACAGATCCACCGCCACCGACCAGAAGGTTCCTTCCGGCACCACCCGAACCACTTTGCCGGTCAGGTCAATCCGGCCTCCTTTTGCAAAGTTGGCGAAAATGGATACAACGTCCCCTACTGCATGAGATTGTCCCGAAATAACGCACAAGCCGCCCACGGAAAAATCCACCAGACGCACAGGCACTCCGTCGAGCTTGATCTCATCCTGCAGATGTCTGCTTTCTTCGTTACTGATCGTGTAACGTTGATAAACGCGATTTTCCTTCAAATCTCACCCGGTTAGACAAATATACCGATAGGGAAATACATATCGAGGAGCAAAGTATAGGGGTGAAGGGAGGGGATGTCAAGCCGGATTTCCGGCAGAAAACAGATCTAAAAAGCGGATGGACCGGGGAGCGGACCGGTTTGCGCTGAACCACCCGGAACAGGATGGTTCAGCCCGCAGCAAAACGCATTCAGGCGGTTGATTCTCCTGATGATTCCCCACGTTGCTCTTGCCGGATCCATCTGCCCGGTCATCAAAATTCTCTTGACATCGGACGGTAAGCCGTTTAACGAAATCAGTAAAAATTCGAGGAGGATTCCATGGGAGCAGAATATCATGTCGGCGTGATTCCCGGTGACGGAACAGGACCGGAAGTCATTGCAGAAGGCATCAAGGTGCTCAATGCCGCAGCCGATCGGTTCGGTTTCGGCCTTAAATATACCACCTATGATCTGGGCGGAGAACGTTACAAAAGAACAGGAGAAACCCTTCCGGACAGCGTGATCCGGGAGCTGAAGCAGCACCGGGCCATCTTTCTGGGTGCAATCGGCCATCCGGAAGTTGCACCGGGCATTCTGGAAAAGGGCATCCTGCTCAAGGCCCGCTTCGAACTGGACCAGTACATCAACCTGAGACCCGTAAAGCTCTATGAGGGTGTGGATACGCCCCTGAAAAACAAGGGCCCCGCGGAGATCGATTTTGTCGTCGTCCGGGAAAACACCGAAGGGCTCTACGCGGGGGCGGGCGGCTTCCTGAAGAAGGGAACCGCCGACGAGATCGCCATCCAGGAATCCATCAATACCCGCAAGGGCGCTGAACGCTGCATCCGATACGCTTTCGACGTCACCCGCAAGCGCAACAAGGGAAAGAAGCTGACCCTGTGCGGCAAAACCAACGTCCTGACCTTTGCCTTTGACCTCTGGGAAAGAACCTTTTACGAGGTGGCCAAGGAGTATCCGGACATCGCGACAGATTACGCCCATGTGGACGCCACCTGCATGTGGATGATCAAAAATCCGGAATGGTTCGATGTGATCGTCACGGACAACATGTTCGGTGACATCATCACCGATCTGGGCGCCATGATCCAGGGAGGCATGGGCATCGCCAGCGGAGCCAACATCAATCCCGAAGGCGTTTCCATGTTTGAACCCATCGGCGGTTCCGCACCCAAATATACGGGGCAAAACGTCATCAACCCCCTGGCCGCCATCATGGCCGGCGCCATGATGCTCGATTTTCTCGGCGAGGCGCAGGCCGCGGCCTGCATTGAAGCAGCGGCGCAGAAGGCCATCACGAAAGATCTCCCCTCCCTCGATGCGGGGAAGATGGGCCGGGGCACAAGGGAAGTGGGCGACCTCGTTTGCCGGTACGTTCTGGAACAGTAAGAGCATTCATTCCTTGACAACGGCGGCTTTTTATTTTAAAAGAGCAATTACTATTTTTGAAAGGGCTTAAAAACGTTGGAAAATAGAAGAAAAGCAGATATCCTCTTAGACAGCCTGCTGCTTTTGGGCCTCGCCCTTCTGCGCCTTTCTTTCCGTCGCCCGTTGTTTTTAGGTCATCCGTAAACGAAAAAAAAAGAACAAACCTAAAGGCCATGGGCGGCGAGCTCATGGCCTTTTTTAATTTCAGGAAAGGAGTCTTTATGGAACCGACAGGAAAGGAAATCTATATTTTTGACACCACGCTGCGCGATGGGGAACAGTCCCCCGGGTCCAGCATGAACCCCACGGAAAAGCTCCGGATCGCCCGGCAGCTGGAAAAGATGGGGGTGGATATCATCGAGGCCGGCTTTCCCATCGCGTCCGAAGGCGATTTTCTTTCCGTCCAGCAGATCGCACGGGAAATCCGGGGCGCACAGATCGCCGGTCTTGCCAGGGCGAACAACGAGGACATCGACCGGGCATGGGCGGCCATTCAGGATGGCGCCAATCCCCGCATTCACACCTTCATCTCGTCTTCGGACATCCACCTGAAATATCAGCTCCGGAAGTCGCGGGAACAGGTTCTGAAAGAGGCGATTGCAGCCGTGGAGAGGGCGCGGGGCTACACGTCCAACGTGGAGTTTTCCCCCATGGATGCCACCCGGACGGACCGAAGCTATCTCTGTGAAATGGTGGAGGCGGTCATCGCTGCCGGGGCGGCGACGGTCAACATCCCCGATACGGTCGGATACGCCGTCCCCAGTGAATTCGGCGCTTTGATTGCCCATCTTTTTGAAAAGGTCCCCAATATTTCCCGGGCGGTCATCTCCGTGCACTGCCACAACGACCTCGGCCTGGCCGTGGCCAACTCCCTGGCCGCCATCCTGAACGGAGCCCGCCAGGTCGAATGCACCATCAACGGCATCGGGGAACGGGCGGGAAACACGGCCATGGAGGAAGTGGTCATGGCCCTCCGAACCCGGAAAGACCTCTTCGGCTTCACGACGGGGATCAACACGGAAAAAATCTACCAGTCCTCCCGCCTTCTGACCCAGATTACGGGCATCCCCGTGCAGCCGAACAAGGCCATTGTGGGGGCAAACGCGTTTGCACACGAATCCGGCATTCACCAGGACGGCCTGATCAAGGAAAAGATCACCTACGAGATCATGACGCCCCAATCCGTCGGCATTTCCGACTCCCACATCGTGCTCGGCAAGCACTCCGGACGGCATGCCGTTCAGGAACACCTGAAGAAGCTGGGCTTCAACCTCACCGATACGGAGCTGAACAAGGTGTTCGTCCGCTTCAAGGAGCTGGCCGACGCCAAGAAGAACGTCTTCGATGAAGACCTGGAGGCCATCGTCTACGAAGAGCTCTACAGGGCCGAGGATAAGTACAAGCTCATTTATCTCAGTGTCGTCAGCGGCAATATCGCCATCCCCACCGCCACGATGCAGATGGAGGTCGACAAGGAGATCGTCCAGGATGCGGGCTTCGGTGTCGGCGCCGTGGATGCGACCTTTGATGCGATCCGGAAAATCACTCGGACCAACTACGATCTGCTCCGCTACGCCGTCAACGCCATTTCCGGCGGTACGGACGCCCAGGGCGAGGTGACCGTCCAGCTCAAGTTCAACGGGCGCAACATCGTGGGTCACGGGGCCGATCTTGATGTCATCGTGGCTTCCGCCAGGGCCTACATCAATGCCCTGAACCGCCTGGAGTTCCTCAAGCGGGACCCCGAGAAGATCAAGCCGGAATACGAGTAGGAGACATTTGTTCGGCTTGAATTAAGCAGCGTTTTGCGATATCAGGATAAACTCAAAATCCTTCAACTGGAGAGAGAAAATCATGGGAATGACCATTACGGAGAAGATCCTTTGCCGGCATACCGGCCTTGATGAGCTGCACCCCGGAATGCTGATCAATGCAACGGTGGATATCGCCCTTGGAAATGACGTCACAGCCCCGCTTGCGATTGAGGAATTCCGCAAGGCCGGCGGAAAGAATGTGTTCGACCAGGACAAGGTGGTCCTCATTCCGGATCATTTTACCCCCAACAAGGACATCAATTCGGCCACCCAGTGCAAGATCATGCGCGACTTTGCCCGGGAGCAGGAGATTACCCACTACTACGAAGTCGGGGAAGTGGGCGTGGAACACGCCCTTCTTCCGGAAAAGGGCATCGTCCTGCCCGGTGATCTCGTCATCGGAGCGGACAGCCATACCTGCACCTATGGCGCCCTAGGGGCCTTCGCGACCGGCGTGGGCAGCACGGATCTGGCCGCGGCCATGCTCACGGGGGAAGCCTGGTTCAAGGTCCCGGAAACGATCAAGTTTGTTCTTTCCGGATCGCTTAACCCCTGGGTTTCGGGAAAGGACCTGATCCTCTACATCATCGGACAGATCGGGGTGGACGGCGCCCTCTACAGGGCCATGGAGTTCACAGGCGAAACCATCGCCTCCCTGACCATGGCGGACCGCTTTACCATTGCCAACATGGCTATTGAAGCGGGCGGGAAAAACGGCATCTTTGCCCCCGACGAAATCACGGAAGCGTACGTTCAACCCCGGGCCAAGCGCCCCTACACCGTTTATGCCTCCGACGCCGACGCGTCTTACGCCCAGGTGATGGAGATCGATGTCGGCAGGATAGAGCCCCAGGTAGCCTTTCCCCATCTGCCGTCCAATACACGGGGAATCAGTGAAGTGGGCCATGTTCCCATCGATCAGGTTGTCATCGGATCATGCACCAACGGCCGCATTGAAGACCTGAGGACGGCGGCCGCCGTACTGAAAGGGCGCCAGGCCGATCCGCGGGTCCGGCTGATCATCATTCCCGCTACCCAGGAGATCTACAGAGCGGCCATGAAGGAAGGGCTCTTCGACATTTTCCTTGATGCCCACGCCGCGGTGAGCACCCCGACCTGCGGCCCCTGCCTGGGCGGCCACATGGGGATCCTTGCGGCGGGAGAACGGGCCGTCGCCACAACCAACCGCAATTTCGTCGGACGCATGGGACATCCCCGCAGCGAGGTCTATCTGAGCAACCCCGCCATAGCCGCCGCATCGGCGGTTCTGGGAAGGATTGCCGGCCCCGACGAATTGACCTGAGATCACCTTACCATCGGGAAGCCCGGCCCTACGCTCTTCCGGTTAGAGGCTTCCGGAAACGATTCAAGACACTGGAAGGATAACGCC
>JAVETB010000006.1:0-67119 GCA_034006265.1 Syntrophus sp. (in: bacteria) | reverse complement strand
GCCGCAACGACTCTGGAATTCGTCAAGCAGCTGCTGATCATCAAGGATGAGGAAATAAAGGGATATATGGAAGAGCAGGCCGGCGGGTCGAACGAAAACCCTCAAGAAACAGATCCGCCCGACGAGCCTGAAGAATCCAGAATCGAGAATCTTGCAAAGGAAGCAAAAAGCTTCATCGACAGCGATGATTATGAAACCGCAAAAGACATCATCGGCGGCAACGATGAAATCCTCTGGTGGCTTCTCCAATGGTACAACACTTCGGGCATTGAACACCGCCGGCAGCGGCGTTACCGGGAAGCTCTTCACGACTTCAAGAAAGCCCTCGCCCTTCAATCCGACGATGAAGGATTGTACTACAACATTGCCCGGATCCATATTGAACTGAAGGATTGGAAAGAAGCCCTGGCCGCCATCCAGGAGGCCTTGAAAATTAATCCCGAATTCCAGGAAGGAAAGATTATGGAATCATTCCTAAAAAGGACATCTCCCCCGGCCTAGGCGCCGTCCTTGATCCCGATCTTGAATATCCCGGAGATCTTTTCAGGACGGATTTCTTTTGACCATTTCCGGGAAGCGGCTTCCTGCCGTTTCAAGTCGCTTCTGAAGGGTCCGGGCATCGCGCTTCTCGATCAGATTCTTCAGTTCCTTCATGGTTTGTTCATAGGAGTCCAGGATGGCAGGCAGATAGGGATTCCGGGTGAGGATTTCCGAATACATGCGGGCATTGTGACTGAACACTTCTTTGACAATCCTGATTTTCTCCTCAAATATCGGCGTCATGTAGGGCTTCAGGGCTTCAATATCCGTCTCCATCGCGTTCATGACGAGGCCGAAGGTCATGGTGTTAAAATGGTTCAATCCCTGGATGATGCTCATGAACCGATCATGCTCCTCCGGAGATGTCTCTACAAGCCGCGCTCCGTTGTCCTTCAAAAGCGTGCGCAACCAGGCAATCCATCTCCCGTTTCCGGACCGGGCCGGGCAGATCACGAAGGAATATCCCTCCAGTGAAGGCACTTCCGGGCCGAAGAGGGGGTGGCATCCGATCACATCGCATTCGGCGCAGCGCAGCATGGCCTTTACAGGCCCCGCCTTGAGGGAGGTGATATCCATCAGCAGGGCATCTTTTGCCATGAGCGGTCCGATCTGTTCGATCACCTCCGTCGTAACACCGACGGGCACGCTCACGATCACAACGGAACACCTTTTTCCCATCTCAGCCAGGGTCGTTCCTTCATTTCTTCCCGCGATCAAGACCGAATAACCCAGGCTTTTGAAAAATTTCTCAAACCACCTGCCCATATCCCCTTTGCCGCCAATAATGCCAATATCCATGTTTCCTGCCCCGCCTTTCGTTCACTTTATCCCGGTCACGGCGTCACCGCCTTCTGCCGCAGCAGATGGTCCGCCAGAACCATCTGCACCATGGCCTCACACACGGGAACGATTCGCGGGATCACGCAGGCATCGTGCCGGCCGCCGATTGAGAGCGTCGTCGGATGTCCCTCCACGTCAATCGTCTGCTGGGGCCTGGAAATGGACGGAATGGGCTTGCAGGCCACCCGCATGACGATTTCTTCTCCGTTGGTAATTCCGGCCAGAATCCCGCCGGAGATGTTGGAAAGGAATCCACCGGGACCCAAGGGATCGTTGCTCTCCGAACCCAGCATGTCCGCCACGGAGAAACCTGCTCCGATTTCCACCCCTTTGACGGTGCCGATGCTCATGAGGGCACCGGCCAGATCAGCATCCATCTTGTCGAAGACCGGCTCTCCCAGCCCTGCCGGACAGTCCCGCACCACGATTTCTACGATTCCTCCCAGGGAATCCCCCTGCTGTCGGACCTCAGCCAGCCGATCCAGCATTCTGGCTGCAGCTTCCGGATCAGGGCAGTACAGGGAATTTTCAAGGGATTCCCTGCAGATCCTCCCGGGGCTGCTCCGGGAGATCCAAATCCCCCCCAGGGCCACCGTATAGGCCAGGACCTGGATCCCCGCGGCTTCCGTCACCAGCGACGCCACAGCCCCAGCCGCCACGCGGGCCACCGTTTCCCGTCCAGAGGCCCGTCCTCCCCCGCGATGGTCCCGGAAGCCATACTTTCTGTAGTACGAATAATCTCCATGCCCGGGTCGAAAAACCGCCCGAAGGTGCTTGTAGGCTTCGCTGTCCGCATCACGATTTCGGATGAGCAGCGCAATCGCCGTCCCCGTGGTTTTTCCCTCAAAGACGCCGGAGAGGATTTCCACGCGATCCGCCTCCTGCCGGGGGGAGGCAAAGTGTTGCCCGCCCGGCTTTCTTCTGTCGAGGGCGGCCTGGATCAGCTCTTCGGAGAGCAAAAGCCCCGGCGGGCAGCCATCGATAACGGCGCCGAGGGCCGCTCCATGAGATTCCCCCCAGGTGGTCACCCGAAAGACCGTCCCTAAAGTATTCCCTGACATCTCTACCTTCCCTTCTCCTCTGCCTGTGTCCCTCTGGGCTGTTCCTCCCCGAACCGGTCGGCCTTTTCCCGAATCCGAAGCGGAGCGTTCATTCACTCCCCGAAGGAGAAACGGCTGAGAATGTGATCCGCAACCTGCTCCGGCGACACATCGGCTGTGTCGATGACCAGATCAGCCAGAGAGCGGTAGATCGGCATTCGCTGCGCCAAAATCTCCTTCGTTTCCTCTATCATGGACTCCATCGATTGTTCAGCAGATTCCTCCTCGGAAAAAGACGGCCGCTTTTCAAGGCTGGTCGGATCCTGTAGAATCCGCCGGGCAAGGCTCCCTTCCCGGGCCGTAAGCAAAACGATCCATCCCATGGATTTCAACAATCGCGCATTGTCCGGATCCAGGACTGCGCCGCCCCCCGTGGCCACGACACAGCAGGACATGGTACGAAGGGAACAAAGGGCGGCTTTTTCCCGCTCCCGGAAAAACGTCCAGCCCTCCCGCTCCACCATGTCCCGGATGGATCGCCCTTCACGCGCTTCAACCAGAACATCGATGTCGTAAAAAGGCCGGTTCAGCCGCCGGGCCAGTTCCCGGCCCACAGAGGTTTTGCCGGTACCGCGGTATCCGATCAGGATGATGGTCCGGTCATCACGGGTCATTCTTTCCCCCTCCAGGCGTGCCCTGTGACAGCTTCTGCAATTCGTTCCAGAATCCGGGAAAGGATTTGCCGACACAGTCCCGGTCAGCAATCCTGATTCCCGGAACGGCCAGACCGGCGACGGCAAAGCTCATGGCGATCCGGTGGTCGCTATAGGTCTCGATGTCCCCTCCACAGGGACGCCCGCCGACGATGATCAGACCGTCCGCTGTCTCCCTCGCTGAAATGCCTATTTTCTGCACCTCTGCTGCAAGGGCCGCCAGACGGTTGCTTTCCTTGATGCGCAGGTGGGCCGATTCCGTGATGACGGAGCGCCCCGGCCGGAACGCCGCCAGGACGGCCAGCGAAGGGACCATGTCGGGAATGTCCCCCATGGCGAACTCCATATCACCGCCGTGAAGCTGACCGCAGGAGACTGCCACGCCCCCGTCCCTCCATGCCACGGTGCATCCCAGGTCTTCGAGAATCTTCAAAAAACGTGCGTCTCCCTGCAGGCTCGCAGCCGTAAGGTTCGGCACCCAGACCCGGGCAAGCCCCAGGGCCGCCGCCAGAAAGAAGTATGAGGCGCTGGAATAATCCCCTTCGATGGTGAAGGAGCGGGCCCGATAGGCTTGGCCTGACGGGACACAGAAGGTGTTGGCGGCGGGCTTTTCAACGGCAACGCCAAACTGCTCCATCACCTGGAGCGTCATGGCGATGTAAGGTTCTGAGACCGTCCGGCCGGCAAGCTGAATCCCGACATTGCGGGCAGCGTAAGGAGAGCTGAGGAGCAGCGAGGATACATACTGGCTGCTGTCCAGATCCTGGAATATGACCTGCCCGCCTGGAAGTCCGCGCGATTGGATCAGAACCGGGGGGCATCCCGGATTTTCAGGAGTTTCGACGGACACCCCCATGGAGCGCAAAACCCGAAGAAGCGGCTCAACAGGCCTCTCGCGAAGGCGGGGCGAGCCATCCAGAACATAGAAGCCCTCTCCCAAGCAGACCAGCGAGGTCAGAAACCGCAGCGCCGTTCCGTTGTTTCCCACGAAGATCTTCCCAGTCGGAGCGGAAATCTTTCCCCCTGTCCCGCCGATCCGGAGTTCACCCTCCTCAACCCCAATCTCAGCGCCAAGAAGTTCCAGGGCTTTGATGAGATACCGGGTATCCTCGGCCAGCAGGGCATTGAGCAGCCGGGATGGCCCTTTTGCGAGAGCAGCGGCAATTAAGGCACGCTGGGTGATGCTCTTTGAACCGGGTACCTCAAGGGTTACCTCCCGGTCGGATCGGCCCATGGGGCTCATGCCTGCTTCCCTTCCCTTCTTTCCAGCTCCTGCCTGACAACCTGCCGCATCCGGTCCACAGGGGGCTCCAGCCCGGTCCACAGCCGGAACTGTGCCGCACCCTGTTCCACAAACATATCCATCCCCGATAGAACGGCGCATCCCGCCTCTTCCGCTTCGCGCAGAAGCCGCGTTTTCAGGGGATTGTATATCACGTCTGCGACAAGACGGAAGCGGCGAAGCGCGGCGGCGGGTACGGGAGAAAAATCAATCTCCGGGGCCATTCCGACGGGTGTCGCATTGATCAGGATGTCCCCTCCGAGTTCCCTTATTTCCGTCAGAGGATAAAAAGGGCAGCCGAACTCCTCGGCAAGCCCCCTCCCCTGCTTTTCCGTCCGATTGACCACTACCGGGACCCCGCCCTCGGCAAGCAGGCCGTACAGGGCAGCCCGTGCCGTTCCGCCGGCTCCGAGAACAACGATCCGTTTTCCGGAAAGATCCGTCACCTTTCGCAGGGCCCGAAGCAGCCCCTCCCAATCGGTGTTTGTGCCCTGCAGGCGCCCCTCTCGATAGATCACCGTGTTCACGGCTCCGATGCGGCAGGCCTGATCATCGAGATCGTCAAGAAAGGACATGACATCCCTTTTGAAAGGAACGGTTACGCTGGCCCCCCGGTATCCCTCCCGTCTCAGTTTTTCCACGGCCTGCTTCAGGTCAGAAACGTCCCAGGCCTCATAACGGCCGGCAAGGTGCAGGAGCGTCAGAGCGGCCGAGTGCATGAGAGGCGAAAGGCTGTGGCCTATCGGATGGCCGATGAGGGCAAGGAGAATGGGGCTGCGGAATGGATCAGTCATTGGATTCGGCATCCCCGGTGCCGCTTTCTGAAAAAGGCTCCATGGCCTTTCCCCCCGGGCCCCGTTCACCCCTTTTCTCTTCCGGTGGCCCGACCGTCCCGGAAAGGCCGCCTGATGACTTTCGGCCCAGGATTTCAAGAATCCGGAACAGTTCAGCGGCGGTCAATTGTCCCGGCGCTGTGGCGGTTTCTTCCCCCAGTGATGCGAAGGTAAAATGCGCCCCCAGCATGGGGGCCATGATCCGGCTTATTTTTCCCTGGTCCCCCATGGAAAAGGCGACGATCTCCTGCCCTTTACCCAGGGACCACGGAATGAGCCGCAGCACCCGCAGGTTATCGGTCATCGTCCGGGCAAAGGTCACAATCTTGATGACGCGGGCGCCCGCCTTCCGGCAGGACTTCCAGAGGTCCTCGAGGGCCGCGTCAGAGGGAGTCTCCTGAAAATTATGGCAGGAAACGATGAGCTGCGTCCGCCCCAGGTAATCCGCGATGAGCTCTTTCAGCGAATCCATCAAGGCAGCCCGCGTGCCGAGTTCGAGATCCACATAATCGGCACCCAGCAGGATGGCCTCTTTCAGAACGGAGACCCGTTCCTCTTCGTTCTCGCCTTTTTCTGCAGCCGGCCGGCGGCCGCTTTCTTCCGGCTTTCTGCAGGTCACCACAATTTTTACGGGAAACGGGTTCCTCCGGATTTCCCTGATCAGCTCAGGCAGGCGAGCCCCGCTGATCAGGTCCATCCTCAGCTCCAGAAGATCCGCCATCGGTGCAGCTTCACGAATCTGCCGGACCGCCTTGTCCATTCCGGGGCCAACGATGGGAATGCAAACCCTGATCCTGCCCCGCCCCTCCCGCTCGTGGGGCCGGAGCGCCGCGGTCAGGGTATTCTGCAGATAGCGGGAAGCGGCGACCACATGGCCGAAGATGGCTGACAGAATGGAGGCCGGCATGGGGCCTTTATTGTACTGCACAAGGCGGCCGTATACCTGCTCCTCCTGAACGGGGTCGTAAATTTCCATTCCCAGATCGGCTTTTTTTCTTCCGATTTCAAGGGCCAACGCGGCCCTTTCATTGAGCAGCTCGACAATCCGTGTGTCCGCGCTCTGAATGGATTCTCTCAGTTCGTCCAGTGATTTTTCGCTCATGCCGTCATTTCCTCAAGGATCTTCTTCGGCAGGGAAAGCCCCACGTCCTTACTCATAAAGGGTATGCCGATTTTTTTCAACAGGATAAAGGGCAGTTCATTTCCCTCCTTCTTCTTGTCCATGGCGAGACGCCCCAATACTTCCGGCCCCGCAACATCTGCCGGAATCCGGACGGGCAGGCCGAGGTCCCGGATCAGGGCTTCGATCCGCTCCCTTTCCTCCGGCGGAAGAAAGCCGCAACAGGCGGAAATCCGTGAGGCGGCTATCATTCCCAAAGCAACCGCCTTTCCGTGAGGCAGGGTGAACTTCGAAGCGGCTTCCAGGGCATGCCCCAGGGTGTGGCCGAAGTTCAGAATTCTCCGGAATCCTGATTCCTGTTCATCTATCTCCACAACACCCTTTTTGATCCGGCAGGACCGTTCGATGACCGGCTCCAGGATCGCCAGGCTTCTTGCGCGCAGGGAGGGGACTTCCCGTTCGAGCTGCTCAAAGAATCCCGGCTCGTCGATGAGCCCGTATTTGACAATCTCCGCCAATCCGTTGAGATATTCCTCATCGGAAAGGGTTTCCAGAAATTTGAGATCGGTAAAGATCCGCTTCGGCTGATAGAAGGTCCCCAGGAGGTTTTTCCCCTGGGGGAGATTCACCGCCGTCTTTCCACCGATGCTGCTGTCCACCTGGGCCATGAGTGTCGTGGGAATCTGGATGAAGGGAACGGAGCGCATATAGATGGAAGCGACGAACCCCGTCAGATCCCCCACGACGCCGCCGCCCAGCGCGATGAGCATCGAATGGCGGTCCACACCCATCTCCAGCAGCCGGGCCGTCAATCCCAAGACGGTTTCCATGGTTTTTGAACCCTCGCCGGCGGGAAATTCCAGCAGCTCCGCGAGAAGCCCCAATTCTTTGAGCTTTTCAAGAAAGTCCCTTCCGTAGAGCCGCGACACGTTGGAATCGGTCACGACGACATACCGGTTCGCCGGGTGGTCTTTGGCGATGAGAAGACCCATCCGATCCTGGAAATCATAGCCGATGCAGATTTCATGGGACTCGGAGAGACGCTTGTCGAGATTGATCTTGATCCGGTTCATATCAGCACCTTCGCTGTCGCACTCATGACATATTCCATCCTCCTGAGCTCATCCATCAGCTCGTAAAAGGTCTCGGGTTTCAGGGACTGAGCCCCGTCGCAGAAGGCCTTTTCGGGCTGAGGGTGCATCTCCACAATCAGGCCGTCGGCGCCGACGGCCAGGGCAGCCCGGCTCAGGGGAAGGACGTATTTCCAGTGACCCGTTGCATGACTGGGATCGATGATGACGGGCAGGTGGGTCAGCTCCTTCAGGACAGGCACGGCACTGATGTCAAGGGTATTGCGGGTTGCCGTTTCAAAGGTCCGGATGCCGCGTTCGCAAAGAATCACCTGGTCGTTGCCTGCCGACAGGATGTACTCCGCCGACATGAGAAGCTCCTCGATGGTGGTCATCATCCCCCTCTTCAGGAGAACGGGGACCCGTGAACGGCCGATTTTCTTCAGCAGGGCAAAATTCTGGACATTGCGGGCTCCCACCTGGAGAATGTCGGTGTAGGATTCAACAAGGTCCAGATCCTCGGGATTGACGATCTCCGTCACCACAGGCAGGCCGGTTTTTTCCCGGGCCTTTGCCAGCAGCTTCAGGCCATCCTCCTCCAGCCCCTGAAAGCTGTAAGGGGAGGTTCTCGGCTTGAAGGCGCCACCGCGCAGAATGGAAGCCCCGGCCTTTTTGACAATGTAGGCGCTTTCGAGCAACTGCTGTTCGCTTTCCACGGAGCAGGGACCGGCCATGACGGTAAAGGTTCCGCCGCCGATGCTCACCTTTCCCACCTGGACGACCGTATCCTCCTCTTTCGCCTCCCGGCTGGTCAGCTTGTAGGGCTTGCGGATGGGAACGACCTTGTCCACACCGGACAGCGCCGCCAGATACTTGAGCTCCTCACCTCCCCGCTCTCCGCCGATGGCCTTGACGACGGTCTGTTCCGTTCCTCGAGAGGGATAAGCCCGGTAGCCGATGGATTCAACCCAGCCCACGACATGATCAATCTGATGTTCCGTTGCGTTTCTTTTCATGACGATAATCACGAGATTCTTCTCCTTTGCCGGCCTTCCCCACTGTGGATGGGGAAAGGCACCAACAGAAATGGCCATGGTGTCTGCTGCCACCATGGCCATAAAAGAAGAAAGCCATGGGCGGCGCTCTCTGATCTGCCCATGGCTTGGTGTTTTTTTTGTTAGTTCAACCCACCCGAGACAATGGACAGATCTCCAGATAAAAATACCAATAATAGCTAAAGTAGTTGGATTTCATCTTGCTTTGTCTTCCGTCCATTTCCGTTTTCTCTTCCTTCCTCTCCAAATCCCCTTCATCAGAAAAAGAGGTGCAGAGAGGCAAACCCTTACACGTTACCGATACAACCAGACATGTGCGCGATCAAAACACAAAGCAGGCATTCTGTCAAGAATAATATCCTTCCTGCCTCATGGCCCCTTTGATTGTCCGGGCCAGGGCCGACACCCTGGCCACGAGGTCGGGGCTGTGGGCAAATTCGGCAATGAGGCGCACAAAGGCGCTGCCGATGACGATCCCGTCCGCCAGGGGCCCAAAGGCTCCTGCCTGCTCCGGCGTGGAAATGCCGAATCCAACGACCAGGGGCAGATCCGTACAGGCACGGATCCGGGCAATGTCCCGCTTCACACTTTTCATGTCCGGCCGTGCCGTTCCCGTTACCCCGGTGATGGAGATGTAATAGAGAAATCCCCGCCCCTGGCGGGCGATCAGGCCGATCCGCTCCTCCGAAGTGGTCGGCGCAATCAGGGATATGAAATCCATCCCCTTGGAATCGGTTTCCCGGCGGAGCTCACCGGCTTCTTCCGGGGGAAGATCGACCACGAGAAGGCCATCAACGCCGGCCGCCTTCGCCCTGTCCGCGAAACGCTCGATCCCGTATGCATAAATGGGATTGTAATAGCCGAAGAGAACCACCGGTGGCAGATCCTCTGTTTTCCGGAGGTCTTCGATCATGTCGAGAATGTTCTCCAGCGTCGTCCCCTTGTTCAGGGCCCGCTGGGCCGCCTCCTGAATGACGGGACCGTCCGCGGTGGGATCGGAAAAGGGGACCCCGACTTCAAGGATGTCGACACCGGCCTCTTTCAAGCCGATCATGATTTCCCGGGTTTTGTCCAGGTCGGGGTCTCCGGCCGTCACATAGGCAACCAGGGCCTTTTCTCCCTTTTCCTTGAGCTTTTGAAACGCCTGTCCAATTCTGCTCATTCCTCGATCGCGCCTCCTTTCTCCATCCGTCTGGCAATTTCTTCCGCGTCCTTGTCCCCCCTGCCGGAAAGATTCACCACGACAATGTGATCCCGGTTCAGCGTGGGAACGAGCTTCAGCGCATAGGCGACGGCATGGGCACTCTCCATGGCGGGGATGATCCCTTCACAGCGGGAAAGTGTGTGAAAGGCCTCCACGGCCTCCTCGTCCGTCACCGTGACATAGGAGGCCCTGCCGATTTCGGAAAAGTAGCTGTGCTCCGGACCGACGCCGGGATAATCCAGGCCGGCGGCAATGGAATAGGCATCCCGGATCTGGCCGTGCTCATCCTGAAGCAGAAAGGTGCGGTTCCCGTGGAGCACCCCCACACGGCCTCCGCTGATGCTCGCGGAATGGAGGGTTGAATCCATCCCCTTGCCCGCGGCCTCGACGCCGTACATGGCCACGCTCTCATTGTTGCGGAAGGGATAAAAGAGCCCCATGGCATTGCTCCCCCCTCCGACGCAGGCGATGAGGATATCGGGCAGACGCCCCTCCTTTTTCAGGATCTGGCGCTTGGCCTCCCGCCCGATCACGCTTTGGAAATCCCGGACCATCATGGGATAGGGATGAGGCCCTGCCGTCGTCCCAATCACGTAAAAGGTGTCCCGGACGGCGGATACCCAGTAGCGCATGGCCTCGTTCATGGCATCCTTGAGGGTTGCCGTTCCCGAAGAGACGGGGATCACCTCGGCTCCGAGGATCTTCATGCGGAAGACATTGGGCGCCTGCCTCCGTATGTCCTCCTCCCCCATGAAAATTTTGCATTCCATGCCGAACAGCGCCGCCACCGTTGCTGTGGCGACCCCATGCTGACCCGCTCCCGTTTCCGCAATGACCTTTCTTTTGCCCAGCCGACGGGCCAGCAGCGCCTGTCCCAGGGTGTTGTTGATCTTATGTGAACCGGTGTGGTTCAGATCCTCCCTTTTCAGATAGACCTTCGCTCCGCCCAGGACCTCCGTAAGCCGCTCCGCAAAGTACAGAGGCGTGGCTCTTCCTGAATAATCCTCTAAATATCGTGCAAATTCCCTTCGGAATCTTATGTCCCGCCGCGCCTGACGGTAGGCGGCCTCCAGTTCGATCAGAGCCGGCATGAGGGTCTCGGCGGCGTAGCGGCCCCCGAACACTCCGAAATGCCCCCTTTTATCCGGTAACGCACCCTTCATTTTTCTCACCTTTCCGTTCTCACCGTATCTCAGTCCCGCGCCCTGGAAAAGATCCTGTAATTTCCCCGGTCATCTCCCGCCGGGCGCTTCTCTTCCCGTGCCGCCGAAGTCCGGAGGACCTCTTCGATCACGGCCCGGATTTTATCCGGATCCTTGATTCCGGGGGAGGATTCCACTCCGCTGTTGACGTCCACGGCATGGGGAAATACCTTTCGAATTGCTTCTCCGATGTTCCCGGGATTCAAGCCGCCGGAAAGGATCAGAGGAAGGCGTTTCCGGATCCGAACCGCCAGCTCCCAGTTGGACAGCCGGCCCGTCCCCCCGTAGAGAGCCCCTTCCCGCCTGTCCAGGAGAATCGCCCGGCAGGGCCAGGTTTCAAGAGAGGGCAGGTCCTCTTCGCTCTCCGGGGAAACGGCCCGGATCAGCACCGAGGAAGGAAACTGCCGGCAATAGTCCAGACTTTCATCCCCGTGAAGCTGAAGGAGATCCAGGCCGCAGAAAGCCCGGATCTCCTTTACCCTCTCCATGGATTCATTGACGAACACCCCCACGCGGATCACCTCGGGCGGCAACCGGCGAATCAGTTCTCTTGCCTTTTCGGGAGAGAGATAGCGAGGGCTCCTGGAATAAAAGATGAATCCCAGGGCATTGGCGCCGTTCTCCGCCGCGGCGAGGGCATCGCTCAGGCGGGTCATTCCGCAGATCTTGATCTCCATCACAATGCCGCACCCTTGTTTCCAAGGAGCTCCCGCAACTTCTTCCCGATATCGGGGGCCGTCATCAGGGTCTCTCCGATCAGAAAGGCGCCAATGCCGGCAACCATCAACCGCTCAATATCCGCCCTGGAACGGATTCCGCTTTCCGTTACGGCGATCCGGTCCCGCGGGATGAAGCCGATCAGCTCCAGGCTGGTACTCAGATCGGTCACAAAGGTCTTGAGATCCCGGTTATTCATTCCGACAATGTCCGCACCGGCCGCCAGGGCGCGCTCCAGTTCCCCCCGGTCATGCACCTCCACCAGGGCCGCCATCCCCAGCGCGCTTGCCAGATCCAGATATTCCTGCAGCTGATTCTCCCCGAGCATGGCAACAATCAGGAGAATTGCGTCGGCCCCGAGCATTCTGGATTCATAGATCTGCCAGGCATCCAGGATAAAGTCCTTCCGCAGGAGGGGCAGACCCACGGTGCGCCGGAGAATGTTCAGATAAAGCTTTTCACCCCCAAAGAAGGTCCGGTCCGTCAGAACCGAGATGGCTGCCGCCCCGTTTCGCTCGTAGGTCTCCCCGACCAAAGCGGGCTCGAGGTCTGTCCTCAGCGGACCCTTTGATGGAGAACGGAATTTCACCTCTGCAATGACGGCACATTCCCGTCCGGACAGGGCGCCTTTAAAATCCCTGCACGAAGGAGCATCTTTCACCATTTTCCGAAGCTCGTCAACAGGAAGGGTCATTTTGAGCTGGTTGACATCTCTTCGCTTCTCTTCAAAAATCTGATCCAATATCGTCGCCATGGCCTTCACCCGAGTTTCCAACGATATCCCGGCTAACTGTTGCTCAATTCGATGAGTTCCTGGAGTTTCTTTGCGGCTTTTCCACTGTCGATGCAGTCGGCGGCAACGGCAAGGCCTTCCGGGATTGTTCCGGCCTTTTCTCCGGCCATGATGGCCAGCGCGGCGTTGAGGAGAACGATGCTGCGGCAGGCCCCCTCCTTTCCTGTCAGCACATCCCGCGTAATCCGGGCATTGGCGGATGCGTCTCCACCGGCAATATCCTCCAGGCTGAACGTCCGTCCGAAGAAATCCATCGGATCAACATTGTACGTCGAGATCAGCCCATCCTTCAGCTGGGACACCCTCGTCGGGCCCGTGACCGTTGCCTCATCGAGGCCATCGGAACCGTGAACGACGAAGGCCCGCCGCGCCCCCAGATTTTTCAGAACACCGGCAAACATCTCCGTCAATTTTGCATCATAAACGCCGATGAGCTGGGCATTGGCACCGGCCGGATTCGTCAGGGGTCCCAGCATGTTGAAAATGGTGCGTATTCCGATTTCCCGGCGGGGGCCGATGGCATACTTCATGGCGCCATGGAGTTTTGGGGCAAAGAGGAAACCGATCCCCAACTGCTGGACGCACTCTTCCACGATTTCCACACCGGCACTGATGTTGACCCCCAGGGCCTCCAGCACGTCGGCGCTGCCGCACGCGCTGGATACCGCCCGGTTTCCGTGCTTGGCCACGGTGATCCCGGCTGCGGCCACGACAAAGGCCGCCGTGGTGGAGATGTTGAAGGTGTTCATCCCGTCGCCGCCCGTACCGCAGGTATCCACAATGACCTGCGCCCGGGCGTCGATGCGGGTTGCCTTCTGCCGCATGCTTCGGGCGGCCCCGGTCACTTCGTCCACGGTCTCCCCCTTCATCCGCAGGGCCGTCATGAAGGATCCGATCTGAGCTTCCGTCGCTCCCCCCTCCATGATTTCGTTCATCGTTGACGTCATCTCCGATTCGCTGAGATTGACACCTTCAACCACCTTTGCAATAGACTCTCTGATCATAGAAAAACTCCTCCCCTTTTAAGGTATTTGATCTTTATGTTCTTCTTCCGGCATCCGCCCCAAGTCCCTCAGGCGCAGAGGGCTGAGGGCCGCAGGACTCCAGAGCGCTGCACCTCCTTCCTTCCGGAGGCGATGAGCTTCAGGAAATTTCTCAAAATGCGCTTGCCGTTCGGGGTAAGGATCGATTCCGGATGGAACTGAATCCCCTCCACGGGAAACTCCCGATGCCGGACACCCATGATTTCGCCGCCTTCTGTTTCCGCTGTCACTTGAAGACAATCCGGCAGGGACCCCCTTTCCAGGATCAGGGAATGATAACGGCCCGCCGGAAAAGGGTTTGGAAGCCCCTTGAAGAGTGACTGGCCGTCATGGCAGATCTCCGAGGTTTTGCCGTGCATGATCCGGCCGGCCCGGACCACCTCGGCCCCGAAGGCGTATCCAATCGACTGGTGGCCCAGGCAGACCCCCATGATGGGGATCTCCCGATAAAAGGCCCGGATCACATCCGCCGTTATCCCCGCGTCTTTCGGAGCGCCCGGCCCGGGCGACAGGAAAATGGCCGCCGGTTCCATTTTTTCAATGCTCTTCAGGGAAATCCTATCGTTCCGATAGACCTCCACGTCCTCTCCCAGCTGCCTCAGATACTGAACCAGATTAAACGTAAAGGAATCATAATTATCGATCATCAGAATCATGGCATGACCTCTTTTTCTCTTTTTTTGTTTTTTATCTAAAATGTTATGAGATGTCCTACGGGCTCTGGCGGATTTCAAATCCAGACAGGACCAGCTCCACGGCCTGGCGCATGCCGGCCGCCTTGTTGACCGTCTCCTGAAATTCGGTCCGGGGGTCGGAATCGGCGACAATGCCGGCACCCGCCTGGATATGCATCCTTCCTTCCTTCAGCAGGATGGTGCGGATGGTGATGCAGAGATCCATGTTTCCGGAAAAGCTGAAATAGCCTACGGCTCCGCCATAGGGCCCCCTCCGGACCGGCTCCAGTTCCGCAATGATCTCCATGGCCCGGATCTTGGGAGCTCCGGTCAGGGTGCCGGCTGGGAAGACGGCCTTCAGCACGTCAAAGGCATCTAGGCACTCTTCCAGCTGAGCCTGGAGAGAAGATACGATGTGCATGACGTGCGAGTATCGTTCAATCACCATCAATTGGGTAATCTGAACACTTCCGGTCCGGGCGATCCGCCCCAGGTCGTTCCGCCCCAGATCCACGAGCATGACATGTTCGGCCCTTTCTTTGGGATCTTCCAGCAGTTCATCGGCCAGCCGCCGATCTTCCTGTTCGGTCTTCCCCCTTGGCCGGGTTCCGGCGATGGGCTTGAGCTCAACAATCCCCTCTTCCAGGCGGACCATGACCTCAGGGGATGATCCGATCAGAACCGTATCGCCCAGCTTCAGGAAAAACAGATAGGGGGAGGGATTGGTAAAACGGAGAGCCCGGTACAGATCCACCGGATCAGGATGGGTTTCACTGGAAAACCGCTGAGAGAGAACAACCTGGATGATATCACCGGCCCGGATGTATTCCTTTGCCCGCTCAACACCGGCCCGGAAAGCTTCCGGCGTCATGTTTGAACTGAAATCGGCGGATGAAGCAGGCGGAATCGATGGCCCCGCCGGTAAAGCCGGCTCCTGCAACAGCTCCACCATGGCATCGATTTTCCGGGTGGCCTCCCGGTAAAGCGACTGAAGGCTCTGTTCGCCATCAATATGAACGCAGGCCACCACCTTGATCGTATGGCGGACGCGGTCAAAGAGGATCAGCGTGTCCGTCACGAGGAATACGGCCTCTTCCGTCTGAAGATCATTCTCCCCGGCACGGGGAAGCCGCTCGAAGTAATTCACCATTTCATATCCCAGAAATCCGACGGCGCCTCCGTAAAACCGCGGCAGCCCCTCCACGGAAACCGGCGAATAGCGTTGGAGAATCTCCTTGAGGAATCTGAGAGGATCGCCTTGATGGGCATGACGGGAGGTTTCCCCGTTTTCCTCGATGACCACTTCTTCCCCTGAAATCCTGAAAACCAGGCGGGGGTCCGCTCCGAGAAAGGTGTACCGACCCCACTTCTCGCCTCCCTCCACGCTCTCCAGCAGAAAGGCATAAGAGGAATCCCGAAGCTTCATGAATACGGAAACGGGCGTTTCCACATCCGCCAGAATTTCCCTGTAAAGCGGCACCAGGTTCCCCTGTTTTGCAAGTTCTTCAAATGTTTTATAATTCGGTGCATACATGATTTGCTTTTTCTCCCGGACAATAAAAAAAGGCCGTGAAATCCTTCACGGCCTTTTTCCCTGACGTATCGTACAGCATAAAAGCCGCGAAGGTCTCTGGGAGCGTCTCCACGGCTTCAGTTTTTATATTTTAACGTCTTACCGGCGGACAAACCCCCTGTTCTGAGACCTGCCACCACCAGTTCATAGCGCATCGGTTCGAATTCATCTTGTTCAACCCTTTCGAAAATCCCTCAATTCCTAAATGTCACTGTTTTGTATCAGGAGTGCAAAACTTTTGTCAAGGACAATTTTCTCTGTTCCCCAAATTTCGTCGTTAGCCATGTCTGCAGGTCTGCTGAAGAATTCTTTCGATAATTCAGTATGTTCTTGACACAATCCAGAAGCTTTTCATATAAAGAAACCTCCTTAAAGAATGCACCTGGAAGTTTCCCGGACTATCGGAACGAAGAGAAGGTTATTATGCTGTCTCGCATCTGGTCGATGCTTAAAAGTGTTCAGATTCAGGATGTCCTTGATATCGCAATCATCGCCATCATGATCTCTGCGTTGCTGGTCTGGTTCAAGGATCGGGCGTCGCGATTCGTCCTCTTCGGCATCGGCGTCCTCGGAGTCATCTACATGATGGCCCGCCTTTTCCAGCTCTACCTCACCACGCTCGTTCTCCAGGGATTTTTTGCCAGCCTGCTGTTCGTTCTTGTCGTCATCTTCCAGGAAGACCTGCGCCGTTTCTTCGAACGGCTTGCCCTCTGGGGGCGCTTTAAAATCAATCTTCGAGAAACAGCCGATGCGACATCACCGGCGGAGGTCATCGCCTATACCGCAGACAATCTCGCCCGGCAACGCATCGGCGCCCTGATCGTCATCGCCGGGAAAGATCCCCTGGACAGGCATCTCACCGGGGGCGTCCGCCTGGATGGCCTGCTCAGCGAAACTCTTCTCGACAGCATTTTTGACCCTCATTCCAGGGGGCATGACGGAGCGGTTGTGATCCGCGACAATCGCGTTGAACAGTTCGGCTGCCATCTCCCCCTGACAAGCAACATCCACCCCAAGCGCCGCTACGGACTGCGACACACGGCCGCCATCGGCCTGTCTGAACGTTCCGATGCCCTTTGCGTCGTCGTTTCGGAGGAACGGGGCGTCGTTTCCGTCGCACGGAGAGAGAAGCTAACCGGGGTTGACAATGCAGCGGAGCTGAGAAACATTCTCGAAAATTTCTACGCTCAAAACGCACCTGCCCGTCCCCATCACCCTTTCCTGGACTGGCTGAAGAAGAACCCCAAAGAAAAAGCTGTTGCCTTCGCGCTTGCCTTTATTCTCTGGCTTTCCTTTGGTTATCAAAGGGATTCGGTCCGAAGGGATTATTCCGTCCCTATCGAGTATGTCAATCTCGCACCTGACCGCATCCTGGAAGGCTCCCGCACAACCGAAGCCATGGTTTCCCTGACGGGATCTTCCCAGTCGTTCCGGCTCCTGAGCTCGAACAAGCTTCGGGTTTCAATTGATCTTGATAAAATCGATCCAGGCCGACACGACATACCCTTGACCGGGAGCATGGTCACCCTGCCAATCGGCCTGACGGTCAACAGCATCAAACCGGAGCACATAGCGCTGACGGTATCACGGGTTGTTGAGGCCGATGTGCCCATCGATGCGGTCATCAACTCACCGCCTTCCGGCTGGACGGTCCAGCGGACGCTGATCTCCCCCCCCTTCGTCAGGATCCTCTTTCCCGACAGGCTGCGGTCCAAGCGGCTTCGAATCAAGACGGAGCCGATCCCGTTGCAGCCTACGGCGGATTTGCAGATCTTCGACGCCAAACTTGTCTTGCCGGCGGATGTTCACATGGAAGACGGCAAAATACCCAAAGTGACGGTCACAGTAAAACTGACCAGGAACGTTTCGGATTCCTCCTCCCATTCCCGGGAATCTTCTCAAGCGGGTTTGGAACATGGCTCGAACTAAAAAATCCCGCTCGGCCAAAGTCGGCCTGCCGCCGGGCGCTCTCGTTCAGGTCGGGGAAAAGCTCACAGACACGTTCAAAATATCACTGCTCTATTATGACGAAGAATCCCTTCAGGAAATGGAGATCCACAAGATAGCCGGTTGTTCAACCTTCCTCAGAAGAACCGGCGTAACCTGGATCCATGTTCAGGGCATGCCGGAAGTCCCCGTCCTGGAAGAACTCGGCCTGCATTTCGGCCTCCATCCCCTCACCCTGGAGGACCTTCTGAATACGGACCAGCGGCCGAAAACGGAAGATTACGGGGACTACCTCTTTATTGTGCTGAAGATGTTTTACAATGCCGGCTCCAGCAGGGAACGACTCCAGTCGGAGCAGATCAGCATCCTGTTCGGCTCCAATTTCGTCCTTTCCTTCGAGGAAAAAGAAACCGACACCTTTGAAGCGATCCGGGAACGACTCCGTAACGTCAAAGGGCGGCTGAGAAAGAGCGCCGCAGATTACCTGGCCCACGCCCTCGTAGACGCCGTGGTGGATCACTACTTCCTCATCCTCGAACATATGGGCGAGAGAATCGAACAGTTGGAGGAAGAACTGGTCACAAGCCCTTCGGCTGGATTCCTCCACACCCTTCAGGAATTAAAGAAAGAAATGATCCTTCTGAGAAAATCCCTCTGGCCCCTGCGGGAAATGATCACCAGCCTGGAGCGCTCCGAATCTCCCCTCATCAGCAAGTCCTCCATGCTTTACTTCCGGGACATTTATGATCACACCATCCACATCATCGACACCCTGGAAACCTTCCGGGACATGCTGTCCGGCATTCTCGACATTTATCTGTCCAGCATCAGCAACCGGATGAACGAAATTATGAAGGTCCTGACCGTCATCGCGACGCTCTTTATGCCTCTGACCTTCATCGTGGGGGTTTACGGGATGAACTTCAAGTATATGCCCGAGTTGGAGTGGCGCTGGGGCTACGCCATGGTCTGGGTTTTTCTGCTGGCCACTGCGGCAGGGATGCTGCTGTATTTCCGCAAAAGGAACTGGTGGTAGGGGACGGAACAGGTAGCAGGGCTATCGGGGAAAGGGCATCCCCTCGCCCGGGGAGGGGGACACGGTGGATCGGTGTCCATCCGGCGTCAGGATTCAAAAACCATCTTCTGGACCTGCAGTCCCGGGACCGCCCTCAGATTCCTTTCGAGATCATTACAGACGCCTTCGTCCCCGAAAAGTTCAAGAAGAAGCAGTCCGGAGGTTGAACACAGCTGTTCGTCCACTTCATGGAGACCGAGTCTTGTCTTGATGCTGCATCCATATTCGGTGAGCACTTTCTGAATCTGCTGTGCGTTCGCAACGCGGTTTGTAACGAGGATCCCGATTACGGTTCTTTTTGCCATGAATATCCTTCTTAATAAATATAATTAAGCATTTTAGGTGCTTAGATCTTCTGGGCTGTAGCCGATCACAGCCTTGGGTTCAAGAAATGCCTCGAAACCGAAGTCACCGCATTCGCGGCCGTTTCCCGACCGCTTGAAACCGCCGAAGGGTGCCGCCAGATCCATGAGTTCCAACCCCGAGCCGTTGAGGGTGACCTGTCCGGCTGGAATGCGGTCGGCAAGGACGCGCAGCTCATCCATATCCCCTCCCTGGATGTAGGCAGCCAATCCGTACTCCGTGTCACCGGCCAGTTCAATGGCCTGCTCGACCGAATCGTACCCCTGGATGACCAGCACCGGCCCGAAGATCTCCTCGCGCACGATGGTCATGTCCGGTGATGTGTCGGCAAAAACCGTCGGCTTCACATAATAACCCCTGTCGAAACCTTTGACCCGTCCAGGCCCACCGACCACGACGGTCGCCCCTTCGGCAATGCCTTTCTCGATGTACGCCTGGATCCGCTCATACTGATTCCTACTGACCACAGGCCCCATGAAGGCCCTGCTGTCCGGCAGGCCGGGCTGAAGGTTCCCCACCGCCTCCCTGGCGGCCTCTTTCACCTCTTCCATGCGACCATTCGGTACGATCATGCGAGACGGGGCTGAGCAGGTCTGGCCGGCATTGAACATCAGCCCCCTCACTCCGCGCTCCACGGCGCCGGGATAATCCGCCGACGGCAGGAGAATGTTCGGGCTCTTGCCGCCGAGTTCCTGATGCACCCGCTTCACCGTGGCGGCCGCGTTACGCGCCACGTCAACGCCGGCCCGGGTCGATCCGGTGATGGAGACCATATCAATGCCGGGATGACTGGAGAGAGCCGTACCGACTGTTTGGCCATCGCCGTAAATCATATTGAACACCCCGGGAGGGACCCCGGCATTGTGCAGCAGCTCGGCGATAACCTGAGCGGAGAAGGGTGAATATTCAGACGGCTTCAATATGACGGCACAACCCGTTGCAAGCGCCGGAAGCACCTTTGTCATAACCGTCACAGCAGGCCAGTTCCACGGGGTGATCAGGCCGCAGACACCGATCGGGGTCAGTCGCACCAGGGTGCTGCCCCGCATCCTGTCAAATTCAAAGGCCCTGAGCGTCTCCACGGCGATCCGGGCATGGCGAAGAGCCCCGGCAACGTGCGCCCGCCGTGAGACCCATTTCAGCGCTCCCATCTCCTCGGTGACGGCCTCGCATAATTCGTCATAACGCTGCTGAATGCCGTCAACGATCCGCTCCAGCAGGGCCAGCCTCTCCTCCCGCAAAGTTCGGGAATAGCTTACAAAGGCCTTGCGGGCCTCAGGAACGGCGAGATCGACGTCCTCTTTCTCCCCGAGACGAATTCGACCGGCAATCTCTTCGGTTGCAGGGTTGACGATGTCGAAGGTGCGGCGTCCACTCGGCTCAACCCACCGACCGGCCACGTAAAACGCGAGGTGATTTCTCATGGATCTTCTCCTTTGCCGGAATATCCTGCCGCGGCTGAAGGGTCCGTCACAAAGGGATCTGCCACCTAGAAGGCGGCACCCAGTTTTTTGGCAAGTAATTCCCGTATGATCTTCGGATTGGCCTTCCCGCCGGAGGCCTGCATCACCCGGCCGATAAGAAATCCCATGGCTTTGCCCTGTCCGCTCCGGAAATCGGCAACAGCCTCCGCCTGCTCCTCCATCACCCCGTCAATCATGGCGTCCAGGGCGTTGGGATCGGATACCTGCCGGAATCCAAGGGCCCCCACGATTTTTTCCGGTGCTTCGTCGCTGTCGAAGAGGCGGACAAGCACCTCCCGTGCGGCGTTGGCGTTGATTTCATCCCTGGAGAGCATGTTGAGCAGCGCGGCGAAGCGGGCCGGCGTCACCGGCGTACCGGCCAGCTCCTGACGCCGCTCTCTGACGGCGGGCGCCAGCTGTGTCGTCAGCCAGTGCATGGCCGTGCGCGGCGCGATCCCTTGTTCGATCAACGCATCGAAGTAGTTTGAAACCTCCGGATCCGAACTCATGAAGGTCGCCTCTTCACCCGTGAGGCCGTACTGCACAACAAAACGCTCGGCCCTCTCGGCAGGCATTTCCGGAAGACGCGAACGCATCTTTTCGATCTCTTCCTCTGACAGTTCAATAGCCGGTACCATAGGATCCGGAACACAGGGGCCTTCAAACTTCCCCCGCATTGCAAGGGTGACTTTCTTCTCCGGATCCCAGAGGCGGGTGTGGAGAATCACCGCTTCTCCCGCCTGCACGGCCGCACTCTGGCGGCTGATCTCGTGGGCGATGGCATCGCCCACGTGGCGGATGGAATTCATATTTTTTACTTCCACCTTGGTGTTCATCTGGCCCGTTCCCCGGGGGCGGATTGAAATGTTCGCATCGACGCGCATCGTGCCGTTTTCCATGCTGCACTCGGAGGAGCCGACATAACGGACCCGGGTGCGCAGCGCCTTGAGAAATTCCATCGCCTGATGGGGCGTATGAAAGTCCGGTTCCGTAACGATCTCCACCAGGGGCGCACCGGCACGGTTGAAATCCACAAGGCTGATGGGAGATCGCCCTTCCATTTCATGGACCAGCTTGGCGACATCCTCCTCCATGTGGATATGGTGAATGCGAAGTTTGCTGGGTTTTCCATCTTCGTCCGTGGTGGTGATGGCTCCGCCGCGCGAAAGGGGAAGATGGGCCTGGGAGAGCTGGTAGCCCTTGGGAAGATCCGGATAGTAGTACACCTTCTGGTCAAAGGCGCTTCTGGGCTGAAGTTCCGCCCCAAGCCCCAGGCACAGAAGAGACGCCTTTTCAACGGCCTCACGGCTCAGGCGTGGAACGGCGCCGGGAAGCCACAGGCAGGTAGGGCAGATGTTGGTGTTGGGTTCGTCGCCGGGGCGGTTGGGGCAGTCGCAGAACAATTTCGTCGCGCAATTGAGTTCAACATGAATTTCCAATCCGATGACCGCTTCAAATTCCATTTCTAGTTACCTCCCTTGCCCATGGTCAGAAGATGCCCGCCCAGGTCGAGCAAACGCGCATCGCTGAGCCTCGGGCCAACCAGTTGAACCCCCGGCTGCGCTTCGCCCGTGGCCGATGGAAGGTACAACGCGGGCTGACCGGTTACATTGGCGAAAGCCGTCAGGGAGAACCGGGCGTAGAGGTCGGTTATCGACGCCGGGTCACCGCATGAGGCGGCGCTTGCCGCCGGCAGAACCAGAAAGTCCACCTGCGACAGTATCCCCCCCATCTCCTTGACCAGACGGGCGCGGATGCGGCAGGCGTTTTCATAGGCGTCGTAGCGCTCAAACTGGAAAAAGGCCCCCTGAAACAGATAGCTCTTCACCAGTGGTCCAAAGGCCGCTCCGCGTGAGAGGAGATACATTTCGTTCCAGTTTCGGGCACCCGGGATGCGCTGACCGTAACGGACCGAGTCGTAGCGCCCGGCGCAGGACGAGGCTTCCACGGAACCGACGATGTTATGGACAAGCGAAAACAGGGAGAATTCCGGCAGGGAAACCTCCCGTACGGAAAATCCCGCCCGATTCAGATCTTCCACGGAGGCGTTGAAGGCGCCCTTCTGATGGTCGTTCAATTCACCCTGGGTTTCGGCAAGAACGCCGATGGTCGTCGTCTGCGGGTCCACCGGCCGGGGGGAAAAATCCGGATTCTCCTCTTCGGGAAGGGAAAAATCTCTGTCGTCCGGCCCGGCCATGGCCTTGAGAATCTCCCGAAGAGTCTCCAGGCTTCCGGAAAGAAGTCCGCAGCATTCCATGGACGGGATCAAACCGACCAAGCCGAAGCGGGACACCAGGCCGTAACTCGGTTTGAAACCGCAGCAGGCCGCGCGCGAAGCAGCCAGGCGGCTTTCTCCCGTCAGGTCTAACACGAGCTCGGCATCGGCTTCCCGTCGGGAAATTGCCTCGCCGGCCCTGCTTCCCTCCAGGCCGAAGCCGAATTCGCTCATGCGCGTTGAACCGCACAGCGAGGCCCCGCCCTGACGGAGCCGCCGCACGAGAGTTGCGTCCTCCAGCGCCGCAAAATTGGCAAGGGCCTTTGAGCCTGCGTCTGTCGGCCAGGATGCCACGGAAATGTTCGGTTGAACCGCAATGTTCACCCCCTGTAAAGGACCGCCCCCGGAAAGGCTGTTTTCAGGACTGTGATAGAAAAATAATGAATCCATTCAAATGTCTCCCCTTATTCCAGAATGCTGGCCACCTTGAAGTAATTCCCCTTGACCGCCGGCGCGCTCTTGAGCAGCTGGTCCCGGGAAAGAACGGATCGCCTCTCGACGGTTCCCGGCCGCATGCGGTTGACTGCGGGGGCGACGGTCGCCATCGGCTCCTCGTCACCCGCTTTATCAGCGGCAAGCGACGCCAGCTCTTCGGCCTGAGACAGAACCTTCTCCAACTGCGGGCGCTCCTCCGCTGTAATGCCGATCCGCGAGACCCAGGACAGATGATCGATCCTGTTTTCCCCTTCGGCTGTTCCAGGCAGAACATCCTGGCCTCCGAGATTTAGAAGCCCCAGTTCAGCCAGCTGTTCCTTTTTGACCGCAGAGGGCGCGCCGGTTAGAGGGCAGGCGGCACGGCGGTTTTTAGGGAAGGCGATCACTTCGCGGATCGACGGGGTTTGCAGAATCATCGACACGGTGCGGTCCATGCCCAGCGCCAGGCCGCCGTGGGGAGGCGGACCAAAATCGAAGGCCCGCAGGAAAAAGCCGAATTTTTCCCTGGTCTCTTCTTCACTCAGTCCAAGGGCGGCAAAGATCTTTTTCTGCAGGCTGCGGTCGTTGATGCGGATGCTGCCGCCGCCGAGCTCCTCGCCGTTCATGACCAGGTCATAGGCCCGTGAACGCAGCGTCAACAGCTCCTCAACATTTTTGGGATCGAAATCGTTGCGGTCCGGAGCGGTGAAGGGATGGTGGCTCGAGGTGACTCCTCCTTCCCCGTCCTCTTCAAACAGGGGGAACTCCGTAATCCAGACCGGATAGAAGCTGCCGCCAGGGATGATCCCCAGCCGATTTGCCAGGTGCAGGCGCAGCTGGCCGAGCACGGATGTCACAACGCGGTAGGAGGGGTCGGCAATCATGATCAGAACGTCCCCATCTTCAACGTCAAATCTCCTGCGCAACGCCTCCAGCTCACTGCTGCTGAAAAACTGGACAATATTGGACTCAAGCTTCCCACCTTCGGCACGCATCCAGGTCATGCCCTTGGCGCCGAAGGACGGCACGATCTCCTTGGCATACTCGTTCTGCAGGACATTCTTGCTGAGCCTTTCGGACTGGCCCTTGACGTTGATGCCCTTGATGCAGCCGCCACGTTGAAGAATCTGGCGGAAGATCGAATAATCCGTTGAGGAAAAAAGATCCGTCACATCAACAAACCGAAGGCCGAAGCGCAGGTCGGGCCGGTCGGATCCCGTTGTGTCCATCGCTTCAGCATAGGTCATACGGGCGAAGGGCCGGGCCAGGTCGATGCCGCCGACGGCGAACATCCGGACGGTTAGCTCTTCGATCAGATCATAGAGAAATTCCTCATCGACGAACGAAGCTTCGATGTCGAGCTGGGTGAATTCCGGCTGCCGGTTGGGGCGGAGGTCTTCATCGCGGAAGCAGCGCGCCAGCTGAAAGTAGCGCTCCATGCCGCCGATCATGAGGAGTTGCTTGAAGAGCTGTGGCGACTGGGGCAGGGCGTAAAAATTCTTCGGATGGATGCGGCTCGGCACCAGGTAGTCACGGGCCCCTTCGGGCGTGCTCATGGTCAGCACCGGCGTCTCAATTTCCAGGAACCCCCGCGAATCGAGAAATTCCCGGACGCATTGAAAGATGCGGTGCCTCGCAACCAGGTTGTCCCGCATCGAAGGGCGGCGGATATCCAGGTAACGGTACTGGAGGCGCAGATCCTCGGCCACGCTTTCCGCACCCGCTGACTGGGCGCCCGCCACCATGGCCTTTTCAGAAACGGCAAAGGGCAGCGCATCCGATTCCGACAGCACGGTCAATTCCGTGACCAGCACTTCGAGATTTCCCGTTTCGATATGGGGATTTTCCGTCCCTTCGAGCCTCTTTCTCACCTCGCCGCGGACGGTGATGCAGTATTCGGAACGCAGCGTCGCCGCACTCCGGCAGACGTCGCTGAGTGCGACTTCCGGGCTGAACACGATCTGCACAATGCCGCTCCGGTCACGGAGGTGGATAAAAATCAACCCCCCGTGATCCCGGAATGCATCCACCCATCCGGCAAGAAGCACCCTGCGGCCCACATCCTCCAAGGTCAGCCGCCCGCAAAAGACGCGCTGGGAATAAAACATGAGAAAAGTCCTTTCTTATTAAACGATTAAAGTGCGGAAGCACGAATTTGTACCGTGAAGGGTATCAAAACTGATCCGATGTTTCAAGATTTTAGCGAGGAAGGCCGGACGCAGTCGCCCCTTTTCCCTTTCGCGCCACCCGGTTTCCTGGGCCGGACGTTCAGCGCTGTCCGCCAAGAGTGAGGACATGCTGGATGCAGGGGATCATCTCCATATCATGGTGCGTGACATAGATCATTGCCGTCACGTTCCGTCGGCCGATCTCTTCCATCAGCGCCAGAACCATGTCCCGATTCGACGGATCCAGCCCCTGGCAGGGCTCGTCCAGGATGAGCAGCTCCGGGGATTTGATCATGGCCCGTGCGACAAGGGCCAGGCGCTTCTCCCCGTAGGAGAGCTGGGTGAAGGGCTGTTCGGCCCGGTCTTCCATGCCGATGCAGGCAAGCCACGAGTCCGCCAGGGCTTTCTGCTCCGCGTTCACCTTGCGGTACAGGCCGATGGAGTCAAAAAGTCCGGAAAGGAGCACCTCCCGGACATCAACGGGTTTGCGGTAGCGAAGCTGCAGCTCGGGGGAGACCAGGCCGATCCTCCGCCGTATCTCCCAGATGCTCTCACCGCCCCCCCTTTTATGGCCGAAGAGCCTCACATTGTTGGCATAAACTTGGAGGTTATCCCCGGTGATCAGGGCCAGCAGGGTTGTTTTCCCTGAGCCGTTGGGTCCGACGACGGCCCAGTTCTCTCCGCGCCGGACGCTCCAGTTCAGCCGGTCCAGGACGACGACTTCGCCGAAAGCGACATGAACGTTCCTCATCTCAACCAGGATGTCTGCAGCCGCTTCCGCCCTGCGGGCCGCCGGCGGGACCGGGTGTGGCAGGGACCGCGGAGAGATTCCCCTTTCGGGAAAGAGCTTCATCTTTTCCGTCGTCTCGAGTTCTTCCCTCTTTCCCGCTCCGGCGACACGGCCGTCCCGGATCACCAGGACGTGGGATATGCCGGGGATGAGTTCTTCCGGGCGCTGCGTGATCAACAGGATCTGTGTCCCCATTGACATGAGAGCGGAAATCGCCCGGGACAGGGAGTCCCGGCTTGCCGCATCAAGACCGGCAAACGGCTCGTCCAGGATCAGAAGTTTCGGATGAGAACGCAGGGCCCGGGTAATCAGGACTTTTCGGATCTCCCCGTTGGAGAGAACCCGGATGCTCCGGCCCAGCAGGCAGCGGACACCCAGGAGATCGTCAAAGGGTTCTACAGCGGCCCTCTCCATGTCCCCGATTCCCAGCACCTCTCCGGCGGTCAGGCCACTGACCTTTCCGCTGAAGGCCTGGAAATCCTCCAGCCGGGCTTCACGCAGCAGAATTTCCTCCTGAAGTTCAAAGGACAGGTAACCGATCCTCTCCCCGGCCACCTCCGGTGTATGGCGGATCAGCTCCCCCCGGACGATCGGCACATCGCCCTTGATCGCCCGCGCCAGGATGGATTTTCCCGATCCATTCGCCCCGAGGATCGCCCAATTCTGGCCCGTGCGGATTTCCCAGCATGTGCCGGGCAGAAGCAGGACATCCCTTCTCCGGAGGGTTACCTCCTGAAGGGTGAGGAGCGGCATTTCCCTTTCTTCGCGCTTTTGGTCCACAGGCCGGCCTTTATGGATCGTACCGGAAGTCGTCGTTTATTTCCGAAGGCAGAAAGGACTTCCGCCTGCAAGTTTCTCATAAAAAAACCCGCCTTTTGTTGCGGGTCCGGACATGGGAGCCCGTTCAGGATTTCAATCCGTACTTTTTCAGCTTATAGCGGAGCATCCGCTCGCTCAGCCCCAGCATCTCCGCTGCCCGGGTCTGGTGGTCGCCCGTTCTTTCCATGGCCTCCCTGATCATCTGCCTTTCGAGCTGTTCCATGGCGCTGCGGAGCCGGCCGTCCCCCTCTTCCGGCATACCGCCGCCGGACGAGGCGGCCATCGCCTCTTCCCGGAAAGGCAGGTCCTCCAGGGAAAGAACTTCATTCCTGGCAATGACCACGGCCCGCTCGATGATGTTTTCCAGTTCCCGGACATTTCCGGGATAGTCGTATTTCATGAGAAGGTCCCTGGCCTCGCTGCTGATGCCCGCAATGTCCTTGCCGTTTTCCGCGGCAAAGCGCTTCAGGAAGTGATCGATGAGGGCGGGAATGTCCTCCCGGCGCTCCCTGAGGGGCGGAATGGACATGACCACCACATTGAGCCGATAAAAAAGGTCCTCACGGAATGTTCCCTCCTTGACCATCCCCTCCAGATCGCGGTTCGTGGCGCTGATGATCCGGACATCGGCGCGGATGTTCGTGTTTCCCCCGACGCGCTGGAATTCCCTCTCCTGGAGGAAGCGCAGAAGCTTGACCTGAACGGGCATCGTCAATTCCCCGATTTCATCGAGGAACAGGGTGCCGCCGTCCGCCTCTTCAAACCTGCCGATCCGCCGGGCCGATGCCCCGGTGAAGGCCCCTTTTTCGTGGCCGAAGAGTTCGCTTTCAATGAGGCTTTCAGGAAGGGCGCCGCAGTTGACCGTCACGATGGGCTTTGACGACCGCGGACTGAGCTGGTGGACCAGGCGGGCCAGCAGTTCCTTCCCTGTGCCGCTCTCACCCTGAAGAAGGACGGTGGCACGGCTCGAGGCGACCCGGGCGGCCATGCTGGTGAGGGCCGCCATTTTCTGGCTTCCGTAAATGATCGAGTCGGTCGTGACCCCCTGTTCCTTGAGCTGCCTGCGGAGGATCTCGTTCTCCCGCAGCAGGGTCCTCCGCTCCGCCACCCGGTCGAGAAGAAGCAGCAGCTCATCAAATTCAAGGGGCTTGGTGATGTAGTCCACCGCGCCTGCCTTCATGGCGTCCACGGCCGTTTCAATCGTCCCATAGGCGGTGATGATCACCACATCCGTTTCCGGGTTGAGCCGCTTGACTTCCTGGAGGACCTGCATCCCGTCCATGCCGGGCATTTTATAATCCAGCAGGACCAGGTCAAAGGCCCCCGTTGTCATGGATTGCAGCGCTTCTTCTCCGCTGGCCGCTTCCTCAACGCGGTGGCCTTCCTTGCGCAGGAAATCGCGGAGCATTTCCCGCTGTGACTGGCCGTCCTCGACGACAAGGATATTCAGACTCTTCATGGCAACCGATACCGCCCGTTCTATGTCCTGGCATGTGACGGATTCTCCGTCGTTCTTTCCGACGGGAGAATCACTTCAAAGGTCGTCCCTTCCTTTTCCCGGCTCAGGACACGGATCTCCCCGCCATGCCCACGGATGATCTCGTGCGCAAGGGACAGGCCGAGCCCCAGCCCCTTCTGCTTGGTCGTATATTCCGGGTTGAAGATTTTTTCCACCTCTTCCGCCGTCATTCCGCAACCCGTATCGGAGATGCGGATAACCCGGGAATTGCGGCCACCGGCATGGAGGGATATCTCGATGGACCCTTCTCCGGAGATGGACTCCATGGCGTTCTTCACGAGGTTGAACAGCGCCTGCTGGAGCTTGTCCACATCCATGGGAATGATCTCAGGCTCGTCGCTCCAAGCCGTTTTCAGAACAATTCCCCGAGAGGCGGCCTCCTCCCGGATCAGGTCCGTCATCTTCCGGAGAATCTCGGTAATGGAGTAATCGCGCATTTCAAGCCGGCGGCTCTTGGAAAAGGTGAGAAACTCTTCGATAATCCCGTTCAAGCGCCGAATTTCATCCCGGATGACACCCGCCATATTCTGGAACTCAGCCGCCTTCTCCGGATCCGCCGGCATGAATTCCCGTTTGAGCCGCTGGCTGGCCATGCTGATGGCGTTGAGGGGGTTGCGGATTTCATGGGCCACTCCGGCAGCCAGCTGGCCGAGGGAGGACAGCCGCTCCGCCTTTTCCAGGCGCCGCTCCATTTCGATAATCCCGGACAGGTGGCGATTCTGGTTCTGATAGAGCAGCCACATGGCGAGGATCGCAACGACAAGCGTAAAGAACAGGGAAAGAAACATGCTTCGGCGGTTTTCTGACAGGATTTTTTCGGCGCTTTCCCTTTTCAGGCCGATCCGGGCTACGCCACCCACCCGGTCGCTGAGCTGAAAGGGCGCGGTAATATCGAGAATCGGCTGCTTTCCAAAGGTCATCTTTCGTGTTTCCAAGTTTTTCCGACCTGAGGAGATGCTGTGGAAGGCGGCGTCCAGATTCTTCGAGGCAGCCGGAAGCTTTCCTGCCTGGCCAAGCAGTTTTCCATCATGATCCCTGATCACGAGATAGAAAAGTTCACGCCCCTCTCCGAGCTTTTCCATGGCCTTCTCAACAGAAACCCTCAGTGCCCAGTAGCGGATAGCGTCCTTCTTCAGGGCGATCACCACCGTGCCGCTGTCATCCGCCCGCCGAAGGGCCACAAAATTGATGTTCTGCTGCTGCAGGGAAGAGATCAGATTGGCGCCGCTGGATACGGCAGGAAAACGATCCTTTTCGCCGTTCCCGCTGACAGGGGATTGGACGTGCCGGCCTGAAAAAACGATGTTCCCCGCCTTGTCGATGACCGCAATCAGCCAGAGATTCTCCCGTGCTGCAATGGCCTGGAGATATTCGTTGCTGATTTGATTCGTCTGCCACTTCTCATCCACATCCCGACCGATGACGGCCAGGGCGGAGGTCAGCCAGTTTTCCGGAGAGAAAGATTCTTCCCGAAGAGGGGTAAAGGTGGGTGCATTTTCATGCTGCGCGGCCTGAATCAGGTTTTTCAGGTTGTCCTCCGCCATCTTGCGCACAACGCTTATCGTAGCCAGGCCCTGGTTTTCCATGAGACCGGTGAGTGAGCGGTCGCTTCGCCGGAGGTCCATAATGCCCATGAACAGGAACAGGGCGATAAAAACGACGCAGGCGATCGCCACGGAAATAGGCTGCAGAAACGAACGCTCATGGCCGGACACGGAATCCTGCCAGATCACTTTTTCCTCATGCTTCATGTCATGTTTCCCGCTGACGGTCCTTGAAGAGGTCAGACTTCCGGTATTTCAACTCTGCTCCGATCGACATCTTAGGGTGATCCATCAAAAAGTCAACCCCTTAAAATCGGGGTCCCCAAGGGAGGGGAATGGACCACGAGGATCACAGAAAGCCGTGGGCAGCCGGAAAGCGAAGGGGGAATCAGCACGGTGTTGTCGGCCTTGCAAGGCACCCTTCGGTTAAAAGCTCGAGAGGCGGCAGGAGGCTCGAGGCAGCGGAGAACCGGCGAAGTTCGCCCGGAACACCGATGGACCGTTTTCGACAATATTGTCGAAGGGCGACATAACGGGACAGCGTGGTATCTTCTTGTTTTTTCATATTTTATAAAAAAAGCTGATCTGATCCGTCGACATTTCTTGCCTCTGGAAAAGAGCTTCCGTATATCCGTCCCTGAACCAAACGAATATAGATATTTGTCTTTTCAATATGTTACATGATTATCACACAACTGGCACAATCGATGCTTTCTTTAACGACAAAAGACGAAAATCCGGCGAATTCAAACGGGCAGAAGGAGCCGGGTTCCATAACTGAGCAAGCCATCCAAAAATCGTCTTATCCTCCTGGACTGAAGGGGAGCACAAAGCTCCCCTTCAGTCTTTTTGCGTGGGCCGACAAATCCCCCTGTTTCGCCTGTATATTTCCCGGACCATTATCCCATTGAAGGAACACTCCTCTCCGTGCTAAATTCCTGCCACCCATTCCAACCGGAAGAGGTTTCGCACCTTTTCTCCAGAGGTCGTTGATGATAAAAACCGAACTGGACCTGCTGGTCTTCGGCAGTCTCCTCTTAACGATGTCGAGTCAGCAGGCCGTCGTCGAACATCCCGTCCTGGGCATCCGGGATGGAAAAATCGTTTTCGTCATGCCGAGAAAGGACTTCCAGGAAGGGGCCTATCGCGCAAAAAAAGTCCTGGACAGACCCGATACCCTGATTATGCCCGGACTGATCAATACCCATACGCACCTGGCCATGACCTGCTTCCGCGGCATGGCGGACGACCTCCCCCTGATGACCTGGCTTAACGAGCACATCTTTCCCGCGGAAGCGCAGCATGTCAGTCCGCAGATGGTGTACGCCGGATCGCTTCTGGCCATGGCGGAAATGATCCTGTCCGGTACAACGACCTTCTGCGACAGCTACTTTTTCGTGGATTCCGTCGCCCGGGCGGCCATGGACGCGGGCATGCGGGCCGTTGTCTCCCAGGGATTCATCGATTTTCCCACACCGGATACCCCCGATCCCTCCCGGCAGCTGGACACCGTGGAACGGCTGATCGCCTCCTGGAAGGGCGCCTCGCCCCTGATCCAGCCCGCCCTCTTCTGCCACTCCCCCTACAGCTGCTCTCCGGAGACCCTTCTCCGGATCAAGGAGGCGGCCTCCCGGGAAAATCTTCTCTATATGCTCCACCTGTCCGAAACCCGCGAGGAGATTTCCCTGATTCATGAGCGCTACGGTAGAAGGCCGACGCTTTTTCTCCGCGACCTGGGTGTCCTCGATTCCGCGACCCTCGCCGTCCACTGCACGTGGCTCGATGAGGAGGAGATGGAAGTTCTCGCCGAATGCGGCGTCCGGGTTTCTCACGCCCCCCAGAGCAACATGAAGCTGGCCTCCGGAATCGCCCCCATCCCGGCAATGCAGGCCCGCGGGATCCTCGTCTCTCTCGGCACGGACGGCTCCGCCAGCAACAACGACCTGGACCTCTTCCGGGAAATGGACACCGCGGCCAAGATTCACAAGATCGCCACCCTGGACCCGACCGTCATGAAAGCCCAGCAGGTGGTCCAGATGGCCACCCTCAACGGCGCCACCGCCCTGGGACTGGAGGAGCGGATCGGTTCCATCGAGGCCGGCAAGGCTGCGGACCTCATTATTCTTGATTTGAATCAGCCGCATCTGACACCGATGTACGACCCTTTTTCCCACCTCGTCTATGCCGCAACCGGCGCGGATGTCCTCACCTCCATCATCAACGGCAACGTTGTGATGGAAAACCGGGAGCTCTGTCACCTGGACCTGGATGCCATCATGAAGGAGGTCAACGGGATTGCGATGAGAATAAAAAAGGGCCATCGTGAATAAGTCGGTTCTCATCGGCGGGGCATGCCCCCGGTTCTCCCCTTGAAAAGCGAGGAAAGGCCTTTACCACGGAGATTCAACTCAGCGATGTTCTCCCGTGCCACATAGGACAGGAATGACGGCCCCCTTTTGCCCGGGCCGGAAGAGCGGCTTCATATGGCCCCTGCACCGAATATGGATGGGGCGGGCAGGCATGACTGCTGACACGGAATTTTCCGCTGGACAACCGGGACGTTCGCGAAGACACCCATCCGGGGAAATTTCCTTGACATCACAAGAATCAAGAGTATGATGAAAGGCGTGCTAACTACCTGATTCATTTAACTTATAGTATACTTTGGATCACGGAGCGGCCGGACCGGGAGCTGAGGCATCTTCGCCGGTACGGACAGATGCAGGACGGGACCGTTCCCGGCGTCTGAGCCGTTCCGGGAAGCCCGGCAGTGAATTCAAGGGGGAGATGAGATGCGCTGGAGGGGTGAAAGACAAAGTGACAACGTTGAAGACCGTCGAGGCATGTCCCTTCCGCGCGGCGCCAAAGTGGGCGGCCTGAGCGGTCTGGGTATACTGGCGATTTTTGTGATCAGCATGTTGTTCGGCATTGACCCGTCCGCTGTCCTGCAGAACGTTTCACAGCAGCAGCCTTCGTCCGTCTCCCTACCGCAGAGCAGCCGGACGGCGGAGAATGACGACATGCGCAACTTTGTTGCTGTTGTGCTCGCGGAAACCGAAGATGTCTGGAGAAACGAATTTCAGAAAATGGGGCGCACCTACCAGGAACCGAGGCTGGTCCTTTTTTCAGGTTCCGTTGAATCGGCATGCGGGATGGCGGGTTCCGCCGTCGGTCCCTTCTACTGCCCGGCAGACCGGAAGGTTTATCTCGATCTGACTTTTTTTGAAGAGCTGAGGACACGTTTTGGCGTTTCCGGTGATTTTGCCGAAGCGTATGTCATTGCCCATGAGGTGGGCCACCATGTGCAGACGCTGCTGGGCATTACGGAGAAGGTGAACAGACTGCAGCCGCAACTGAACGCTTCGGAGAGGAACAGATTGTCTGTCATGGTGGAATTGCAGGCGGACTGCCTCGCAGGCGTCTGGGCTCATCAGACGGAAAAGAGCCGCAGGATCCTTGAAGCCGGAGACATTGAAGAAGGGCTCAATGCCGCCAGTGCGATCGGCGACGACAGGATTCAGAAAAGTTCGCGGGGCTACGTTGTTCCGGACTCTTTTACACATGGGAGTTCCGCCCAGCGGGTGCGCTGGTTCAAGACCGGACTCGAAAACGGAACGTTCCAAAGCTGCAACACCTTCAGCGCCGACCCGTTGTAGGACTTCGGCGCGCGTTACAAAGGAAAAGGTGCGGAAAAGATGAATCCCATAAAAATCATGGTCTCGTTTTTCAAATACTGCTGGGTTCTCCCGGTATCGTGCATCGGCATGATTCTGCTCCCCTTTGTTCTTCTCTCCGGGGGGGGCGTCTCTTTTGCGACCGGCGCCATCGAGGCGCAGGGGGGGCTGCTGCCTGCCCTGTTGTCCTCACGCCGCTTTCGATTTTCCATTGCCGCGTTGACCATCGGCCACGTCATTTTCAGCCCGGACCGCGACAGTCTGCGGAGTTGCCGCGATCACGAGCATGTCCATATTCGGCAATACGAACGCTGGGGGCCTTTTTTCCCCCCTCTTTATCTCCTGTCGAGCGCTGCGGCTCTGCTTCGTGGCCGGGATCCATACCGGGACAACAGGTTTGAGCAGGAGGCCTTTCGTCTTTCGGACCCCACGGATGCGCCACAGGGGCAGAGAGCTTAACCCATCTGAGAGTCTCAAGAAGGCTATTTGAAAAAGCAATCTCCCCTCTTCAAGGGGCGGGTGGCTCTTAAACGGAACGTTTCTTTTGGCAGGAAGGAGGAAAAAAATGGACTTCAAAAAAATTGTTGATCAGGTCAAGGATGCGGCTGAGGACCTGAAGGAAAAGGCCGGGGCAAAGATCAAGGAGGCCCGTGAAAATCTGGACCAGAACCATGACAACATCCCCGATGCCTTGGAAGGCCTGACGGACAAGGCCAAAAAACTGGCCGAACAGGCGGAGGCAAAGGCCAAGGAACTGGCGGAAAAAGCTGAGGACACCTTTGATGAGGCAGCGGACAGGCTGGGGAAGATGGCGGACCAGACCAAGGCCAAATTGGGCGAAGTCAAGGATGAAGCGGAGAAGGCCGTAGGCCAGGCACGTGAGAAACTGGGAATGTCGGACAAGGATGAAAAAAAGAGTTAGCTCCAGGTATCGATTTTTAAAACTTGCAGGAACGCTTCCCTCACATGAACAGAGAGGAACAAATCTATGGCGTCACAACAGCGCGTCCTCAGCCCGGAGCTGAAAAGGAAATACGACTGGCTGAGGGATGTTCTCCAGCGATGCCTGTCGCTGGCCGACGCATGCGCGGAAAGCGAGTCCTCGTCGATTCTGAGGGAGCGTCTTTTGCTTCTGCAGTCGGCAGCGCTCTTTGTCATTGTCGGCGAGGTGAAGTCGGGCAAGAGCAGCTTTATCAACGCCCTTCTCGGAGAAAATGTGTGCGAGGTTGCCCCGGATCCCTGCACGGCGGTCATCCAGGAACTGGTCTATGGCGAAGAGTACTCAAAAACGGTTCTGGGGGATTTCTGGGAAAGGGTGCGTCTGCCCAAGGCGGTTCTTAAGGACATCACCATCGTCGATACGCCCGGAACGAACTCCGTCCTCCGCAATCACCAGACGATTACGGAAAACTACATCCCCAAGAGCGATCTCGTCGTCTTCGTTTTTCCGGCCAAGAATCCCCACACCGCAACGGCATGGGAGCTTCTCTCTTTTGTGCGGCAGGACTGGCACCGGAAGACCGTCTTCATTTTGCAGCAGGCGGATCTTGCCACCAGGCAGGAGTTGGCCATCAATTCGGACCGGGTGAGGCAGTACGCCCACGAGCGCAACGTCCAGAACCCCGTCTTATTTACGGTCTCCGCAAAGCGGGAAATGGAGGGAGCATCGGACAGCGGTTTTGCGGAGTTCCGGGAGTATCTGCGCAAAACCGTGGAGAGCGGCGAGGTCTGGAGCATGAAACTGGAGGTGTCGCGGGACACGGTCCGGAAAATCGCCGGCGACCTGCTTGCAAAACTGCGCAAAGAGGAGGCCTCCATTGCAGAGGACAAGGCCTTCTGCCAGGACCTCCTGGCCAAGGTGGAGGGGCGCCGGGAGAAGGCGCTTTCGCTCAGGCGGCTGGTGGTGGACAGTCTGGGCGGCTCCTATGACCGTCTTGCCTCCGGACTTGAGGAGAATTTCCGGCAAGGCCTGGAGATCGGGACGATCCTGCGGCGGTCCATTCCCTTCCTCCGCGATAAGGATGTAAATACATGGATCAACGAAATCCGTGAAACGTTCGAGCGAACGGCTGAAAAAGAGATTGAGGCCGAGTCCTCCCGCATTTCAAAGGACCTCTCCGATGAAATGAAAACCATGCTCGATGATCTGACTACGGCCATCGAGCACCGGCGGGAAGGGCAACAAAAGGCCGGATATCCCGCCGCGGCAGACCGCATGGAGATCCTCGAACGTCTGCGGCACCAGCTCCAGGATCTCCGCATCTCGGACATCGTCACCGAAAAAGGCGTGCAGGGCTCCGAACTCGGCAAACTCACGCTGACCGGCGGGGGGATTGCGGCCATTGGGGCTGTCATCGCCATGGCGACGCACCTCATCGCCTTTGACATCACCGGCGGTATCCTGACCGCTGTAGGGACCGGCCTGGTCGCCGCAACACTGCTCTGGAAGCGTTCGGCGCTTATGAATGAATTCTCGGAAAAGATGAAGATATCGAGAAACGAGTTCCGGGAGCGCCTGGACGGAGAAATCTCTTCCATGTTCGAGCGGCTCTTCCTTGAAATTCAATATGACCTGAAAGAGCCGTTGTCGCGTCTCGACGAAAAAGCATCACGGATTGGTTCTCTCATCGAGGAGGCGCGGCGCATCAGCGATGCTGCCGATCTGCTGTAAAGCCGATACAGAAAGTCCGCCCGGCCAACGGCACGCGCCCCCATAGAGTTTCAGGTATTCCGCGGCAGCAACCCAAGATTCCCCGTTCCGTCCCCCTCCTGCTTTCAGTTGTCGATAGATCCACATTAAAAATCATGCCCGGCTGCCCGAAGAGGTTCTTTTTCAATGGTGCACCTCATCACATGAACCCTCCTGCGGGCACCCTGTAAAAAAACTTCCTTCAGGCTCAATATTTGCTAGACGAATCCGGCAGGATGCACAATTGACATGAATCGATAAAAAGGTTATTTTGTATATTAAATAAATGTTAACACATCACTATCCCTTCAGCTTACCACGCGGGAAGTCCATGAGCAACCCACCAAGAACGAACAGGGAACTTCTTCAAGAAATCGCCGCCCTGCAGGAGAGGATCCGGGAGCTTGAACAATCCGCCGATCTGCAAAAAGGGGGAACGGACCCCCTGAAATTCTCTCTGCAGCAGTTGCGCCTCCTCATCGACACCGCACCGGATTTGTTCTTTCTGAAAGACCTTCAATACCGTTACCTCCTGGTCAATGCCGCCAATGCCCGATTCTTCGGCCGCAGGGAGAAGGAGATCCTGGGCAGGACCGATTTCGACCTCATGCCCGAAGAGGCAGCACGCTTCTGCCGGGAGAGTGATCAACGGGCTGTTCGCAGCCGGGCTCTCGTGGTCACCGTGGAGCCGGTAGGGGATAGATTCTATGAAACCCATAAATTTCCCCTCATTGTGGGCGGTGACATGGTCGGGGTCGCCGGCATCGTCCGCGACATCACCGATCATAAACGGGCGGAAGAAGAGCTGCAGAACAGCGAGGAGCTCCGGAATACGATCCTGAACAATATCGGCGCCTATATTTATCTCAAAGATATGCAGTATCGTTATACTTATGTGAACAGCAAGGTATGCCGGCTCTTCGGCCGTAACGAACAGGAAATCATCGGCAATGACGATGCAAGCTTTTTCTCCGCTTCATCCGTGGAGGAAATCAAAAGAAGCGACCGCCTTGTCATCGAGCACGGAGAAACCGTTACCGGCGAAGAGATTGCTGTCGCTTCGTCTGACGAGGTGCCACGGACGTATTGGGCGGTGAAGATTCCCCTCAGGGACGGTGACGGAAGCATCTACGGACTGTGCGGCATCTCCACGGACATCACCGACCGCAAGCGGGCCGAGGTGGAAATGAAGCTCAATGCCGAACGAACGGAGGCGCTGCTGCAGCTCAATTCAATGACGAGCGCCTCCCTCCATGAAATAACGGATTTTGCCCTGGAAAAAGCCGTCGAACTGACGGGGAGCGCCATCGGTTACCTGGCCTTTGTGAACGAGAACGAGAGCATCCTGACGATGCACTCCTGGTCCCGATCCGCCATGGCTCAATGTGCAACGGAACGGAAGCCGATCCACTATCCCGTGGTCGCCACCGGCCTCTGGGGGGAAGCGATTCGGCAGAGAAAACCGATCATTACAAACGATTACTCTTCGCCCAATCCTTGGAAAAAAGGCTGCCCCGCCGGTCACGTTGAGATTCTCCGGCACATGAACGTTCCCGTGTTCGTTGAATCCCGCATCGTGCTGGTCGCCGGTGTAGGAAACAAAAGGGATAACTACCATGAAACGGATGTTCAGCAGCTCACTCTGCTCATGGAGGGAATGTGGCGGCTCATCGAGCGGAAGAGATCCGAAGAGGCGCTGAAATCCTCGGAAAGCCGCCTTGCCAGCATCATCGAGTTTCTTCCCGACGCCACCTTTGCGATCGACCTTGACGGGAAAGTCATTTCCTGGAACAGGGCGCTCGAAGAGCTGACCGGCTTTTCCGCGGAAGAGATGGTCGGCAGGGGAAACTATGAATATGCCATTCCCCTCTACGGCGAGCGGCGCCCGATCTCCATCGACCTGCTCCTTTCGTGGGATGACGAAATTGCCGGAAAATATTCCTTCATCAAAAAGGATGGCGATACCGTCTATGTCGAAGAAGAGATGCCCTTCGTGCGCAGGCCGGGCCGGCTGATGCGGGGCAAGGCGAGTCTGCTTCGCAACGAAAAGGGAGACGTCACCGGGGCCATCGTCAGCATGCGCGACATCACAGACCAGAAACGCCTGGAATCTCAACTGATCCAGGCACAGAAGATGGAGGCCATCGGCACTCTGGCCGGCGGCGTCGCGCACGATTTCAACAACATCCTCATGGGGATCGAGGGATACGTTTCTCTGCTTCTTCAGGAGATCGATCCCCATTATCCCCATCACGAATATTTAAAGCACATCGATGAACAGGTTCAAAGCGCCTCCGGCCTTACCCGGCAGCTCCTGGGCTTTGCCCGGGGCGGCCGGTATGAAATACAGCCCGTCGACATGAACAGGCTCATCAAGAAGAGCTCTTCCCTGTTCGGCCGAACGAGGAAGGAACTCACCATAACGAGAAAATTCGGCAGGAATCTCTGGAGCGTTGAGGTTGATCGCGGCCAGATCGAACAGGCCCTTCTTAATCTCTACGTCAACGCCTGGCATGCCATGCCGGCCGGGGGGAAACTCCTCCTCGAAACGAGGAATATGACGATCGGCGAAGATGACGTGATGCCTCACGCCATGCCCCTGGGCCATTACGTCATGATCCGCGTGGCCGACACGGGGATCGGCATGGACGAAGAAACAAGCAAACGGATCTTTGAGCCCTTCTTTACCACGAAGAAGATGGGAAGGGGATCCGGATTGGGGCTCGCCATGGTTTACGGGATTATCAAGGGACATGGCGGCTTTATTTTTGTTGAAAGTAAACCGGTACAGGGTACGGCCTTCACCCTCTATCTCCCCGCATCAGGGGAAAAAGTCCCGGAAGAGAAGCCTCCTGAATTGGATATGCTCAGAGGCAGCGAAACGATCCTTCTGGTCGACGATGAACCCACTATCCTTGCCGTAAGCAAAACCATGCTCGAATTTCTTGGGTATACGGTCCATGAGGCATCAAGCGGGCAGGAGGCCATCGCCATTTACCGGGAAAGGAAAAACGACATCGACCTGGTCATTCTCGATATGATCATGCCTGAACTGTCAGGGGGCGAAACCTTCGACTGCATCCGGGAACTGTACCCTGACGCAAAAGTCATGCTCAGCAGCGGCTACAGCCTCGACGGTCAGGCGCAGTCGATTATGGACCGTGGATGCAGCGGATTTATCCAGAAGCCGTTCAACATCGAAGGCCTTTCCGGAAAGGTCCGGAAGGTCCTGGATGCGCCATACCGAAGCCGCGGCAGAGACACGGCTCCGGATGCGCCGAGGGACCAGGGGGCGCAGAAGGCCGCCGATGGGGAGAGCACAAACTTCCCGCCTGAGGACATTCCCCATTCCAGGAACCGGTCTCAATAAAACAGATCCTGGGGAGGCATATTGTGTAGCCTGCGGATGTGGGAAAAAAGAGTGTCGGGGAGATAACGGCCCCAGAGGTGAATGGGAATGGAATCCACCTCGATTCTCGGGCTGAACCCCACGGCAAAGAGATACTCCACCAGGAATTCGATGTTGAGGGGGATATTCCCCTTGTAATCCTTATTGTCCCGCTGGGCGATGATCCGCTTTTCGTGGATGGAATTTCCCAGTTCCGATTCGACCAGGTCGGGAAAGGTGGTCAAGATGACCTCGATCTTGATGGAATTGTCGGCATTCCCTAGCAAACATGACAGGCCCCGCCTCAGGTAAGCCTCCGAAAGCCCGCGATTTCCGACGTGCTCCCACCAGCGTTTCTTTTCGTAGCGTCTGCAGACCTCTTCCCGATTCCAGGGAATCTCCACAATCAGGTTGACGGCGTTGTAAAGGCCCTGAAGGGATTCCCTTTCAACGATCCTGCAATTCCGGCGCTGCGAGAGAAACTCCTCGATCATCAGCAGCTCTTCCGGCGTCCCGATCATCTTGATGCCGCCGACATCGTTAATGGTGAGAAATTCCGGGTCAAAGGAAATTTCTCCGGAGATGAACTTTCGAGAGATGATCTCCTCCGCCAGGGCGAATTCCTCCACCATTTCCTCTTCAGGGGTCAGCAGCAGGCTGAGGGGAACCCCCATCCGGATGGCCCGTTCCCCCGCCAGCTTCTCGGCTTCGGACTGCACGATGCTGAAGAGCCATGACGCGATTCGGCGATTGGCCTTCTCCGCCACGCGGCGGGGGCGCTTGATGCGACAGGCGGCAAGAAGCTCCCCCGAACCGCCCAAATACATGACGCCGTTTATGGGGGCATCCCGGTAGAAAAAATCCGGATTCCGCTGGTATGTCGAAAGCAGTTCACGGACACGCGGGGTTAGGTCCCCCTGAAAGCAGAGGAGGGCGTTTCGGAGCTGCCCCTTGAAAGAAATGGGATGTCCCGTGCAGGCTGCGGTCTGCGGATGAAGCTCGTGAACGAGAAAGCGGGTAAGGTCCTGCAGCGTCTCGCCCAGGATGAACCCGTCGGCAATGAGGATTTCCGTGAGGCGCCGGGCATCGCTGGATTCCAGCTTTTCCCGGAACCACCGTTCGGCAATCTGAAACAGCTCTACCCGATGTACAAACCCGCTTAGAAACATGGTTCCCTCCGCCTCCAGCTGTGATAGATCCGGTCGTCCTGTGCGATCGTCTGCAAGAAGATTCTGAGCCTGATCTGGATCCGTCGCCTTTGAAAGGATATCGTGATGATCTGAACCATAATTAAAATGCTCCCCTCCTGTCAAGGCAATCTCAGAAAAACCACCCCTGAACCTTCTCATGGAAATTCCGCATCGAGCTCAACATGACAGGAAAACGGGAACGTTTCTTGCTGTTCATGGTAATAAAATCTGTTCATCTTCTGACAAAAGTGATAGAATTTTTTGTCTTTTATTTCCTTATATCATGGACCTTTTTTCTTTTTACGGTCATCCATTTGAGATCCGATACGGGAGAAAACCGATCTGATGGGGCACACGGACACAAAAAACAGGGGACATCAGGAACTCCTCGATGAAATCTCCTCGCTGAAGCAACATATTCAAGAGTTGGAGCGTTACAAGGCAGAGCATCAGCACATGGATGACTCTCTCAGGGAAATCGAGGCGAAATATCGCTTCATCATGGGAAATACCGCGGACATCATCCGCATCCTGGATTTGAATCAGCGTTGCGTTTATATGAGCCCCTCCGTGTTTCGAATCCGTGGGTTCACCGTCGAAGAGGCTTTGGAGCGAACCATCGATCAGGACCTTACTCCGGAATCTCTGAAACGGGTTCTCTCTGCTTTCGAGGAAGAGATGAAGCTGGAAGCAACAGGGACCGCTGATCCGGACAGGACCAGAACGCTGGAAATAGAAACCTTCCGGAAGGATGGCTCCCTGATCTGGATGGAAGCCAATTTTTCCTTTATCCGGGACACGCAAGGTAAACTCACCGGAATTCTCGTCATATCCCGGGATATCAGCGAGCGGAAGAAGGCGGAACGGGCCTTGAGAAAATCGGAGCAGGCCCTCCGGACGATCCTTGACAACACCTACGACGCAATTTTCATTCATGACCTCGAAGGACGGATCCTGGAAGGCAACCAGAGAATGCTGGATCTCTATGAGATCACGAAAGAACAGGCGATCCGCTCCACCATCATCGACGATTTTTCCTGCGGGGGAAGCTCTCTGGCCGAACAGAAGGAACGATGGGACCGGGTCATGAAGGGGGAAACGGTCACCTTTGAATGGAAGGCAAAGCGGCCGAACGACGGCTCCCTGTTCGATGTCGATGTCGCCCTCAAGCGGATTGATCTTGGCAACCGGCCAGTTGTACTGGCCAATGTCCGGGACATCACCCGGCGCAAAGCCACGGAGACGGCGCTCCGGGAAAGCGAAGAAAAGTTTCGCGCCGTTGTGGAAAACAGCCGGGACACGATCATGCGTTTTGATCGCCGTCATCGCCTCCTGTACGTCAATCCCAACGTGAAGGAGCAGACCGGAATCCCCCCCGGGAACTTCATCGGGAAAACCCTTGAAGAAGCGGGAGCCCCCGAGCAGCTGTGCTCCCTGATGGAGCAGGCAACGGAACAGGCATTTCTCTCCGGGGAGATCAGCCGCACGGAGTTCCAGCTTCCCGATGGAACATGGCTGGACTCGATGCTCATCCCCGAACGGGACACCTCCGGAGAGGTCAAAGCCGTCATCTCTTCATCTCATGATATTACGGCGCACAAGCAGAATGAAGCCCTCTGGAGGGTCCTGTTTCAGGCGGCTCCCCTCGCCATCTGCGTTGTCGATCAGGACAGAATCCTGACCAGGGTCAACGATCATTGCTTCCAGACTTTCGGGTACCGGCCCGAAGAGATGGTCGGCCGCAGGACGAACTTCCTCTACTTCAGTGACGACGAATGCCGGGCCGGTGGAGAGGCCCTTTATTCATCATCACACAACGCGACAAAAGAGGTGAGGATGAAGCGGAAGGACGGAGAGGAAATCCGGGTTCTCCTGAGCCGATCGTATCTCGACGGCAGGGACGCTTCCGGAGGATCCATGGTCATTGTCCAGGACATCACGGCGCGCAAAGCCCTGGAAGAGCAACTGCGCCAGGCCCAGAAAATGGAGGCCATCGGCCAGCTCGCCGGCGGGGTCGCCCACGACTTCAACAACATCCTCCAGGCCATCCTGGGCTACACCAATATGGTGCTCTTCTCCATGGGACAGGACGATAAGCACTACGGAAAATTGAAGGAGGTGGAAAAGGCCGGCGAGCGAGCGGCTGCTCTGACCCGCCAGCTGCTCGCCTTCAGCAGGCGGCAGGTGCTCCAGCTCGGCCCCCTGGACTTGAACCATGTTGTCGACGATCTGATGAAGATGCTCCGTCGCCTGATCAGCGAAAACATCGAACTGAGCATTCTTCCCGGCCATGCTCTATGGAAGGTGAACGCCGACCGGAGCCAGATCGAACAGGTGCTTATCAATCTCTGCGTCAACGCCCGGGATGCCATGCCTGATGGAGGCCGCCTATCCATTGAAACTCAAAACGTCTGGCTTGATGAAGACTATTGCGTTCACCATGATTGGGCGAAACCGGGCCGGTACGTCCTCTTGAGCATCACGGATTCAGGCTGCGGCATCGACGGGGAAACGCAGGAAAAGATCTTCGAGCCCTTTTTTACGACCAAGGAAAAGACGCATGGAACAGGTCTCGGCCTGGCTACCGTTTACGGCGTCGTGCGGCAGCACGACGGCATGATCCAAGTTTACAGCGAAACGGGGAAAGGCTCCCGCTTCAATGTCTACCTTCCGGTCACCGAAAGCACGGATGAAGAAATCCTCGAGGAAGAACAGGTCCCCTCCCCGGGAGGCCATGAAACCATTCTCATGGCGGAAGACGACGAACCGCTTCGTTTTTTGACGACCGAGATGCTCAAGATGGCCGGATATCGTGTCCTGGCCGCCGTCGACGGCGAGGACGCACTGCGCATCTACCAGGAGCACAGCCGGGAGATCGACCTTCTGCTGCTGGATGTCGTGATGCCCCGCAAGGGCGGACGCACCGTCTATGACGAGATCCGCACCATCAACCCCGAAATCGGCTGCCTTTTCATGAGCGGATACAGCGAAGATGCCGTGCACACGAACTTTATTCTTGACCATGGACTCAAGCTCATCCAGAAGCCTTTCAAGAGCCTTGATTTGATGAGGATGCTCCGTCAGGAACTGGACCGTACCTGACGGGACAGCATGTAAGGATATCCGCCGGCTTCACCCTTGACGGTCCCACTGAGCAAAGATCCTTCGTTGAGTGCGGATTTTCCCGGAAATCCAGATTCGATCATCCCTATCGACACCACGAGAGAGGCAGAGATGACTGAAACGCAAAAACGGAATCGCATTCACAGAATAAGGGACATGGTCCGGGAAGCCCTGGAGGATGATGTTTCCTCTCCCCTGTTCTCAACCAATGGAGAGGATGGAATCGATAGCCTCGTTGTTTCGATTCATCAGCTGATCGAGCGTGCAAAGCGGAGAAACGCCGATGAAACACTCGGGAATTCCTACAAGACGCTAGACGAAATCATTGATGCCCTACCGGACGCCATCTTTGCGATTGATCGCAGCGGGAAGGTCATCGCGTGGAACAGATCCATGGAGCAGTTGACCCAGGTTTCCAAGGGGGAGATGATCGGCAGGGAAAGGTATGAATACGCCATTCCCTTTTACGGCAGGGCCAGACCGCTTCTAATCGATCTCGCCCTGCTGCCGGATGATGATTATGAGAAAGATCATTATACCTATGTCTCCAGGAAGGGCGGTGCCATCCTGTACGCCGAGGCCTACGTGCCAAGCGCCTATGGCGGAAAGGGTGCCTATCTGTCCGGAACCGCCTCTAAATTGCGGGACGCTTCCGGAAATGTCATCGGCGCCATCGAATCCCTTCGCGACATCACCGAGAGCAAGCGCACGGAAGAGGCTCTTCGCACCAGCGAGAACCTCTTGCGGAGCATTCTTGACGGTTCACCAATCCCTCAATTTGTAATCGGAAGGGATCACAGGGTCGTGATGTGGAATAAGGCCCTTGAGAAATACAGCGGGGTCAGGGCCGAGGAGATGGTGGGCACGGATGGCCAGTCCGTCCCTTTCTACGGAAAGAAACGACCCACGATGGCCGATCTGCTTATAGACCGGGCTGTGGAGAAAATCCCGCTGCTCTATGAAGGGAAGTACGCGAAATCGGTGCTCGTGGATGGCGCTTACGAGGGGACGGACTTTTTCCCGGAGATCGGGGATGGAGGGAAGTGGCTCTATTTTACGGCGTCAACCATAAAGGATTCCAATGGAAATATTCTCGGCGCCGTGGAGACCCTGGAAGACGTCACGGAACACAAGCGGGCCGAGGAGATGCTCAAGGAAAGGGAAGAGTTCCTGTCATCGATCATCGAGAACATTCCCAACATGATTTTTATCAAGGATTCCAGTGAATTGAAATTCATCCGGTTTAACAGGGCCGGCGAACATCTTCTTGGATACAGGAGGGAGGAGCTGATCGGCAAGAGCGATTACGACTTCTTCCCAAGGGAGCAGGCGGATTTTTTTCTTAAAAAGGACAGGGAGGTGCTGGAGAGCGGGCAGCTGTACGACATCCCCGAGGAGTCCATTGAATCGAAGTCGGGGACAAGAATCCTGCACACCAAAAAGATTCCTATCCCCGACAGAAACGGGAAACCCGCTTACCTCCTCGGCATATCGGAAGACATCACCGAGCGCAAACGGGCCGAAGAAGAGCAGGATAAGCTGCGGACACAGTTCGCCCAGGCCCAGAAGATGGAATCCATCGGCAGACTGGCCGGCGGCGTCGCCCACGACTTCAACAACATGCTGGGGGTCATCATCGGTTACACGGATCTGGCCTTCAGTAAGGTGGATCCGGCTCACCCTGTCGTTGCCAGCCTGCAGCAAATCCGAAAGGCGGCCGAACGCTCCGCAAACCTGACCCGTCAGCTTCTGGCCTTTGCCCGCAAACAAACGATCGTCCCGAAGGTGCTCGATTTGAACGAAACCCTTGAAAGCATGCTGAAATTTCTGCGGCGCCTCATCGGCGAAGACATCGATCTCATCTGGCAGCCGGGCAATGGCCTGTGGCCGGTTAACATGGATCCCTCCCAGATCGACCAGATATTGGCCAATCTGTGCGTCAACGCCAGGGATGCCATCGCCGGCATCGGCAAAATCACCATTAAAACGGAAAACGTTACCCTCGGCGAACCCTGTCGCGCCCGCCATCCGGATTGCGTCCCCGGCGACTACGCTCTGCTGGCCGTGAGTGACGACGGTTTCGGCATGAGCGGGGAGATTCTGGAGAACCTGTTCGAACCGTTCTTCACCACCAAGGAGTCGGGAAAAGGCACGGGTCTGGGGCTTGCCACAGTCTACGGCATCGTAAAACAGAATGACGGGTTCATCGACGTAGACAGCGAGGAGGGTTGTGGATCCAACTTCAAGATCTACCTGCCCCGGTATAAAGGCAGACTCGAAGGGTTGCTGGAGGAGGGCCCGGAAGCGCCGCCCCGGGGTCATGAGACCATTCTGGTGGTTGAGGACGAAGAGGCGATCCTGAAGATGAACATCATGATGCTCCAGGAACTGGGTTATACCACGCTGGCTTCCTCCTGTCCGGATAACGCCCTCCGTATTGCCGGAGAGCATCCCGGCGAGATCCATCTACTCCTGACCGACGTGGTTATGCCCAGGATGAACGGGCTGGAGCTTTCCAGGAGCCTTCTTTCAATGTACCCGAGGGTGAAATGCCTGTTCATGTCGGGCTATCCGGCCGATGTGATTGCCCAGCAAGGCGTGTTGGACAAATCCTTGAATTTCATTCAGAAACCCTTTTCGCTGCATGCCCTGGCCGTCATATTGCGGGAGATACTGAGAAAAAAATAGCAGGCAGAGAGGTTTTTTCTTATGTTTCCGAGGAGCTCGGCCCGTTCCTCCTGGCCCTCTCCAGGAGCTTTCTCCATTTTTCCAGGCGGTCTCGAATCGTCCGCTCATAACCGCGGTCTGTTGGGCGGTAGAACGGCGGCGTTTTTCCGGAAAGGGCTTCCGGCAGATAATCCTGGGGAACAAAGGCGTCTTCATAATCATGGGCATAGCGGTAATCCCGGCCGTACCCGAGATCCTTCATGAGTCGCGTCGGGGCATTGCGGATGTGGAGAGGAACGGGAAGGGTTCCGGTGGAAGCGATCGTTTCCTTCACCCGTCTGTATCCGGCGTACAAAGCATTGCTCTTGGGCGCCGTCGCCAGATAGACGGCCGCCTGGGCCAGGACCAGCTCGCCTTCGGGTAACCCGATGAACGAAAAGGCCTGCCTGGCGGTGACGGCAATGTTTAACGCCATGGGATCGGCATTGCCCACATCCTCCGAAGCAAACCGCACCATCCGCCGGGCAATATAGAGGGGGTCCTCTCCGGCGGAAAGCATCCGTCCCATCCAGTAGAGGGCGGCATCGGGATCGCTTCCCCGGAGGCTCTTGTGAAAGGCGGAGATCAGATTGTAATGTTCCTCCCCCCCCTTGTCATACTGCAGGGATTTTCGCTGCAGTGCCTCCTCCACCTGAACGCGGGAAATCCGGCCGGGTTTCCCCGCCCCCGCAGCCAGAAGGGAAGCGACGGCCTCCAGGCTGTTGAGGGCGTTCCGGGCATCCCCGTCGGCGGTGCGGACAAGGTGCTCCAGGGCGTCCGGATCAAGGGTCAGTTCGAGGGCTCCCAGCCCTCGTTGGCGGTCGTTCAATGCGCGGGAAATGATCCGGCACAGGTCCTCCCCAGAATAGGCCTTGAGCACGAGAACCCGGCAGCGGGACAAAAGGGGGGCAATAACCTCGAAGGAGGGATTTTCCGTCGTCGCCCCAATGAGCGTGATCAGTCCGCTCTCCACATGGGGAAGGAAGGCATCCTGCTGGGCCTTGTTGAACCGGTGGATCTCGTCGACAAAAAGGATCGTTTTCTGCCTGGAATTCCGCCACAGGGCTTCCGCTTCCTCCACAACCTTCCGAAGTTCCTTGACCCCGGAAAGCACGGCGGAAAAGGAAGTGAACCAGGCCTTGGTTTCCCGCGCCAGTATCCGCGCCAGGGTGGTCTTCCCCGAACCCGGCGGCCCCCAGAAGATGACGGAAAAGAGCCGGTCTTCCTCGATCGCCCGACGCAGCAGACTCCCCTCCTTCAGAAGATGGCCCTGCCCGAAAAACTCATCCAGGGTTTGCGGCCTTATCCGATCCGCGAGAGGCCGGTGGTCCCGATCCGCCGCCTGTTCGTTTGATTTCAAGTGATCCATGGCCGTTCCACGTTCTGCAAGCCCCTTGCGGCGCTAATGCGCCTTTGGTCTCGACAGTCCCCTAATCTTGCGTCACGCCGCGTTTTTTGGCCGCCTCGATCAGTTCGATGAGAGAAGACACCTTGTTTTTCGGTTCCTGCCGGCAGAACCGTTCCCAAGCTTCTGCGGTCATCTGTTTCCGCAGGCACGCCTCCACCGGGATGCGGGATTCCCAGCACGAAAGCACGCGGATGCAGGGAAGATCTCCGGACTCACGACGGCAATAGGAAAAAGGGACTTCATGCCCCAGGCGGGGACATCGTATGATTAGGTCGTCAAAAGATTCCATGGGCACCGAGAAGGATCTCCGGAGGGTAGCCTCGTTCCTGCCGCGCACCCCGTTGATGACAGGGGCGTCACAGAGCCGTTCGATCCGGAGAGGAATGAGAGGAATGCGGCGGGAAGAGGGGCTGCCCCCCCGTTTCCCGCCGCAGGATCCGCCAAAATCAGAAGCTCTGGGGTTTGGGCATGTTTTCCACCGCCTGCAGGACGCGCTGGATTTCTTCATCCGGCAGTTCATAGGGCACCAGGTTGCCCGACAGATAGGCGTCGTACGCGGTAAGATCGATCAAGCCGTGTCCGCTCCAGTTAAAGAGAATGACCTTTTCCCTGCCCTCCTCCTTTGCCCTTCGGGCTTCTTCCACGACGGCGGCAAGGACATGGCAGGTTTCCGGCGCGGGGATGAACCCTTCCGAACGCGCCCATTTGATGCCGGCATCAAAGGTGTCGAGCTGGTGGAAGGACCGGGCCCCGATGAGCCCCAGATTGAGCAGGTGGCTGACAATGGGCGCCATCCCATGATAGCGCAGCCCCCCGGCATGGATCGGCGCCGGGACGTAATCATGCCCCAGGGTATGCATCGGCAGCAGAGGCGTCATTTTCGCCAGATCTCCGAAATCATAGGCAAAGGGGCCCCGGGTCAGGGTCGGGCAGGAGGAGGGCTCCGCCCCGATGATTTCCACCCGCTTTCCCTCGATCTTATCCTTTACAAAGGGCAGCGACAGTCCCGCGAAGTTGCTTCCGCCGCCGCAGCAGCCCATGACCACGTCGGGATAAATCCCGATTTTCTTCATCTGCTTCTGAGCCTCCAGGCCGATGATAGTCTGATAGAGGAGGACGTGATTCAGGACGCTCCCCAGGGCATAGCGAGTGTTTTCCGAGGCCAGAGCGTCTTCGATCGCTTCGCTGATGGCAATTCCCAGGCTGCCTGGCGTATCGGGATATTCGGCCCGGATCTGCCGCCCGATCTGGGTCATTTCACTGGGGCTGGACAGGCATTCCGCCCCCCAGGTATTCATGAGCATCCGACGGTAGGGCTTCTGCTCAAAGCTGACCCGGACCATATATACACGGCATTCCAGATCGAACATGGTGGCCGCCATGCTCAGGGCGCTGCCCCATTGGCCGGCCCCTGTCTCCGTTGTCAATCTCTTGATGCCGAACTGCCTGTTGTAGTAAGCCATGGGAACGGCGGCATTGGGCTTGTGGGATCCGGCAGGACTGACCCCTTCGTTTTTGTAATAGATCTTCACCGGTGCATCGAGAAGCTTTTCAAAACTCCTGGCCCGGTACAGGGGCGAAGGCCGCCAGATCAGGTACTTGTCCAAAACCTCTTCAGGGATGTCAATCCACCGCTGGGTACTGACTTCCTGTTCAATGATGTTCATGGGGAAAATCGGGGCCAGATCATCCGGACCGACAGGCTTCTGCGTTCCCGGGTGAAGTGGTGGGCTGAGGGGTTTTGGGAGGTCCGCCTGGATGTTATACCATTGCCTGGGGATCTCGCTGTCTTCCAAGACAATCTTACGTGGTTCCATATCTTCTTCTCCTTTTTTAACTGATTGATCGTATTTCCGGCGCCTCTTTCTCCACTGGCGGAAATGATTAAAAAAGCCATGGGGTTTCCCATGGCTTTCCGGTTTGCGTCAAAGGCATGGGAAGGATTTTTCCACCCACACCTGAAAGGAATGTTTTCTTATTGTGGGCAGGGACGATTCAAAGGCCGCCACCAGCCCACCGGTTGATTCGCAGGAGATGTCATCATTCCGATACCCTGTCACCATCCGACATTTGCTGAAATTTTCTCTCCCCGCTACCACACGCGGCCGGATAAAGTCAAGCCCTTATTTGAAACCAGACCCGCCCATCGCCCTTACTTGTCCAGGTTGGCCAGGATCCCCTTGTCCCGGCGGTACCACAGATTCGGCATGACGTGGTACAGGAACCGGGAAACCGGCCCGATGTATTCCTTGACCCGCCGGTCGAGCTGGCAGGACTGGATGAGCAGCTCCTTCATCTTCGCCTTGTTCCCCCCTTCATTGAAAATCTGGTAAGCGCATTGAAACAGCGGACTGTACATATTCTTCTTTTCCAGGAATCGGTGAACATTCTTGATGGTATTGGGACCTTCCGGCGTCCCGTCGATGCGCGCCAGAACCTTCAGATTGGTCTCGATGGGGTTGCCGTTATAATGTTCATAGAAATATTTGCCGTAGCGATAGTTCTTGCTGGCGTAGGAAGACAGGGTCACATACATGTCCCCCACCCCGGCCTGGCTGTAGAAGGCCTGAAAGTCGCCTCCAAGAAGCTTCGACAGGGACCGGATTTCGACTCCGGAACGGGCGAAGATGGTGCCGGGGAACGAATCGCCCAGATTCAGGGAATCGGCAACCCCCTTGATATTGGCCACAACGTTCTTCAGGGATCCGCAGGCCTCGACGCCCACGATGTCGAAATTGTAGTAGGAATTCAGCTCCCGGCGATTGAACTGGAGCAGCTCCTCCCGGACAAAGCGGCATATCCGGCCCTTGCCGGCAATCGTCACACAGACGGGACGCCCCAGGGCGATGTCCACGTCGAAGAAAGGCCCCCCGATACAGACCACCTGATATTTGTGCTTCAATCGGTGAAGATGGTTGTTGATCAGCTGGGAAGGCGTAATGAGTTCCTTGGTCAACTCATCGGATGTCAGCCCCTTGATCGGAGAAATGAGACAGGTGTCCCCCGTTTTCTTTTCCAGCAGCGGCTCCAGGTAGCTCAGCAGTTCGGGAAGGCGGTTCGTGGTGACCGACAGCATGATGACATCGTGATCTTCCACGATCCTTTCCAGATCATTGGTGGCAACGACATGGGGTGACAGCCTCGGAACCTTGTCCATCCCTCCCACCAGCCGGGCAAGATCCTCGGTGAGATGCTTGGGGTTGAGATGGTCTCGATTGATGGCCCGGCAAACGTCCGCGTCGTGATAATAAATGTCAACCTTTTTATTGTCCCGGCCGAACTTGTATGCGAAGGATGTCCCCAGACGCCCGGGTCCGATAATGGCAATCCGACTTGCATCCAGATTAAAATTCAGCATGATGTTGTTTTCCCACCTGTTGCCGGCTCCGCATGTCTCATCGTCATCTCAAAGCGCATTCCTTCCGGCGGGCCTCCGGAGTGCCTGCACCCGCCTGCAGTCTTCCCGACGGATTCCTCTCCGGGGTTCAAGATTCCCGCCTCTACTCCGGGGTTTCCTATACGTAAAATTCCACGTTATTGCAACAGGGATGTGAACCCGGCCGGGGAAGAACGGCAGAGCAGGGAAGGGTCGCTTCACCGGTAGCGGTCCGCCTTCATGGGGAACACCCGAGGCGGAGAAATAACGGTATCGCGGCAGATGGAACGACCGGGCCTACCGGCGGAGTCGGGTTCCCCGGCCCGCCGGCAGGCAAAAAAGGACATCACTCACTGAGCGGCAGGATTTTTCGGTCCCGCATGCGGACATATCCCTCGTGGGTAATCCGCAGATGGGGAATGGAGGCCGTTGTCAGGGTATCGAGCGTCAAGACGGGTTTTTCCCATCTCGCACCCGCATTCTGCAGGGCTTCGTCCAGATTTCTCATCTGCGCGGCCAGGGTTTTCAGGGGCGCAAGGGAAACGACCCCGCACAGGGCAAGGGGACATTCGGCCACCACTGTTTCGCCGATGGCGAAAACGGCCCCCCCGCCGATTTCCCTCAGCCGTTCGATGACGGTCCGGATCGAGGCCATATCGGCTCCGGCGCAGAGCATGTCCACCGTATCCCAGGATGTCGTGGTGCCGCAGGCCCCCTGCTTCAATCCGAACCCTTTCAGAAATCCCGTAAAGGATTTCCCGCCACCCGTCCGGTTCAGGGCTATGGCATAGAGAACATCGGCCGCATCTTCCGGATTGTTAAAATCGATGATCTTTTCTCGGGTTACCAGGCGGTTCACAAGCTCCATGACTCGGCATCGCCCTGCTTTCCGCGGTTCCTCCAGCGAATACCCCGCTATTCTGACGGAGGAAAAGAGGGCTTCAGGAAATTCCACATGCCTCGGTTCGACGAGGGTCTTCCCTTCCGAAAAAACCGTCTTTCCAGCGATCAGAATCCTTCGGGGTTCATACTCCGCCGGAGATGGGATCACGACGACATCCGCCGCCTTTCCCGGAGACAGGGAGCCGAGCTGATGGTCCAGGCGGAAATGCTCCGCCACGTTGATCGTCACCATCTGGTAGGCCTGGGCGGGCGGGATGCCCAGCTTCAGAGCCGAGCGCAGGGATCCCTCCAGATAGCCCTGGTCCAGGAGCTCCTGGGGATCAACGGAATCCGTGCAGAGGGCCATCCGCCGGAAATCCAGGTTTTCCCGGAAGAGAGGGGCTATTTCCGGCAGCTCCTTCCGGATGGAGCCCTGGCGGACCATGACCCAGTACCCCAGTCTCAGCCGGTCCAGGGCTTCTGCGGCCGTAATGGGTTCGTGATCGGAGGAGAAGCCGAATCCGGTATAGGCCTGGAGGCTCTTGGCAGGCGCCCCGGCCGTATGGCCTTCTGCACGCTTTCCCAGGAGGATCGCCATCCGGGCCAGTTCCTGCACCCTGCTTCCCTGCATTCCTTCAAGAAACAGGTTGCTCCAGTAGATTTCCCCGACCCCCATACATTGCGGATCCTCCAGATAGGGGAGATACGCTGCGTTATCCGGCGCGGTACGTTCCAGGGCCGGCGTCAGGGCGCACAGTGGCGGGAGGGTGTAATAAAAGCGGATCGGCTGGTCTTTCAGCGCCCGGACGAGGGGCTCGATCCCCAGCATGCCGAAGAAGGATGCAAATTCGATCAGCTCCGTAATGATCGTCGTCGTTCCGCCGGGAAGCACATGGCGGATGAATTCCTCGAGGCCGGAACGCATCAGGATGTGGGTGTGGCCGTCAATCAATCCGGGCAGGAGGGTCATTCCTTCGGCATCGATCACCTCGGTCCGTTCATCCCGGACACAGTCCGAATCAGGCCCCGCGTAAGCAATTCTTCCCTCGGCAATCCAAAGGGACTGCCCCGGAAGGAACTCCCCGGTAAAGGCATTGAAAAGCGTTCCATTCTGAATGAGGGTTTCCGCCGGCGCCTTCTGCCGGGCCACATCTGCCAGACGCCTGGAGCGCGCCGTCTCTTCCTCGAAATTGATCCGGGTTTTCATCGTCTCCCCTCCTTTGGTTCCACTCACAACCGTTTTCAAGATGGATTAGAGATCACCGACTCGAAATGTCGTCTTTCCCTGCCGCGGGTCCTTCTTCCTTCCGTTCGGATGGAAGAAAACACGGTACAAGAAGTTCTGAACATTCTGATTCTTATAGTGATATGAATGTAGGAGGCCTGGACTTTTTTGTCAACGATAAATCCGGCATGTCCGGCCGGTCAGCCTGTTCCGTGATCACGGCCGCTTCCCTGCAATGACGGCAAATTCCCTGCTGTGCGCTGAAAAAGGCGTCCCCGCCACATCGGAATAATACCCTTCGACGGCAAACCCGCACTCCGCAAGCTCCCTTTCCAGATCCTCGGGGCTGAAATACTGCAGCCAGTTGTAGATCGTCCGCGAACGGTGGGGCTCGATGATCGTGTACTTATCGAGAGCCACCTTTTCCTTTTCATACTTGAACGTATTGAGAAAGCCGTAATAGCTGCCGAAAGACCAGAAGCCGTCGAGGAGACCGGGTCCATACTCCGCCTTCTCTTCCCGTCCGTCGAAGGCCACCAGGGAATACACATCGAGGAGCACGGAACCGGAGAGATCGAGAAGCCCATGGAACCGGGACAGGATCTTTTTTCTCTGTGCGGGGCTCAATGCGCAGAAATCGCACATGATCATCACGATGAGATCAAAGCGACCGTCCGCTTCAAAATCCAGGTAGTTCATGTTTACGTAATGAATGGAGAGCCCTTCCCTGTCTGCCGCTTCCCGGGCATAGCGAATAGATCTCCGCGAGAAGTCGATGCCGGTCACGGCGGCCTGCCTTCGAGCCAGCCTCACGGCATACAATCCAGGGCCGCAGCCGAAGTCGGCAATCTTCTTCCCAGGCCCGATGTCGAAATGGGAAGCAATCCAATCTGCGGACCGGTCGATGAAGGCATGGTTGCGGGATGCGACATCCATTTCCGGGTCCAGGTGAAACTTGAGCATCTGCTCAGAGGTGTGTTCATCCGTCCACAGATCAGCAGCCGTATAAAACTGGAATGGATCCGGCTTTGTATTGATTTCCTCAAGCCGTTCAAACATCGAGATCTCGTCGAACATCCTGGTTGGCATTTTTTCCCCGATTGGCCGTCCGGGCAAGCCGGAAAAGGCATTGAAGGATCCGGCCTCTTCTGGTAAATGGAGCTAAGGAAGACCGAATAACGATGAAAAGGAGAACGGAAAATCATGAGCCGTGCCGCCGTCCAATCCATTCTGGTGCCTCTGAGCGGGCTGACGCTCAGTTCGAGGGCTGTCGCCTACGGGGTTTATGCCGCCAAAAGATTGAATGTTCCCCTGGTTGGATTGTACGCAGGCAAAGCCCTGGAAGATTCTCCCACCGAGGAGATTCTCGTCCGCAGTTTTCAGAAGGACTGCGATCTTGCCGGAATTTCACCAAACCTGAAGAAAATTACCGACCTTTCCGCAGACTCGATCTATGCGGCAACGGGCAACGGAGAGGGCAGCCTCCTGCTCGTGCACCGGCAGGGCCTGGACAACGGCCGTGATGACGCCGTTTCCTTTTCAGAACTCGCAACACGCCCCGCCATGGCCTCTCTGATGGTCATCCCCCCCCAGTTTCTGGAAATTGAAAGCATGGGGCTGGTCTATGACGGCAGCCGGGAATCGGACCGCGCCCTGGACCTGGCTGTCGCCCTCTCCCTCAGTGCCGTATGGCCTCTGACGATTCTCCTCATTGCGGAAGAACAGAGCCGGATTGCCGACCTGAACAGAAAGCTGGAGGATTATTTCGAACAGAACGACCAGGACACTCCCATCGACTGGGTGACCGTCGCCCTGCGGGGGCCGGTGGACGAAACGGCCCTGCAGTTTGTCCGGGAAGGATCCATCGAATTGCTGGTTCTGGCCCTGACGGGCCGGGAGCAGTCCGGCCGCAGCCTTTTTCAAGTGAGCCCGATACCCGTCATTGCGGCCCGCTGAAAAGCCCCTCTAATCAGAGCATTCACATTTCGTTGACGCAAAGAGGGCGCTTTCCTGCCCCACGAGTTCTTTCAAGCCGCCAATGGCATCATGGCGCGTCATATCGTTATGGATGGGGGTAATGGAAATCATCCCCCGGCTCAGGGCGCTTCCATCGGAATCGGGCTCCTCCTGCTCCGAAAGCTGTGTTTCACCCGCCAGCCAATAATAAAGCCGTTCACGGGGGTCGACCCGTTTGTCGAAACATTCGATGAGGCGCGCCTTTCCCTGCCGCGTTACCGCGATCCCCTTGATCTCGCTTCTCGGCAGGGGCGGCACATTGATGTTCAGGGCAATGCTTTTTCCGGCAAAATATTTGATCATGAAGCGGGACATCCTCCGGGCAAAATCGGCAGCAACGGTATAATCGGCGTTGCGCAGCGTGCCCAGCGAAATGGCCATGGAGGGAACCCCAAGGATCGACCCCTCCGTCGCCGCGGAAACGGTACCGGAATAAATGACATTGATTCCGACGTTGGAGCCGATGTTGATCCCCGAAATGACAAGATCCACGGGCTTTTCCGAAAGCTCCTTGATCCCGATCTTGACGCAGTCCGCCGGCGTCCCGGAGACGGCGTATCCCAGAAAGCTTCCGTCCTTGTTCGTGCGCCTTATCATGAGGGGGCGATTGAGCGTGATGGCATGCCCGACAGCGCTCTGCTCCACTTCCGGCGCCACGATCAGGCAGTCGGCCTCCTTCGAAAGTTCCCGGTACAGGGCGCTCAGCCCCCTGGCGTAGATCCCGTCGTCATTGGTCAGAAGATATCTCATCGTTTTCCTCCCTTCTTCCGCACAAACAAAGATGCCCGGACATCAGGCCTCCTGACATCCAGGCATCCTCCGGGTTTGATGAACCCTGGTTTATTTTACCTCTTCGAAATCGGCGTCCACGACGTCATCGTCCTTTCTGCCCGCCTCCTGGGCTCCGGCACCGGGACCCTCCCCAGGTTGAGGGCCTCCACCGGGCTGCTGTGCGGTTTTTGCGTACATTGCCTCGGCCAGCTTGTGGGACGCCGTCGTCAACTCTTCCTGTGCGGACCTGATGGCATCGAGGTCATCACCCTCCACGGCTTTCCGGACCTTCACAATGGCCTCTTCAATCCGGACCTTTTCTGCCGGATCCACCTTGTCGCCGAACTCCTTGATGTTTTTCTCGACACCATAGGCCATGGCATCCGCCGAGTTTCTCGCTTCCACGAGATCCTTCTTTTTGCGGTCTTCTTCCCCATGTGCCTCGGCTTCCCGGACGAACTTCTCGATCTCGGACTCGGAAAGGCCGCTTGACGCCGTTATCTTGATGCTCTGTTCCTTCCCCGTTCCCAGATCCTTCGCGGAGACATGGACGATCCCGTTGGCATCAATGTCGAAGGTCACCTCGATCTGTGGAATTCCTCGGGGCGCCGGGGGGATCCCGACGAGATCGAACCGACCCAGGGTCCTGTTATCCGACGCCATGGAGCGTTCGCCCTGAAGGACATGAATGCTCACGGCCGGCTGATTGTCCGCCGCGGTGGAAAAAATCTGGCTCTTCCGGGTCGGGATGGTCGTGTTCTTCTCGATGAGCTTGGTCATGACACCGCCGAGAGTTTCAATGCCCAGAGACAGAGGCGTCACATCGAGGAGCAGGACATCCTTGACTTCACCGGCAAGAACGCCGCCCTGAATGGAGGCACCGACGGCCACAACTTCATCGGGATTGACCCCCCTGTTGGGCTCCTTGCCGAAAACTTCCTTTACCTTCTGCTGAACCCTCGGCATCCGTGTCATGCCTCCGACAAGGATGACTTCATCAATATCCTTCGCCGCCAGGCCGGCATCCTTCAGCGCCGTCCGGCAGGGTCCCTCAAGCCGGTCGATCAGCTCTTCCACGAGCGCCTCCATTCTAGCCCGCGTCAGCTTGATGTTCATATGTTTGGGCCCCGAGGCATCGGCGGTGATGAAGGGTAGATTGATGTCCGTTTCCATGGCCGAGGACAGTTCCATTTTCGCCTTCTCCGCCGCTTCCTTGAGGCGCTGCAGGGCCATTTTGTCGCTGCGGAGGTCGATTCCCTGGTCTTTCTTGAATTCACTGACCAGATAATCAATGATCCGCTGATCGAAATCCTCCCCGCCCAGATGGGTATCTCCATTGGTGGATTTGACCTCGAAGACCCCTTCGCCCAACTCGAGGATGGAGATGTCGAAGGTGCCTCCACCCAGGTCGAAGACGGCAATCTTTTCGTCCTTTTTCTTGTCCAGTCCGTATGCCAGGGCCGCCGCCGTCGGCTCGTTGATGATTCGGAGAACATTCAAGCCGGCGATTTTTCCTGCGTCCTTCGTGGCCTGACGCTGGGAGTCATTAAAATACGCCGGAACGGTAATGACGGCGTCCGTGATCTTTTCCCCCAGATAATCCTCTGCGGTCTGCTTCATTTTGACCAGGATCATCGATGAGATCTCAGCGGGGCTGTAGGCCCTTCCCCTCGCTTCAACCTGCGCGTCTCCATTGGACGCCTCGGTGATCTTGAAGGGGCTGATGCTCTTGTCATATTGAACTTCCTTGGAATTATATTTCCGGCCGATAAGCCTTTTAATCGCGTAAACGGTGTTTTCCGAATTGGTCACGGCCTGCCGCTTGGCAACCTGCCCAACCAGCCGTTCGCCGCTTTCCGAAAAGGCGACGACGGACGGCGTCGTTCGATTGCCTTCCTGATTGGCGATTACGACAGGGTCTCCCCCTTCCATGACGGAAACGCACGAGTTGGTCGTTCCCAAATCGATTCCGATAATTCTTCCCATAGAAATTTCATCCTCCTTAATGTCTGATGGTGTTGCTGTATTCCAATGTCATAGATTCCATTTATGAGTATCTACTTCCTGCGCCTGCAGACGGAAACCTTCGCCGGTCTCAGCAGCCTTCCCTGATAAAGGTACCCCTTCTGGTATTCGTCGACCACTTGTCTGTCTTCATGCGAATCGCTTTCAACCTCCAGCATGGCCTCATGGACGTTGGGGTCAAAATCCAAACCGCAGGCCACGATCGGTTCCACACCATACTTTTCCAGACAACCGAGGAACTGATTCCGTACGAGGGTGAGACCCTCCTGAAAAGCCTCCATATTGTCGGAGCTGCATGCCGCATCCATCGCCCGGTCCAGGCTGTCCAGAATCGGAAGGAAATCCCGCAGCAGATTCTCATGTCCGTATTTCACGAGATCTGCCCTTTCCCTGGCCGCCCTCTTTTTATAATTCTCAAGATCGGCCAGTGCGCGGAGGTAATTATTGTAGTGCTCCGCAACTTCCTTTTCCTTCAACTCCAGCTGGGCCTTCAGGAATTCAGTGTCCTGACCGGCAGCGTCCTCCCCCTTAAACTCGTCATAAAGACTCTCTTCGATGGATTCCGGAGCGAGATCTTCCTGATCTTTTTTCTCCTTCTCTGTCATGCCGCAACGTATTTCCTTTCTGAATAGTTCCCGGATTGTTTCCAACCGTTCCAAGCCCTCATTTAAGTTCAGGCCTCTGAAAAAGCTTGAAATCGATCATTTCGCAGATGACATGACCGATGGCAATGTGCACTTCCTGAATCCTGGGGGTGCTGTTTGAGGGGACATTGAGAACGTAATCCACCTTCCTGGCGATGTCTCCGCCATCGTGTCCCGTCAGCCCCACGGTAATCAGGCCCATCTTCCCAGCCACTTCAAGACCCTTCAAAACATTGGGCGATTTTCCACTCGTACTGATTCCCCAGGCGATATCGCCTGCCTGCCCGATCGCTCGTATCTGCTTGCTGAAGATTTCCGAAAAATCATAGTCGTTACCGATGCTCGTTATGACCGACGTGTCTGTCGTCAGGGCGATGGCCGGCAACGGGGGTCTTTCGATGACAAAGCGATTGACGAACTCCGCCGCGAGATGCTGAGCATCTGCTGCGCTGCCGCCGTTTCCGAAAATCAGGATCTTGTTTCCGGACTTCAGGGCGCCGGTTACGGCTTCGATGACATTCACCAGCCGGCCCAGGTTTTCGTTCAGAAAAATGTCTTTGAGCTGAGCGCTTTCCTTAAATATTTTGATGATATGGTCTTCCATGGAACCCGTAGGACCCGATCCTTTCCGTTGTCTGTCTCAGCAAATCCGCAGCTAATATATTTATCGACCCCAGGCATGTCAAGGGCGCGGGGCCGTATAAATTCCAATCTGAAATCTCACGGATAATGGGATGAATCGCGGAAGGCGGCGGAGGCCGGAAAGGGGTTCAAGCGTCGGAAAGCGCAGGGGTGATGCCGGGGTGTTCACGGTTGAACGATTGAGATTCGCTTCGACCCCGCACGCCGGACAGCGGGACATCGGCAGCGGAGCAGGTGTTCCGCCTCAGCCGGGAACGGGCTTCCAAGCCGGCTGAGGCTATTTAAGGAACAGATGGAACAGGCTTCCCGGGGTCACGTCAATTCGAGGATGATCCTCCGCGCGGGGCATTACCGTAACCCATGGTCACCATGTCGAGAAGGACATTGACGCCCTCGTTCACGAAGGGGGCATACTGCTCCTTTGCCTTTTGCCTCAACTCGGTGTAGGTCTCCTTCTTCTTCGCACCGTTCTTCTTCGCACCGTTTTCCTTGACCATGTCCCTGCGCAGGTCGGCAAGCCGGATGATGCCCTTCCTGGCAGCCGCCTCTTTGCTGGTCCGAATGATCTCGGCGAACTTCGCGTCCTTGGCGACCCGTTCCCTGGATCTTGCCGCCAGGTTCGAAAGCATGGCCGGTGTGACAGGCTTCCACAGAGGCGCCCTTCCCTTCGATCCGAGGAAAGGCGGGATCTTCTGGGCTGGAAGGGGGTAATCCAGGGCCGTTTCACCGACGTCTTCAAGGGTGAACCAGATGGGCAGCTTCACGTCCGCTTCGACACCGGTCTTCTGCGTGGATTTGCCGCCGGGAAGAAAGAACATGCCCGTGGTGACGGTCATGCCGCCCAGGTTCCAGGGAAGGGGCATCATGACCTGCACGGAGCCCTTCCCGAAGGTATGATCCGATCCGACAATCACCGATCGGGCGTAGTCCTTAAGAGCGCCCGCGACGATCTCGCTGGCCGATGCGCTCAAGCGGCTTGTCAGCACAACAACGGGCCCTGTATAGAGCGCGCGTGGATCTTCCCCGGGAAAGGCCATCAGCTTGTATGTGTAGCCCGCCGGCCCCACGACGGCCGAGCCGTTGGCAAGAACAGTCACCTGATCGAGATGGTCCCTGGTCGCTACGATCCCACCCTGATCGACAAACAGGCCGGCGAGGCGCACCGCCTCCTTCAGGAGCCCCCCGCCGTTGCGCGAAAGGTCAAGCACGATTCCATCGACACGACGCCCCCCGGCCTCTCCAAGCAGCCTTTTTACATCTTCGTAGCAGGACTTGTTTTCCTTTTCATCGCCGTAGAACGAAGGGAGATCGATCACCCCGAAGGTATACCGCCGATCGCCGGCTTTGCGGATCACGTATTCGATGCTGGCCTCCTGCTCCTTGAGCTCCACCTTGTCGCGGATGAGAACGACATTGAAACGGGTCGTCCGCTCCTCCTGACGGAGGATCGTAAGGACAACCCGCGTCCCTTTCCTGCCGCGGATCATCCGAATCACATCATGGAGATCCATGTCGATGACATTGACGGGCCGTTCCCCTTCCTGGGCTACGGCGATGATCCTGTCCTTCGGCTTGAGCAGACCCGACCGTGCGGCGCTTCCGCCGGCGGTCAACTCCTCAATGACGGTAAAACCATTGTCGCTGCTCAGGATGGCCCCTATTCCCTCCAGGGAAAGCTGCATGGAAATCCGGAAATCCTCAAATTTTTCCGGGGACAGATAGTTCGTGTGCGGATCGAGGGCCAGCGCGAAGGCTTCGGCCGCGTTCGTGAGAAGCTCTTCCGGATTGCGCTCGATCACCCTCATGGTCTGCAGTTCGTAATGGTGAATCTGCTGCTTCCTGGCCTCTGCCAGGTCGATGCCCGTCTGCAGGGTGTTTTCAATCCGAAACTGCACGATCTTTTTGAGGAGCTCGTACTTTTCCGCCTTCGTTTTCAGATAGGATCGCTTGCTGACGTTGATGTTCAGCTCCGTCGCTTCGTCGAGCCGATAGTCCGCCGCCAGGATCTTCCGGACCATCTCCTCGTTCTCCCGCGCCCGCGCAACCAGCACGTCATAGACCGGTTTCAGCGCAGCGCAATCGCCTCTCTGCATCCCGGCAAACAAGCTATGGAGAACCGGCCTCAGCCTTTCCACATCGGACGAATACAGCATCGTTTTGGATGGGTCGAGTCTCTTAATCATCTGTTCGATGGCCTGGGCCTTGACCTCCCTGGTTATGGTCTTGACTGCGTAATGGTTGGAAAGAAACCCCTCCATGACCATCGGCAAACGGCGGCAGGAAAGATTTTCCGACACCGAGGAAAGGGGCAGGAACAGAATGAGCAGGGGGATGAGGACGACACTCCGCCAACAAGACCATCCCCTTCTGCCGGAGGGGGAAGTGTGCCGGATCCCGGGGGCATTTCCGGGGATATTCCTTTCGATAGAATCGTTCATGCCGGTATTCCTTTTTTTCTTCCGTAATGTTGAGGCCGGGTTGTACTTCCCTCTGTTGTTCTACAAAGGGGGATTTTACCTCATGTCCTTCTGGAGAAGCTGTCGTATTGCGCTGTTCAGCCGAAGGATTTCGTCGTTCTGCCGAATCAGGATACGCAGGAAATCGATCTGGGCCCGCCCGATGATCTGGGCGACCTCCTCCGGGTATTTCGCCTTCCGGATCTGATTTTCCGTTTCCGTTGCTACCTGATCCGCCAGCTCCGGAAGCCTTCCCGCTTCGCAGGCATTGATCTGCCGCACGGGTTCCGCAGCCGAAGCGGTCCCGGCAAACACAGCCCAGGCGATTCCAGCAACCACCAATCTGCCCACAACCATGATCCTTTCCCCTTTCCCGTCTCGTTCCCCCTCAGGGATTTCCTGAAGAAGGATGGAGCCATTTCTCCTCATTCCAGACATAGGGAAGAGTCGGCGGCTCCCGCCAGCCGAACTGTCCGTAATATGCGGGGTCCTTCCGCAGGAGATTGGACCGGTGCGCGGCATGAAACGCCTCGTCACCGAACCAGGACGGCAGAACGACTTCCCCCTCGACGGCCATTTTCTTCATCCTGTTCCGGTATCCCCGACGCTCCCATTCCTCAATGGCCAGGTTGTAGTAGAGCTTCAGGGCGTTGAGATACCCCGTCCACATCCGGGCGGCGGGATGCCGGCTCCAGCCCGTTCCGACGGTGATGGCACGGATCAGCTGGAAGGCCTCCACGCGCTGCTTTCCGAGCCTTCTGTAATCCAGGATCTGGAGGGACTGCCGGAAGTCGGGATAGGGAAGAAACGTCTGCATGCTTCACGCCTTTCTTCGGAAGGCGGCTGAGCTTATCATGCCCTGACTCAGCCCCGTCCCACCTGCAATCCTGCCGTCGGCCCGCCAACGGACCGGCCGAAACGGACGCGCCTTCACCCCGCCTCTCCACAGTTCGCACGGATGCGGTCCCTGGACCGTGCCCCTGCCTCCTTCATCGCTCAACAGCGGAACTCGCCGTTTTCATAGAGAAGAATTTTCTTCCCCGTCGTCAACTCCGCTGTGACGGTCTTCGGCTCCGTATTCACCAGATCCCAGTGCAGGGCCGAATCATTGAACCCCAGCTTCCGCTTCGCTGTTTTGTCCAGTTCAGCCGTATTGCCCGCATAAGTGTCTGAATAGGAGGCCCCCACGGCGATGTGGCAGTTCCCGTATTCCCCTCCGTAATTTTCGTCAAAAAGGGTATCCGCCATGAAGCGGTCAATGCGGGAGAAGCGCCGGTCGGTAAGGGAAAATTCTCCCACCTGGGAAGCTCCCCGGTCCATGGAAAGCTGCTTGACGACAAACTCCAGCCCCTTCTCCGCCTCGATGGCAACAGCCCTGCCCTTTTCAAAGCGAAGCCTTACCCCCTCCACATAGTTTCCAAGGCGGAAGGAAGGCTGATTCGCATAATACGTCCCTTCCGTTCCCCGCCAGTCGGGAGAGAGAAAGATCTCAAAGCTGGGGATGTTGTGGCCGGATATTCCGATCCATTTGCGCATGGCGCCGGGGGTGATCCTCAAATCCACGCTTTCCGATGCGATCGAAAAGGCCCGGACGGGAAGGCGATTGAGCCAGGCCTTGATTTTTCCCACTTCGCGATAGACGGACATCCATGTTTCCACCGGCTGTCGCTCATCGAGATAGCAGGCCCGTATCAACTGCTCCGTATAATCGCTCAGCGACAGCCCGGCCTTCTTCGCCATGTCCTCCGTCGGGACGGTGCAGAGTGTCCAGGCATAGGCACCCTGATCTTCCCGTTCGTTGAAGATATCCCTCAGGGGTTTTCGGGAAAGCTGCGCCTTGGCGATGACGGCGGGGTCGATATCGGCCAGGTGGGTCAGCGATTCCGGGGCGTGGAGATAAATGCGCCCGTTGAGATGGCCGGACAGCTCCCGGTCGCCGGGGGGGATGAAGACCAGCTGGCTTGAGTTTGCCCGGGAATAGAAGGAATGCTCCATGGCCGATGTGAGGTTCATCCGCTGAAGGACATTCATCCCCCTCTCAACCAGCTTCGCATACAGCATCTCGGCCAGGCGCAGGGCCGGGACATCGTACTGAATGAGCACGGTATCCCCCTTTTTGAATCGTTTCTTTCGTGCGGTCGTCATTCCCCAGATAAGGACGTCCGCGTATCGTTCCAGGATCTCCGAAGTCATCATGGGCTCCAATCCTCCTTACCCAACGTGATGCAGGCAGAATGCAGGGCGCGTCCGGGTCTCACTTCACTGGATGCGGTAAGCCCTCATGCCGCAGGGTTCAACTTCAATTTCCAGGGGGGCGCAGCTTTCCAGAATCACCGACTCGCCCCGGATCATCTCCTGAAGCCGGCACCTGTCCTTCTGAAGAAGCATGTCGGACAGGGGGAGTTTGATCTTGTAAGCGTTAACCGTGTCCAGATTTGAAATCAGCAGAAACTTCTCCCGGGGGTTTTTCCGACCTTCCCGGACGGCAGCAATAAGCGCGCCATGACCCTGGTCCACGAAACGGATGTTTCCGCCCTCGTGAAAGAGGGAATACTTGTGAAGGAGGGTGTTTATTTTCCGGATCAGGACATTGTAGCGGTGGGGGGCCGGAAAGGATACGGAGCGCTTCCGCCCGATGAAATCGATCTTTTCGAGCACGCCGTGTTCCGTCCCCTGGACCATTCCGGTCTGGCCTGTGGCAAGAAGGGCCAGGGTGAAATAACGGGCCACCGCCGCTTCCGGAGTCCCATACAGCTGTGCGGGTGTGCCTGTATCGTGGGTCGTGACCGGGGTCAGAAATCGGATATTTTTGCTGATTTCGTGAAGGTAGCGAAGATATTCGCGCAAATCCTCGGCAAAGGGGTGCTCCCAGGGATTTGCCAGCAGCAGGTTGAGTTCGCACTTTGCCGCGGTTCTCAGAAGCGTATTGGAATCGGAAAAGAATTCCGCCTGGATGATGAGGTCAGGATAAGCGCTACGAAGGGAGCTGATCAGGTCCTCGATGAATGCCGGATGGCTGGAATGAAGGTTGTCAAGACGGATCATGCCGCCGGTATAGGCGGCATAGCTTGCCCAGAAAAGGGCATACTGCTTCATGTACGACCAAACCTCCTGCCGGATGCTCGGTTCGGGCTGGTCATACTGGATGACCGCCAGATCCTCCCACCGGATCCATTTGTTCATGTGCCAGCAGCCCGCCCGAAGGAGGCCGTCCGGCTCGTCGTGGTCCGCAATAAACCATTCCGGACAGTGCCTGGCGACCTGGCTGGAAACGCCGATATGATTGAGGACGAGATCCACGCAGAGTTTGATGCCGTTTTGACGGGCCGCACGGACAAAATCCTCGAATTGATCCAGGCCGCTCCTTGAATCGGCCGGATTCAGAAAGGAGGGATCGATGCTGAAAAGATCGGCTGCCGCATAGGGGCTTTCGGAATAATCCATGGTGGTCACGGGAAGCAGATGAACGGTGTTGAATTCCAGATCCCGGATGTGATCCAGGGCGGCTATCCAGTCTCCGATATGGCCGGACACGCTTGGAATAAGCGTATACATTCTGATGTCCTTGGCGACCTCGGGATCGACAATGACCTTTGTCACGGGGCATCGATCCCAGTACCACGTTTTTCCGCCGTCCGGAGAAAATTTGATCTTGAAGAGGAAAATTCCGCATCTCGACGGCAAAACCGAAAGGGTGAAATTCCCTGAGAAATTATTGTGAAATTCAATCTCGCCCCACTCTTCCGACTCGCTGACCAGATTCGTGTACAGCATGACGCGGGTCGAAGGGTTCCCCTCCTCGAAGGTCATTTCCAGGGAAAGGGGTTCGTCCTTGTAGATTCTGAAGAAAGCACCGGGGATCGTAGGCCAGGAGTGCTTGTGCTGCGCCTCTCCGGCGATCCGCATATTGCGTGATATCAGGGGAGGAATTTCCCTTCGAACAAGGGGCTCTGCATGATCAGCCGTTTTCTTCATAAGCGCTCGTCTTCCAGGACAATGCCGGACGTCCTCATGTAACGTTGAATGTGATCGATTTCCAGAAACGGAAATCCTGTCATCGACTCCATATGACGTTACCATCACAAATAGTCAACCGATATTTAAGCGGGGAGGTCACCTGGGAAACGATGCCTGTGAACGTTGCATCACTTGTTCTACCCGGGGTGGGGAAATTCCGGCAGGTCACCGCCCCCGCTGACGGCGGCGGAGGTGACAAGAGCGTTCGAATTGCTCAGGGAATTCTGGTGTGCAGAGGGCCGGCCTCCGGTCTTGCGGCGGGCCCGGGGAAAGGGCTTTCCGGCAGGGGTTTCAGCCGTTCCCCCGATGGAGTTCCGGCTGTTCAGGAAATCCTCACAACTCCCCTTGGAACGGGTCCTCCGCTGCGGGCAGACGAACGGTGCAGAGGGTCCTTGCCGGCGGCGCACGCCCTTTCTGAAATCGCCCCTTTGATTCCGTTGATTCCTATGAGTCCTTGTTGCTGAAAGACTTGCCCGCTGAAGCAAGCAGGACGACCTCTTCCATGGAAAGGCTGTCGACGCTTTCCACATAGGGATTCAGGTAAACCGTCTTGTTGCTCAGGATGGAATTGTTGAATCCGAACAGCCTGCTCCTTCGGGTTCGCGGTTTTTTGTGCGCATCGGAACTTCTTTTCATCTCGGCCATCGTGATTTCCTCCCAGCTTCAACACTGCCGTGCATTCGACCGGCGGCTTCCCGCCTGTCGGGTTGACCCAATCCTTTCATATTGTGCGGAGATTGCAACACGGATTGAATACGGAACATATCCCAGGATAATCCTGGTATACGGAAGATTTTATGCTTCCCGCACC
>JAVETB010000074.1:0-13368 GCA_034006265.1 Syntrophus sp. (in: bacteria) | reverse complement strand
GATACCCAAGGGATTGCCCCGTAAAGTTACAAAACCCAGTTCACGGTAGAAAAGATTGACCACAACACCTCTGCGGTCGGGCACATATTGGGCCAGGTAGGGAATGTTGTACGTGTCATTCCGGGGATCCCACAGATGGGTCCACGCAATATCGGTATAACCGGCATTGAGGGCCAGCAGTCCGTCTCTGCTCCCCGTGCTGGCTGAAAATATATAAAATTCAGGATGCTCCTTCCGAAGGGTGCCTTGAAGAATGTCCAGCATGGGATCGTTGCTGCCGGCGGCCAGGAGGGCGCCTCCCATTTTCCGGCTTCTCTGCCTTGCCTCACTCAGCCCCGTCCGGGCATCCTCAAGCAGCCATTCATCTATCAAATCCTTTGGAAAAAGCCACTTTCCCGTTACCCGGGTTGCCGGAATCCGTCCGGATTTAATCAGTGCATAGACCTGCTTTTCATTGATATCCAGATACTCTGCGACTTCCCGCGTATTCATGAGAACATTTGACATAATCGGCGTTACCGTCTTCAGCCTTTATTTTTGAAACTACAGCGCTATTTTATAATCACATCGCTTTGAGCTTGCAAGGAAAAAATGTGCACCATCGATTACGGCCCAGGAAACCTCTTGAGCAATCACAAAAAATCCCGCTGCTTACAGGCCGGTTACCTGTAAAGACAGCGGGACGGAATATCATCTGTGTACCCTGTCGGACCGCAATTCGAACACCGCCATGTGCGGCAATTTTTATTTGATGGAGAAAGGAATATGGCCGGCCTCCTCCTGTTTCAGGGGGAATAGCGGTTAAGGACCAGGCCCAGCAGCTTTTCTTTCGGGATCAGTTGCGCCGCTTTGTTCACTTCGCCAAGGGGCGTCTTGTCGGCCTGCACGACCATCACGATAAAATCGACCAGCAGGGCGAAGGTCAGTGCGTCGGCGCCCACCAGAATCGGCGGAACGTCAAAAAAGATGTACCGCTCCGGATAACGCCTTTTCATTTCCACAATCAGGTCCTTCATCCGGGGGGAACCCATGATTTCACTGCTTTCATTGATCGTCCCCCCCCCCGAAATAAGCGTCAATTTCTCGACACCTGGCCAGACAAAGAGCTCTTCCACAGGGCAGTCCCCGATTAAATGATCGACCAGCCCCTTGTCACTTTGAAACCCCATCATCTCATGGATGCTCTGCTTTTTGAGATCGCAGTCCACAAGCAGGGCGGTCTGCCGGAATTCCCGGGCGAAGGTGAGGGCCAGATTGATGGCCGTCAGGGTTTTCCCCTCACCGGGTAAAGCGCTGGTGATCATGATCAGATTGCCGCCGGATTCCCGGGTGCGATTTAAAATCTGCGTCCGAAGAATCCGATAGGCCTCAACCTCTTCCCGGTTGGGAAAGATGGCCACACAGCGGTTTCTTTCCATCACTTCGGGATCCAGGGAAACACTGCGGGACTGGTTATAGGACGGTGAAATCCGGTCAACTTTCTCGGGAACGACATCCCCTTCCCATATCTTCAGAGTAGGCAGATGGATATCGTCGACTAACTCCTGTGAGCTTTCCGACCTCTCCGCTAAATCCGAAGAGGCATCGCCTCTCGCTTCCTTGGCTTTTTCTAATGCCTTTTGTAATTTGCTCATGGAATTGACCTTCCCTTTATCTGTCGTCAGATCCTGCTTGATTTGATATTTTCTTATTCCAGCCGTTCAGCTGCAATTTACAGCGCCAACTGCCTCATGATCCTGGCAATCAGGATATCAATATCCATGATCAGGAAGTGGAAAAGCAGGATCCCGCATACAGCGGCAACACCGGATAAAATCAGCATCAATTTGCGCTTCTTTTTTCCCTGCTCCCGTTGCTCGTTGGTCACAATCTCGGGAATCGCCGCCAGAACATTCAACTGAGTGATCCGTTCAAGATCCTCGGGCAGGTGGGCGGACTTGTCGCTGAATTCCCGCACGGAAGCCGTTCCGATACCTGCACCCGTGCCCAGTATCAAACCGAGGAACAGCACGACAGGGATATTCGGACTGACAGGCTCTTCGGGCAGCCGGGCAGGATCGATCAAGGTGAAGCGTTCCCCCATCTGGGTTTTTTCCAGTCCCTGGGCCACCTTGGCCTCCATACCCTTCTTCATCAGATCGTCGTATTTGGCCTGCAGGTTGTTGCGCTCCATGATCAGAAGCTTGTACTGCTCTTCCGTCCGTGGTCCCGTCTCGATCCGGCTCCGGTAATTGTCCCGTCTGCTACGGGTGTCACTGATCTGTTTGTTGACCGAGTTGATGTCCGACCGTATACCGGAAAGCTGCGCGGACAGCGCGATATAAGCCGGGTTATCCGATTGCCCGCCCAGGGCCGTCTGCTGACGGCCGGAACTCAGCCTTCGCTCCAGTTCGGCAATCTCCTGTTTGGTCTTGATTACGTCGGGATATTCCTCGGAATAGCGGGTGCGAAGACTCACGATCCTGGCCCGCAGTTCCTTGAGCCTCTCCTTGTCCGGATTGGCAAGATCCTGGGGAACACTGGCCAGCTGAGTGAGCAGCGAACTCTCTTTCTCCTTGAGGCTGCGAAGCTGGTTGTTCAATTGATCAATCTCCTGATCGCTGCGCTGCAACGTCTGAAGATTAAACTGAGTCAGTTCCGGAAGGGAGTTGAGATTACTCTCCTTGAAAGAAGCGATCTTGGCATCCAGCTCTGCCAACTGCGTCTGGATCTGCTTCCCCTCATCCTCTATGAATCTCGATGCCCCGGCAGACTTTTCCTCCCGGCTCTTCAGATTCTCCTCGAGATAAAGGGATGCCAGGACGTTGGCCACCTGCTGAACCAATTCGGGCTTCTCCCCTTCAAAGGACACCGTAAAGGCAATCGTGGCCGCCTTGGCTCGGCCCGTGCGGTCGATAACATCGGCGCTGATGGTATCGAACTGAATGCTGTCGCGCATTTTCTGGACCACCGTTTCCATGCTGGATTTGCCGCGGATGTCCGCATAGAGATTAAACCGGTTGACGATCTCCATCAGCCGGTTATACGTCATGATCCGCTGACTGATCGTCTGCAGACGCTGCTCCGCGTAGCCCGTCACCGTAGACATGACGTATTCCGGCGGGATTTCCTGCTCTTCGATCAGGATGGTTGATGAAGAGCGGTACGTCGGCGGCCAGAGCACTGCACTAACCAGGGCAATCAGAAAAATCGCAATGGCCGGCAGAATGATTTCCAATTTCCGGCGCTTAATGATTTTGGCCAGCGCTTTGAATTCCAGTGTATTTTCTTCCATGAAAAACCTCGCTTTGTTTCTTCCTTAAACCGGAAGCAAACTCTCTGGTATGACCTCTACGGAACAACGATGACATCACCCCGCAAAAGCAGGATATTCTGTTCCAGCCGCTTGCCTTCGATCACACTGTCATAATCAAAGTCGAGGATGCGGGTTTTGGATCCTTCCTGTCGAAAAATCTTGATGCTGCCCCGTTTGGCAAAGGGATTGAGCCCACCGGCGGTGGCCAGAACCTGCAGCACGTTAAGCTGGGAATTCAGGATCTGACGTCCGGGACCGTTCACCTTGCCGATGACATAAATGATCATGCTGTTGATCTGCTGGACGTTGACGTGGAGGTCCACGTCGGGAACATATCGGGACAGATTCCCCTCGATTTCCTTTTTCAACTGGGCAACCGTCTTTCCCTCCGCGCTAAGCTCCCCGATCAACGGAAAGGAAATTTTTCCGTCCGGACGAACCACCGGTGTTTTTGTGAGGGCTTCATCTTTCCAGACGGCGATTTCCAGCACATCACCGGGTCCGATAAGATAATCCCTGTCAGACTTCACCAGCAGAGGTTCGCCCGCCGTCTTTCCGGGCGCCGCTGAGGCCTTCGACGACCCGGCTGCCTGCAGTGGAGCCGCCGCCAGCAGAAATCCGCCAATGATCACCAAGGTAAACAATACTCCCAATTTTCTGACTTTCATTCAATGTCTCTCCTTAAAAGATAAAAGCAAACGGCTTGGCATGCAGAAGCCTTTTTCATCCCCTGAACATTTAGCAAAAAATATCCCACTTATGGCTTTCCTGCATAATTCATTTTTTGGACTGTGTCAAATAATCAATTTCCTTACTTATTCTCTTTATCGCATCCCAAGGATATTCAGGGCTTCCTTCCTGCCGGTAAATTCCTCTCCGCTCTGGACAGCCCAATTCAACCTTTCCCTGCCTTTGTCCACCTGGCCGGTTTTGAGAAGAACCGCTCCATAGTGATAATTGATCATGGCACTGGACGGAGCCTTTGCCAGGGCTTTTGTGAGCATCTCCTGGGCATGGCGATAGTCGCCCATTTTGTAATAAATCCAGCCCAGTGTATCCAGCACCGCCGGGTTGTTCGGCTGTTTCCCATAAGCTTTACCAGCCAGGGCGAAAGCCCGCTTCAGATCGTCCGGTTGCGTGCCGTATTCGGTCAGCAGAAACGCCAGATCGTTAGCCGCGATCCACTGCCCGGGCTGCCTTTCCAGAATTTTCTCATACACAGCCATTGCCTGCCGGTAGGCTTCCTCGGCCTTCCGCTCGTTGCCCTGAGCGTTGTAGATCTGTCCGCTCATGCTGTAGGCGAGGGCATCCATGGGATTCTGCCGGAGCCGGTTTTCCAGCACGGCAAGAGCGGCGTTGTATTTTTTCTGCTTCATGTAAATCTGCACCAGGGAAACGGAAAGGGGCGCCGACCGGGGATCCAGCTTCAGGGCTTTCTCCAGCTCCGTCGCGGCCCGGTCCAACTGGCCCTGAGCCATGTAGAGGCTGCCGAGCCGGACATACCCGGCTGGATGCGCAGGAACCTTCTTGACCACATCCCCGTAAGCCGCTGCGGCACGGGTATAATCCTTCTGCGCCAGGTAAAGATCGCCCAGTGCAAGCCCTGCATCCGGATCGCCGGGCTTCTGGCTCAAAATCCGGCGGATGGTCTCCTCCGCCTTGGCGTAGTTCTTCTGGGCCATGTCGAGTCGAATCATCGCCTGAGTCACTTCACGGGAATCCGGACGGAGCTTCTGAGCCTTCTGGAGGGTATCGGAAGCCAGGCTGTACTCCTTGTTCATCATGTGGGCTTCCGCCAGCCGGATGTGGCCGAGGGTGAACTGCGGACTCTCGCTCGTTACCGTGCGGAACTCGGCAACGGCTTCTGTTCCATTTTTGTTGATCAGGGCAATGTTGCCCTTGGTGAAATGGGCGTCCACATCCTTGGCGCTTTCTTTGATGACTTCGTCCACGTACCGTGCCGCCTCTTTAACCTCCTGGCGGGCCAGATGGACCTTGGCCAAGGCATTCTTCGCCTGAAGAATCTGACGGTTCCCGGAATCTTTCTCCAGCGCCAGGCATTCCTTAAGAAGCTCCAATGACCGATCCGTCATGCCCGAATTGAAGTAAAGGTCGCTCAGGGCAAAACGCAGCTTGAAACTTTTGGGGATTGCCGCAATCCCATTTTTCAGCTCACGTTCCGCATCGGCCGGACGCCCCTTGGAAAGGTAGAATCCTGCTGCCTGCAGCCTGTTTTCTTCATTGCCGGGCTCGGCAGCCACCAACTCCGAAAGAAGCGCCGTTGCCTTGTCCTGCCGGCCGGCCTGCCAGTATAAATTCGCCAGATTCAGCCGGTAGTGGTTGTTTTTGGGCTCCAGGGCAATCACCTTCTGAAGGGTCGCCGCCGCCTCATCGATTTTCTTTTCCTGGGAATAGAGGTTCGCAAGGGTAAGATGCAGAATGACGCTCTTGGGATTGACGGTAATGCCTTCATTCAGAATCCCCTCCGCCTCCGGCAGTCTGTTGTTCTGGAGATGGCTGGAAGCCAGCAGCAGAAAAAGCTCCGGACGTTTTATTCCCCGCTGCTGCATTTCCTGCAAGAGGGAGAGCGCTTCCGGGCTTTTTTTCATGGAGAGCAGAGCCGAGGCCTTGAGCAGCAGGGCATCCTCGTTGGTGTTAGAAAGCTTCAGCACCGTCTCCGCCTTTTCCAGGGCCTTCTCGGGCTGGCGGGCCATCATGTAGATGTTCCCCAACTGAACCTGGGCCTCCTGCAGATTCGGCTTCAACTCGACGGCCTTTGAAAGCGCCCCGAAGGCCTTTCTCGGGTTCTTTTTTTTCAGCTCCACCATGCCCAGCATGTAATGGGCATCGGCAAACTTGGGATCAATCTGGATGGCATTGCGGAACTCAAGCCCGGCCTTGACGAAATCTCCCTTTTCATACAGAGACTTCCCCTTATTGAAGAACTTCTGCTTCTTTTCCTCCGGTCCGCTGCAGGCAGCAACCAGGGTGATCAGAAGGGCAAAGGCCACTCCCAGAGAAAGCATTCTTCTTATCAATTTCATACCTCCTGAAATATTTATTGATCTATACATTTTTTTAAATCCCTCTGGCGGCTACAACGGCAAAGGCCAAAAATGTAAACAGAGCCGGCTTGCCGAGTTGCTCCCGAACTTCGCCAAAGATAATCTCAAAGGCAAAAAACATCAGGATCATCTTGACCCCCAAAAGCCCGAACTGTTCCCTCAGACCGGGCAGGGCCACGAGAACCAGTGCAAGAAACACAAGCAGATAATCCATCGGGGTTGTTTTGAAACCCTTTTTGCGCCGTGTTAAACGCAGGGTAAGGAAGCTCAGAATCGCCACAATCAGAAAAGACAGGTTATAGAGATTTTCCGGTACCCCGTTCATCCAGGACGCAATACGGACATCGTTCAAATAGATCAGGAAGGGGATGAAAAAATAGAGAAAGAGGTTCAGAATCCACCGGATCCAACGCCGGCCAAGGAACCAGACGCCTGCCAGGACGACGCACCCCGCAGCAGCAAAAAGAGAAAAGTACCGGGGAATCTCTGCAGGCGCCAGGGCGAACGCGATCAGAAGGACAAAGGTGAAACTCTCCAGGGACTGGAAGGCAATCCGAATGAAAATCCCCTGTTCCCGCATTCGTCTCAGTTGCTTTTTAACCTGCTCGATCAGGAAAAATCGGGGAATGAGCCGCCCGGAGCTTTCAACTTTATGAAACAACCACAGGACAAGCCCCGCAAAGACCAGGTAGCCCCCCAGGAGGAGACTTTCCGAATGAAACCGGAGCAGATAAGCCGATGCCACCAGCAGAGACTGAAAAACGTAAATGACAAAGACGGCCTCGCTTTGATACAGACCAAGGGCCATGAGCCTGTGGTGAAAGTGCCCCTTGTCCGGAGCAAAGGGAGACCTTCCCTCCACCATGCGCTTGACCATGACCGTTGCCGTATCCAGGATCGGCCATCCGAGGATGAGGAGCGGCAGCACAGGGCTGAAGGCCGTATTTTTCTGGGTCAGCGAAAGGGAAAGGCAGACAGCGGAAAACCCCAGAAGCTGGCTTCCGGTATCCCCCATGAACAGGACAGCCGGGTGGGTATTGTACCGCAGGAATCCAAAGATGGAGCCGGCAAGGGCCGCGGAAACCAGGACGATAAAGAGATCATCGTCCATCCAGGCAAGATAGCCGATGCAGAGCAGCATCAGAAGAGCGATCCCGCCCGCCAGGCCATCCAGGCCGTCCGTCAGGTTGAGCGCATTGGTAACGCCGACGATGGCCACCACGGCCAGAAAAATGCCGATCCCCTCCATCAGGATCATGTCGTCCGGCAGCAGTGAGCCCAATCGGGTGATGCGGATTCCGCCGTAGAGGACAACAATCAGGGCGGCGGCAATCTGGGCGGCGAACTTGATTTTAAAGTCCAGCTCAAAGAGATCGTCGAGCAGGCCGAACACCACAATCACCACCGCTCCGGCCAGAAAAGCCCAGGCAAAGGTATTCGCAACACTGTAGATCAGGACGGGAACAAGGGCCCCCAATGCCATCGCCACTCCGCCGATTCGGGGAATCGGCTTCGAGTGGACCTTGCGGGCATCGGGCTGGTCATAGATACCAGCCCTGATGGCCACCGAAATCAGCAGGGGAATCAGCGCGATCGTGACGATCAAAGATAGGATGAAGGTAAAAAGAACCGTCATTCGGAGATAAATGACCTCGCCGTTTAATCCGGGATAAAGGCGGGAAGAAGCGGAACCGCCTCGTTAAGAAAATTCCGAATCCGCATATCCGCATCCGCCGGGCTTTCCGAATTTGCAATGGGGGTAATGACACGGACCAATGCACCATCCGTCCGCTGTCTCGTCAAGGCGTCCCAGAAATTGTAGAGTTTCAACTGGTAGAGTTTTGTCAGCACCCGGCCCCGCATGGGGAACCAGTAGTAAGCCAACTGCTTTTCGCCGTCTTTTTCCATCAATACCCGATTGACCCGCATGGATTTGCCATTTTTAGCTTTAATGACAACTTCCTCTGCCTGGCTGAATTTCCACCCACTCCCGGGAAGGCATGTATCCGGCGAATGGATGGATTCGCCCGTTTGCTGGTTTTCATAATAAGCAGTGTAAAAGTTAACGGGTTGCTTTTGAGGATTTTTGTAATTTATTATTACATAATCACTGAGATCAAGTACATCGACATACTGCTGATCCATTATATTCCGGCTGCCGCTCCATTCCCCAATCTGCAAAGGGAACTGAGTAAGAGACTGTTTAATGGGGATTTTCCCCTGGAACTCGACTCCCTGAGACAAGCCTAACGTCAATCCTAGAATCACACCAGCCACAAGAAACTGCGGCTGCAGAAGGGAACGGCCCCGGCTTACAGTTTCCTCTGTCAATTGAGCGGTACTGCTTTCATCCCCACAAATCCGGGAAGCTATTTGTTCATCCTTGCCAATTTTTGTAAGAATCCACATTTCCACCAGCATAATACCCGTCGTAAACAGAAAAATCAGCCAACCCGAAAACCCGTGAAAGAAGCCCTCCGCCACGGCAGGACCCCAGAAGCTATAGAGTACGCCTGTCAGGGCAATGCGGAAACTGTTTACAAAAATTGCCACCGGTATGGAAGACAGAAAAAGGACCGCTTTCTTCCAGAACCGGGCCTTGAACCAATAGGCCAGTATGAGGCTCAAAACCATCAGCGGGAACAAATAGCGCAGACCGCTGCACGCATCCACGACCTGCAGCTGGGTAAAACCGAGGTCGATGACGTTCCCTTCTCGATAAGCCGACATTCCGTAGAGGTGCAACATCCAAACACCAATTTGCGAAGAAACAAGCTTCAAACCGAAGGTGATTTTGTCATTGATGAAATGTGGAAAGGGAAACATGGCCAACATCATGACCAATGCAAACCCTATTGTCTTGAGCTTACGCCAACCCAAATGCAGCCACAAAATCCCAGCGCTGACAAACCATAAGGACATATATTGTGTGTAGAGTTCTCCCCCTAGCTTTCCCAGCCAGAAGAACAATACTCCAATAATTAAAGGAAGAAGTCCTTTCCAGGAGGGTACGGAAGGCTGATGGGCCAACACTTCCCGTTTTTCCCACAGCAGATAGAGTAAAACGATGGGAATGAGATAAGCGTAGGAATAATCTTCTCTGGACCAATCAGATAATATCATCCATCCAAGAGCAGAATGATAAATCACGATGATCATCAAGCTGTAAAGTATCCCTTTTAACCAACTTTCGGGTTGAACAGTTTTAACAAACGCGATCACTTCATTCTTTAACATACGGATACCTTTATTTTTTAAACTTTATTGAACTTAATTTTTTGTGATATTTGAGACGATTCAACACCACTCTACATGAGCAGGGTATTTTAACTGTGAGAAAGAAAAACGGGATCGTAGTGTTCAATATGGTTTTTTATTATTGTTAGGGGATTTGTAAAAACTCTTTGTTTCTATTTGCCACCTTGGGATGAAAATGGTCTTTTGACTAAAGAAATTTCAGGCAATAAATTTTTTTCACGACGCCAGTCATTCACTGAGCAGAAATTATGTGCTTTCATTATCTGTGTCAGTTTACCATGCGTTTTTGCAATGTTGACATAGCATTTAAACCGCCGATATGCAGGCATGGGTAATCGCGGAACATTAATGTCCAGATCACGGGGGTGAAAATAACTGCAAACCGGTATTCGCTTTGCATTCAACAAACGGAAGCATGCCGATATAAAAAAAGCTGGTAGAAGCCTGAAATAACCACCACCGGAAAACGCCATTCTGAATGCACCAAAAGTCATTAAAGACACAGGGTATTCCTCCAGCCTATTTCCATTATGTGTCACCAGAAAAAAGGGGTGGATCGGCATCCCAGAAATTCCACCGTGTCCATGCTTTCCTGGGTACAATGTGGCGTCGTAAGAATACCCTGCTTCTGAAATGCAATCAAACGCCCACATATTTTTTTCTGTAATGCTGAAACCTGGTCCGCGATATCCATTTACTTCCCTGCCAGTCAAATCTTCCAAAATCTTTTTTGCCCGACTTATATCTTCCCGAAACTCTTCCGGCTTAAGAGACGTGATCATCTCATGCCCATATCCGTGAGATGCAATTTCATGACGAGATGTATCAATCTTTCGGATGATTCCCGGATTACGCTCGGCCAGCCATCCAAGTACAAAAAAGGTACAGGTAATATGATGACGTTCAATAAGCTCCAAGAAAATCTCCAAACCTTGTTCCGCACGATAAACCGTTTTTGTTCTCAATTCGGAGTTAGGATTATCCGGCAAATCAAGAATATGAAACCACTCTTCCAGATCGAAGGTCATAATATTTTTTATGGGTTTATTTGCAACAAAAGCCATAGCAAGCAAATCTTCCTATAAAAGATCTGTATCACCCCAACTAATGAACCAATTTCTACCGTTACGAATATCTTCCGCTCTATCCTGAATCGTATTTATTCTTGCACCGAAGTGAATTTCCTGAGGGTGAAAGCGTGAAGGAATCGGCATAAAGCCGTATCGCCTTAAGCTGCTATAGTATGGAGTAGATTTGCTCATAAGGATGCTGATTAAATCTACACGTGCTCTAGAAAACGCGTTAATGACTTCCGATATTAGCAATCTGACAAACTTGATATCAGGCACAGAGATCAAATCCATGATGTATCCAGTCCTCAAGCCAAATCTGTCCTCTTCCTTCAATACAGCATAGCCCATCACACAGGCCTCATGCTCCAATCTTAAAATCCGGTATTTCTCCTCCGGACGCCTATAGCGCCAGTTAAGATATTCCATGTCTCTTTCAACACAAATAGGAAACAACTGTTTGACATCATCCCAGAAATAGTTGAATTTCTCATCAAAATTACTGATTTCTCTTACATTTACCCCAGCCATATGCTTTGGAGAGAAAATTAAATCTGATGTTTTATTCAATAGGAAACCAAGAACGCGAGAGGGATGCTTCAATCCTAAATACTTTTTAAACAATGACCGAAAATCCTGAATTTTCACAAGAAGAGGAAAGCTATAAAAATCAAGCCATTGAAGATTATTGACAAATATTTTTATGCTGTTTGCATTTGGGAAACCATAGATGAGATCGTAGTTATTTTCGGCAAGATATTCATAGTGTGCCTTACCAAGCCTCGTAAATAAGCCCTTTCCCTTATGCTGTGGATGAGTCATGCTATCAAAAGACAAACATCCCTTAACCGTCTTTGAAAACATTTTCATACGTAGTGGCAATGCAGCATATGCGCCAGCAATTTGATCGGGCGGGCTTTTTACTATGTATACAATCGCTTTGCCTGCAGGATTTTCAAGATATTCCCATTGGAAATGTCGCTCACTTTCCGTTTTTCCCATCGGTTTCCTAAAGACGGTTTCAAACAGCCTACAATAATCCGAATTATTGCTAAAATCATAAAGTTCAGGGATCATTTTTGAAGTTCTCCTCTATCCAGTAAAAGCAGGGGACATTTGGCAGAGCTGTTGATCTTGCTCAACTGACAAGCGGAGCTTCATTTCAGTTTGCAAACAGTCATTCGGTTTATAAACTATCGAATAAGTAGGCACACATTTACCATATAAAGGCGATTTCCATCCTAGGCAAGGATCTGCGGAACCATGATAGACTTTTATGTTCATATCTGTATTGAATAAAATTTTCACACAGAATGTCCCAAAGGAAGCTTCTACGCAATTTTCATTGATATTTACAGATCTGCAGGCTAGATGCAATGCACCCTCAGTTTTCACAGCTTGTGTGCCTTCCAATTTATCGTAGATATCGATCCACGCCTCATGATACCAATCGATCCTCCTGGAATGGATTATATCGTATTGTTCTTTGTACCCAAAGTGACTGGCTTCGCATATGAGGTGGTTCTCGTAACTACAATCCTTGAACTGAGTCCTGTACGATTTTTTCCAGAGAAAAGGGCCAAGCTCTTCGGCCTGATTTCTCCCCGCGATCCGCAAGGTATTATGGGCGATTGTTGACCTGAAATAGTTTCTCACAATACTGCTCCCATTATATTGCCCACTTCCTGGATCAATCAACACAGGGGTATTATCCCAGAACAGAATAACAGATAGTGAATCAGCATGACCATGCCCATAAAGTGGTTCAAGCCCCAATTCTCCGTGACGAAAAACAAGACGGCCTCGACCATGATTCATGATTGTGATTCCGCCATCATGATAAGTCTTTATGGTAGGGTAGCATGATTTTTCCATTTTCTTCTTTATTTTGTCAGCATCATCTCCTACGGAGGGCTCGGTAAGCTCATGCTCACAAATATAAAAAGCGGCACGCCTGGATTTCTTGCCGGAATTTTTTTTCCACTTACTCTCTTGGAAAAAAAAGGAAGCCGTTTCTAGCAATTGAAGAAAATACGGCTCGGAATAGTCCCCGTACAGACGGAAAACATAACCGTCGTCCCTGTCCCCGTAGTCAGGATATAAACCGTTTGTGAGCACCATATCATTTATAAAACAAAACGCACTTTTCAAGCGGGCGTACACATCACCCGGAACAAAGTCCTTATCCTCCAGCAGTATATAGTGAAGATAAGCGTCCATGACATAGCCAAGATACCAGAATGTCTGCTCCCGATTCGTACCATCAGGGTTTAATTGGCGGAGCGCCTGATGCCAAAGAATATGTCGGGCGAGGTTAACCCATCGAGTTGATTTCCTATAATCAGGAAGTGCCTTCCCCAGCCAGAACAGGCCAAGAGCTTCGATAATGAGATGATTACCTGCCGAGGAGTAAGTAGAAAGGTGATTTTCTATGTAGTTTCCCGATGCTACGCCAAGACCAGACAAACCTTCCAATAGATCATCGTCGGCTTGATCGTATATCTGGCATACCGCCCGATATACTGATAACCACCTCAATGATACTTCCATTGCACTCAGGTATGACGGACCATGCAAAAATCTGTTTCTCTTGATCCAATCCACCAGGATTCGCTTTGTTAGCTCCGCATCAGATGATGCAATGAGCGGAAGAAACTGGAGACGATTCAATTCCCAGTTT
>JAVETB010000073.1:0-13428 GCA_034006265.1 Syntrophus sp. (in: bacteria) | reverse complement strand
CGTTAGAAAAGAAAAATAACTAATTTAACACCCGTTCTGCCGACCTTGGGGTGGGGGATTTTGACCCGGCCACAGGTGGGGGATTTTCAGGTGGCCATCCGGGCCATATTCAAACTGAACCTCTTTTCCATTCAAAAAAAATGTATCACTCACAGTGCATACCCCTTAGGCAAAATATTTTCGTATTCATCGTTTTATCCTTTCCAAGCAGGGGAGACGCTGTGATACCTCCGCCAACCCACCAATCAACGAGCGCCTTACTGCAGACGAGCAGCTCCAATTTCTGCAAGGTATCCGGGAAATGGGCGAAGGCAACGGGCATAAGAATCATATCCGTTGCCTTCCCTGAGATTGTTCCCTTTTTCCTTTGGATAGGCCAAGGAAAAGGGTCTTCAAATAGTCTTCATATCGTTGAACGATACAAGGGCTGTTGACAGGTTCATCCTGAACAGAATCTCATGCTCGCCGCAATTTGAAAAGAAAGATCCCTGCTTTCAAGCTGTTGCTTCTTTGCTCTTTCTGACGACCGCTATCTGGCCTTCCGGAAGAGGAGGCGGCGCAGGCTGGCCGACCAGTTTCATCACAGCGCTGAATTTAGGGGGGCATGCGGATAGGCAGGTTCCGCATTTGATGCACTTGTCCTGATCAATGACATGGACCTGGCCCTTGGCGCTGATAATCGCGTCGACCGGGCATTTCCGTGCGCAGGTCATACAGGCCTGGCACTTTTCGGGATCGATGTAGTACGTCGGCGCTTCACGAATCAATCTCTCCACCTCTTCAGCGGTGAACAGGCTGGCGTACGCTGTCTCATCATGATCGTGCAAGGCCAGCTCTTTCATCTTTGCCAGCTTGAAGTAGGGAATCAGCTTGGCCATTTCCTCCAGTCGAGACTTCAATTCAGCTTCGTCGATGCCCTCGCTGCTACCCAGAGGCCCCAACTCCTGGATCTCCCTACTGAACTCATTCATAATCTGAGCGAAGCGGATTCCTTCACCAGCGGAGACCCATTCAATCCTTAGTCTCTTGGGGTTGATCCCGATGTGCTCCAGCAACTTTTTACACAGGGTCACCATGCTGTAGGCATCGTAGTTGCCTTCCGGATTGTAATGGCAGTCGTTGATATGGCAGCCGCCGATGAACACCGCGTCCTGCCCGGTCAGAAAAGCCCGGAAGATGAATTTCGGGTCGACTCTCCCGGAGCACATCACCCGGATCAATCTTATATACGTGGGATATTGAAAACGGGAAACGCCGCACAGGTCCGCCCCGCCGTAACAGCACCAGTTGCAGATAATACCCAGCATCTTTGGTTTAAAACTTGCGTCCGCACTCATTCTTATGATACCTCCTTTATTGGTCCCTTCCGGTTATATGGATTATGGATTGAATTTTCTCTATGCCTCTGCCATCGCCGCTTCGGCAGACCCCAGGACCAGTTCCTTTGAACCTGCCGCATCGATCTGGTTCAGAAGTTCGATATCGGTGTAATGCTTCAGTTGGATCGCCCCGGTCGGACACTTGGAGTTACACAGACCGCACCCCTTGCAGAGGACGGGGATGACCGAGGCTTTTTTGCCCTGCTTGGTCTCCTTGAACTCGACCGCACCGTACGTGCAGGCTGGAATGCAGGCTCCACAGGCGATGCACATCTTCTCATTCACCGAGCAGACAGACCCCGAAGCAACGACGGTATCATTGGCGAGCAGGGTCAAGGCCCTTCCGGCGGCCCCGTAAGCCTGGGCGATCGTTTCCGAGATATGCTTGGGATAGTGCGCGATCCCGCAGAGGTAAATCCCTTCCGCGGCGAAGTCGACGGGTCGTAATTTGACATGGGCTTCCTGGCAGAAACCATCGGGACCCAGGGCCACCTTGAATTTATTGGATATTTCCTGGCTTTCCGCCGAAGGAACCGTGGCAACGGACAGGATGAGGAAATCGGCATCCAGGGCCAGGTTCTGCTCCAGAATCGGATCGGCTGCGGTCACCCGCAGAACCGGTCTCCCCTGCTCTACAACGGCTTCCACCTGGGGGGGATTTTCCGGCTCATAGCGGACGAATTTGACGTCCTTCTCGGAGGCGTCCCGGTAATAATTCTCGAAATACCGATAGGTCCTCATATCCCGGAAAAGAATGGCGATTTCCATCTGGGGATTGTTCTCCTTCAGCTTCAGGGCATTCTTGATGGCATGGCTGCAGCAGATCCTGGAACAGTAATTCCGGTCCTCGTTCCGGCAGCCTACACACTGGATCATCACCACACTCTCGGCATTGAAGATCTTCTCCTCTCCCTGGGCGATCCGGCCCTCCAGTTCCAGCTGGGTCATGACCCGCTCATCCTGACCGTAGAGGTATTCCGTGGGTTGATATTCGTCGGCACCAATGGCGAGAACGGTGGCCCCATGTTTGATCACCGATGTTCCCCGGCCGTTCTGTACCGTGGTCGTGAAGTTCCCCACGTAACCGGTCGTCTCCGGAATGGACGCCCCCGTATAGACATGGATCATGGGATTGGAATAAACCTGCTGGATCAGATCCTTCACATAGGCCTGAACATCCAGCCCTTCCAGAGTGTAATGGAGCCGTTTCGCCATCCCTCCCAGTTCCTTCTCCTTTTCCACCAGAAAGACCTCGTGTCTCTGCTTGGCGATGGACAGGGCGGCCGTCATGCCGGCAATGCCGCCGCCGACGACCATCGCCCTCTTGTCGACGGGAAGATCGAATTCCTGCAGGGGTTCCAGAAAGTGGGCGCGGGCGACGGACATCCGGATGATATCCTCCGCCTTCTCCGTGGCCGCTTCCTTCTCCTTCGAGTGGACCCAGGAGCAATGCTCGCGGATATTCGCCATGTCATAGTAATACTGGTTGATCCCCGCTTCCCGGAGGGTGTCGCGGAAGAGCGGTTCATGGGTCCGCGGAGTGCAGGCGGCGACGATCACACGGTTGAGGCCCCTTTCCTTGATGTCCTTTGCCAGCATGGCCGCGGCTTCCGTCGAACAGATGAAGAGGCTTTCCTCGGCGTGAACGACATGGGGCAGGGTCAGGGAATATTGAACCGTCTGAGGAACATTGACGATCCGGCCGATATTGGCCCCGCAATGACAGACATAGACGCCGATCCTCGGTTCCTCCTGCGAGACGTCCTTTTCCGGGGGATAGACTCTTGCCTTGGAAAGGTTTCCGCGCCGGTAAGAGAGGATTTCGCCGCACATCGAACCGGCGCCGCTGGCGCCCAGCACCCCTTCGGGAATGTCCATGGGACCGATGAAAGCGCCGCTGACAAATATTCCCGGGCGGGTCGTTTCCAGGGGATTGGCGGGACCGGTCTTGCAGAATCCGTGTTCGTTGAGTTCGATGCCGAAGGCCTGGGCGATTTTCTCCACATTGCGGGGAGGAACCAGGCCGACGGACAGAACCACCATGTCGAATTCCTCTTCCTTGACGCCCTCGGGGGTCGTGTATCGTACCGTCACATTCTTCGTGACCGGATCTTCCCGGACAATGGAGGCATAGCTGCGGATAAAGCGGATACCGGGGAGGTTCTCCGTCCGCTGGTAGAACCGCTCGAAATCTTTGCCGTAGGAACGGATGTCGTTATGGAAGATCGTACAATGGGCCCCGTCGTCATGATCCTTGGTCAGAATCACCTGTTTCTGGGTGTAGGTGCAGCAGACCGCGGAACAATAGCTGTTGTCGCCCGGGGTGACGCGCCGGGAGCCGACACAGTGAATCCAGGCGACATTGTGGGGATGCCTCATGTCGGAGGCACGCAATATTTCCCCTTCATGGGGACCTGTGGCGCAGAGGAGCCGCTCGTAGTCAAGGCCGGTAACCACGTTGGCGAAATCGTCGTAGTGATATTCCTCCTTCGCCCGGGGATCATAGGCCTCAATGCCCGGGGACAAAATAATCGCCCCGACCCTGATTTCCACCTTCTCCGGCTTCTGACTGAAATCGATGGCCTTGGACTGGCAGACGCCGATGCAGATCTGGCATTTCCCCTCCTTCAGATAAAGACAACTGTCATCGATATAGGGAACCAGAGGGATGGCCTGAGCGAAGTAGATATGGATCGCTTTGTTCTTCGAGATCTCCTGATTGAATTTATCGGGATACACGACCGGGCAGTATTCCACGCAGGTGGTGCAGCCCGTGCATTTGCTCTCGTCAATATACCTAGGCTTCTTCACGACGGTGACGGTGAAGTCACCCGCTTCCCCCTCCACGCTCTCCACCTCGGCATAGGTGATCATCTCGATATTGGGATGCCGCTTGCATTCAACGAATTTGGGAGATTCAATGCACATGGAGCAGTCATTGGTGGGAAAGGTCTTGTCGAGATGGGCCATCTTCCCGCCGACGGTCGGAGATTTCTCGACAAAATAGACCTTGAACCCCGCCGTGCCGAGATCAAGGGCAGCCTGGATGCCGCTGATCCCTCCACCGACAATCATGACGTCGCCAAAATTACGGTCCGTTAAACTTTTGCACAGTTGTTCAACTTGCTCTTTTTCCATTTCTTCATACCCCTTCTTAAAAGATGTTCGTTAAACGGCCTGGTTCTGATTTCCTTAAAAAAATTCCCGTTTCTCGCCTTCTCCTTTCCAGGAACGGGAGGGTTTGCCGTTTCCGACAACGTCCATCGTCCCGTGTTTTCTAATCGAAAACGATTGTGCAAAAGGTGCTGAAGCCCACAGAAAGAGGGGGATTCAACACGGACGGGAAGAAAAGCCGGACTCAGCAAGGCGCAAAGTACGCACGGAACATCCGGTGACGTCACGTTTTTTCCAAGGAATTAATTTCGGGGTAATGCGGTTTGGATTTGGATGACCAAACGTGGCTTTTTCCCCGTACTCCGCCGCTTTCATCACGGCAGGACGGGACGTGGCCTATTCGGCCTGCGGGAGGAAAGGAGCGGAAAAGCGCCTTCTAGAGAACCGTCCAAGTTCTCTAGCGGCGCTTCATATCTGCTGTATGAAAATTAAAGTTAATCTATTCATCTTCCTGAATTTCTCTTCATTTCTCTGCATTGTTGAAAACAAGCTCAATCGCTGGATTGGAGTTACGGTAAGGTGGCTACTATATTATTACGAATGCGTCAAATAGAAATATGGAATAGTATAACGCAAGTATTCATAAGATTAATAACCATGAAGATTGAATTGCCCCTGTCTGCCGTCAGGCATTCTCATGATTTTTCCGAACAGAGGAGACCGACTGCATCGGCCCGGCATCTCTGGCAGTGATACATCTGAGGGAGATGAAGGGAGGCCAGTGCCCGAATACGGATCATCTCGGCATCGGCAGGTGTTCCCAGACCTGCGAAGGGGGTATCCCGAACGGGGATTATGGGGATGCAGTTCATGACATCCGCTCCCCATTCCGCCGCTTTCTCGGCGATCGCCGTGATGTGACCGGCATTGATTCCCGGGACAACAACGGAATTGATCTTGACCGTGAGGCCCCTCCCCTTCAGCCTTGACATGGCCTCTTCCTGGCGGGAGAGAAGAAGCTGCGCCGCTTCCATGCCTCGATAGGTCCGAGACTTGAGAAAAGCCCAGGGATAGATCCTTTGCCCGATGAGCGGATCAACGGCATTGACGGTGACGGTTATGTGGGTCACTCCGGCTTCGACGAGATCGTCGACATGCTCGGCAAGATTAAGCCCATTGGTGGATAAACAGAGGAGCAGATCCGGGTAAGCGGCATGCACGGCGCGCATCGTTTCCAGGGTTCGTTCCGGGTCGGACAGGGAATCTCCCGGTCCGGCGATCCCCACCACGGAGATATCCGACCTCGCTTTCAAAAGACGATCCAGATACAGCAGGGCTTCGGCGGGATCGAAGATGCGGCTGGTCACTCCCGGACGGCTTTCGTTGACGCAATCGTAGAGGCGGTTGCAGAAGTTGCACTGGATGTTGCAGTTTGGCGCCACGGGAAGGTGAACCCGACCCCACCGATTACTGGCGCTCCTGTAAAAACAGGGGTGATCGAGAAGGCTTCTTCGCTCACACAGTCCCGTCTGAATCATCTCATTTCGTCTTTCTGCCGAATTGAATCGCATCGACGGGACAGATTTTCAAGCAGTCTCCACAGTTGGTGCAGTTGACTTCATCGGGGCGTGTCCCCATCTCGCAGACCCTAAGACAGGCATTGCAGTCGTTGCAGGCGCTGGTCTTGAAGACCCGGAACAGGGCAATCCGCCTGACGAGTTCCATCAGGCCGCCGGTTGGACAGGCAAAGCGGCACCATAGATTGGCGACGATCAATCCTGCCGCGACCAGTCCAAGAACGACAAAGGTGCGGGTCAGCCAGAAAGGAGAGGCATGTTCGAAGGAAAGGCGGATTGCGCTCCAGAATTCACCGACCCGGATCGGGACCATCGAGCGAGGGTTGTGATAGCCAAGCCAAAGAAACAGGGCCACGGCCAATCCAACCCCGAGCCCCAGAGGGGCGATCTTCAGGAGGGGGTTCCGGGTGCGCAGCTTGAAAATCGCAATCTTTCCAATCATCTGGTTGACGAGACCGCCGGGACAGAGCCAGCCGCAGAAGGCCCGCCCGAAAAGGATGGCGGAAAGGGGAAGAAAGAGCCAGAACCCCCAGAAGAGAGTCGTTATCCTTCCCCAGCAGGTGATGACCGGGCAGTTCTGACAATCGACAAAAGGCACAAGGAAGGGGCATCGGAAGATGCCGTAAAAGGACCATTGGCCCAGGACGGCGAGCATGCCTGCCTGGGTCGCTCTGCGAATCCACGGAAGAATGTTGCGGACTTTTAACTTTACATCGCTCTCAGACATCTTTCACCCCCAGTTTTTCAATCAGCATCCGGCCTTTTTCAGAGGCAGCGGGAATGAAGCCCTGCCGCTCGAAGATCGCCTGCACTTCGTCGGAGCACATAAACTGAACATAGTCATCGGCGAGGGGGCGGTCTTTCGCGTATTTCATGACCCCGATGGTGAACGTCAGCGGTCCCGGCGGAAAGAGCGTCTCCGGAATGGGGATCACGTCTACTTTCCCCTCATATCTCACCATGCGCGTCAGGCGCCTTTCCACGATGGAAGCCTTTCCTTCCCCGGCGATGATCGCCGGCATCATTTTGATCACGCAGGTCTCCATCCTGATCGCGTTCTTAAGAACTGCCTGGTCGATTTTTGCCTTTTTGAGGATGCCCATCACCGCATCGCCGCCTGGCGGAGAGGCACCAAGGGGCAGGATCACCGGCACGCCCGGACGGGCCAGGTCCTCCACCGATTTAATGCCGGCAGGGTTCCCCGGGGGGGTGATTAGCACGTACTCGGTAAAACACAGGGGGCGGAAATAAATCATCTTCTTAGCCGCTTTCAGGCTTTTTGCCAGTTTCAGGACACGCCCTGCAAAGACATCCGTGACGGCACTTCCCTGCAGCGATTTGCCCAGTGCTGCCGCAAATGCGCCGGTATATTGTATTTTTATTCCCGTCTTTTGCTCATAAATACGATTCGCCGGATTCATGGCTTCCGCCAACCCCCCGCAGGACCAGACCTGAAGCGAATCGGCCTGGAACCACCCTGCCGACAGGCGGCCCGGTTTCATCGTCGCGGCGGCGACCGTAGAAGCCATGGCCGCCTTCAGAAACGCCCGTCTTTCCATCCCACTCCCTTTTTTATCCACATCCCTCTCCTTGACCACTGCACGCCCTAAATAAGGACGCACCCCACCAGCCTACGCTGTGGGCTGTCCCCCCAAAGCGTCGCGGCATGGTATTTTGGACGGTTTTTCCCTGCGGGATCCCCGACGTCCGCCAGGGTGGAAACACAAAGGTCATGGCATCCATCGGTTTACCGGTTTATTAAAAGCGGATTACCAATATATTTCCTGATAGAATATGTCCAATAAATAAATTGAATAATAGAGAAGAAGTTATTCTCTTCAGGCAGTTTGCTCGGCTTGTTTTCTGAGTATCTGCATCCGGTACACACATAAATTCAAGAAGTTTATACAACAGGCATATGTATAACAATTATTCATTGGACACATGCCGGATTGCTATATATGGAAGCGGCACAGCCACGCCGGATCAAGACACTTTTAAGGAGGCACAAGCAACCCATGTTGAAAAATCTGAAATTCACCATTCTTTTTTTGACCCTTACCGCCCTGTTTCTGGTTCCCGCAGCCCGGGCGGCGGAGATCCCCACCCTGAAGGTGGGCTATATTTTCACGACTCACCACACCCCGTTCATGGTGGCGGCAACGAAGGGGGAGGCCTTCAAGTCCATGGGCGTCTATCTGCGGCCGCTTATTGCCAAGGATAGGTATGAACTGGTGGCCGACGGCAAACCAATCGCCAGTTTTCAGTTGATTGTGGCGAAAAGCGGTACGGAAACGGCCTCTCTTTTCGCGAGGAATCAGCTCGATCTGGCCATGGCTTCGGTGACCGCCATGATGTCCGGAATCGACAAGGGCATACCGATAAAGATTCTCTCTCCCCTCCAGACGGAAGGCATGGGCCTTGTGGTGCCCAAGGAGTCTCCCCTCAAGGATTGGAACTCCTTTCTGGCCTATGTGAAAACGGCGAAGAAACCCGTCAAGGTCGGCTACCATTCACCCACGAGCGCGCCGAAAATCGTCTTGGAAGGCTCCCTGAAGTCATCGGGGATCCGGGTCACGAACGATCCCACCAACATGTCGGCGCAGGTTCTCCTCGTGGATCTGAAAGAAACGACGAATATGGTGCCCGCCCTGGCGAGCAAGCAGGTCGAGGCCATCGTCGGCCCCTCGCCCTTTCCGGAAGTGGCCGTCAGCCGAGGGGTGGGAAAAATCATCGTCAATCTCCGGGATCTGCCGCCGAAGGGTTACTGGTATGACTTCCCCTGTTGCGTCACAGCGGCCAGTGAACAGACCATCGCAAAACATCCCGACGTCGTGCAGAAGTTCGTGGAACTCATCGCCAAAACAAACGCCTGGTGCAACAAGCACAGGATCGAAGCGGGAACCCTGACTGCCGAGTGGATCGGCCTTCCCAAGGATACCGCCAAAACGTCACAGCTCGTTTACCTTCCGAAATTCACGAAAAACTGGATGCACAACGCCGACAAGTATCTGACCATCCTGAATTCAATGGGCAACTTTACGGGCCGACTGAAAGGGAAAACGATTAATGAAATCAAACCGATCCTTTTCGATATGCGCTTTATCGACAAAGTGAAATTGTAGTCATGGGGTTTCAAAGTATACCCGTCCGGATCGGCGCTTATCTGCTGGTTCCTGTTCTTTTTCTTGTCCTGTGGGGTTTGATCGACCGGCAATTGAACAATGAGGTGATCCTTCCCGGCGTCGGACAGGTTGCCGCCCTGTTCCTCCAGCCGACGGAGAGCCTCATCGCCATGGGTTCTCTCGCCACCAACGTGGCCATCAGTCTCGTCCGGGTCCTGGCGGGCTATCTCCTCGCGGTCTGCCTCGCCATCCCCCTGGGAATCCTGATGGGCTATTACGGAGCGGTCAACAGACTCCTCAACGGCTTCCTCGCCCTGTTCCGGCCCATTCCTCCCCTCGCCTGGGTACCGTTGGTGCTGGCGTGGTTCGGGGTGGCCAGTCTCGCCTCGGTGTTCGGAGTGGAGGAAGGCACGGCCTATCTGTACCTCAACAATCTCAAGTTATCGATGGTCTTTATCATCTTCATCGGGGCCTTCTACCCGGTTTTGACCAGCGCCATTCACGGAGTGATGGGCGTGCGGAGCACCCTGCTGGATTCGGCACGCGTGCTGGGGGCCGGTGAGTGGGACATTTTCCGGAAGATCCTGCTGCCCGCCGCCTCGCCGTCCATCGTCAACGGCATGCGGATCGGGCTGGGGGTTGCCTGGATGTGCCTCGTGTCAGCGGAGATGCTTCCCGGAAGCATCTCCGGCGTGGGCTACCTGATCACCCATGCTTACACTCTGGCCCGGACGGATATCGTCATTGCAGGAATGATCAGCATCGGCATCGTCGGGGCCGTGCTGGACCTCTTCTTCCGCCTGATCGAGGACCGGAAATTCGTCTGGACGAGATTGACCCGATGACATCCGGGCCCATTCTCCGCATCGAAGGGCTGAGCAAGACCTTTCGGACAAACAACGGCGGGACCCTGGAAGCCTTGGCGGAGGCCAGCTTCGATGTTTCCGAAAATGACTTTGTGTGCATCGTGGGACCCTCGGGGTGTGGAAAATCGACCCTGCTTCGAATGATCGCGGGCCTCGAATCGGTCTCCGCCGGCCGGATCGGCTACCGGGAAAAGCCGGTCTTGCGGCCGCAGAAGGAAATCGGGATGGTTTTTCAGGAATATTCCCTGCTCCCGTGGAGAACGGTGCTGGACAATGTGGCTCTGGGTCCGGAGTTCGGCGGAGCGCCCCGGGCTGAACGCGAAGCAAAGGCCATGGAGTACCTGCGCCTCGTGGGGATGGCAAATTTCTCCGGGGCCTTTCCCCATGAGCTTTCCGGTGGGATGAGACAGCGCGTGGCCATTGTCCGGGCCCTTGCCAACGACCCCGATGTTCTGCTCATGGACGAACCCTTCGGGGCCCTTGACGCCCACACGAGGATCCTGCTGCAGAAGGAACTGCTGCGCGTCTGGGAAAATTTCCGCAAGACCATCCTGTTTGTGACCCACGGCGTCGACGAGGCCATCTATCTGGCGGATCGCATTCTGGTCATGTCGGCCCGTCCCGGTCGAATTCTGGAGATTTTCAATGTGGACACGGAACGTCCGCGGGACCGGGCCCACCCGGCCTATGGACAACTGGCGGAGCGAATCCTCTCGATCCTGGAGCGGGAGGCTGCTTTTTCCGCAACTGGAACGAACGGATAAGGGGGGGAAGAAGAATGATGTTTAATGTACCGGATGTAAAACCTTTGATTAATGACGAGTTTGCCGGAGAACCGTCCAAGCGGACACTCCAGTATATCTCGAATAAACGCGCCTCGGGCATGCCTGTGGTGGGGCTTTACTGCGGCTATGCTCCTTTGGAGGTCATCCGCGCCGTAGGCGCCGTACCGGCCATCCTCTGCTCCTTTGCCGACAAGCCCATCCCAGCGGCGGAAGAAGTGCTGCCTGCCAATCTCTGCCCCCTGATCAAGTCGAGTTACGGTTACATCATCACGGATTCCTGCCCCTTTTTCGGCCTTTCCGATGCCGTCGTGGCGGAAACGACCTGTGATGGAAAGAAGAAGATGTTCGAACTGATCTCCTCCTATCGGCCCATGTTCGTCATGGATCTGCCCCAGCTCCCCGATGAAGCGGAGGCCCGATCGAACTGGGCGACGATGATTTCCAAACTCAAGGGGTTCCTGGAGAATACCTTTGGCACGTCCGGAACATCGGAGGGCATCGAGGCGGAGATTCAGGCAACCAACATCAAGAACCGCCTGATAAGGCGCGTCTATGAATATGCGGAGAAAAAGCCGCCGCTTCTGAGCTGGCAGGAACTCTACGAACTCTCCTACCTTGCCCAGGTGGCAACAACGGAGCACCTCCTGCCGATCTTCAAAGAAATCTTTGAAACCATTGAAGAGAGAGAGAATAAGGGGATTTATTATGGAAGTCCGTCCTCCCCCCGGGTGCTGGTCACGGGCTGTCCCGTGGGCGGCGATTCGACCAAAGTCTACCGGATCATCGAGGAGGCGGGGGGCGTCGTCGTGGCCATGGACGCCTGCTCGGGAATGAAGCCTTTCCTTTCCGACATTGAAGAAAAAACCGGCGATCCTATTGGCGCCGTGGCCCAACACTATCTCGAGATCCCCTGCTCCTGCATGACCCCCAATACGCGACGCCTGACCGAGCTGGACAAGGTCATTGACCGTTTCCAGCCCGACGCCATTGTCGAGGTGGTTCTTCATGCCTGCCACTCATACAACATCGAAGCTTACAAAATCATGACCCACGTGAAAGAGGAATACAATCTTCCCTATCTGAAAATCGTAACGGACTACTCCGAAGGAGACGTTGAACAGATCCGGACGAGAGTTGAGGCTCTGCTGGAGAGCATTTGAATATTGCGGTCGGGATTAAGGGAAGATTTTGGGATAGGAAAGGAAATTCAAGGTAATGCAGACAGCCCTGGCAGGAATCCCGCCTCTGATCGAAAACGCCCGGATTGCGGACCCGATTCGCCGCTTCCTTGAATATGTTTTGAACAAAAGGGAGCAGGGGAACCCCGTCGTCGGCCTCTATTGCGGCTATGCCCCCGTTGAGCTGATCCGGGCGATGGGCGCCGTTCCCGTATCCCTCTGCTCCGCTTCACAATGGACGATTCCCACTGCGGAGGAGATCCTGCCCGCGAATCTCTGCCCGATGATCAAATCCAGCTTCGGATTCATCCGGACTAACACCTGCTTCTTCTATGCGGCCTCTGATGCCGTCATCGGCGAAACCACGTGCGATGGCAAGAAGAAGATGTTCGAGTTGATCGCCCATCTCAAACCGACATTCATCATGGATCTCCCGCAACTTCCCGATGACGCGGAGGTATTGGACCGCTGGAGAGAAAGTGTCCTCAAGCTTCGGGACTTTCTGGAAAAGACCCTTCAGACATCCCTTTCCGCAGATCGGCTGGAGGCGGAGATCCGGGAGACCAACCGCAAGAACCGTCTCATGGACCGCTTTTTCGCCTATCTGGCCTGTCGCCCGATCCCGGTCTCCTGGCGTGAGATCTACGATGTCATCACGCTTGAACATGTGGCGAACGGCGATGAATTTCAGGACCTGATCGAAAAGATCTCCTCCGGTATTGATCAGCGGATTGCCCTGGGGCAATGTTTCGGTACGTTTTCCTCCCCTCGGATTCTGGTCAGCGGCTGTCCCGTCGGGGGGGACGCGTGCAAGGTTCTTCAGATCATCGAGGAAGCCGGCGGTGTGGTCGTGGCGATGGAAGCGTGCAGCGGAATGAAAAACTACTTTGTCCGGATCACCGAGGAAAGCGGCGACCCTCTGAGAGCCGTGGCGGAAAGCACCTTGAGCATTCCCTGCTCCTGCATGACTCCGAATCGACGCCGCCTGGACCTGCTGGACAAAATGATCGCCCGGTTTTCACCGGATGCCGTCATCGATGTCGTCCTGCACGCCTGCCATGCCTATAATGTGGAGTCCCACAAGATTCGCAAGCATGTCCAGAAGAAGCACGGTTTGCCCTGTTTGAAGATCGAAACGGACTACTCCAAAGGCGACATCGAACAGATCCGGACGAGGGTGGAGGCCCTGTTCGAGAACCTGGAACTCAAAAAATAAATATTGGGAGGCATATCATGGCGGATTATACAAAAATGTGGTCGGAACTCGGCCTTGACCTGGAAGGTCACAACGCGCTGCTGTCCATCCTGGGCAGCGCCTATGGAGACATCTTTCTTTCCCAGAAAAACCGCCCCGAGGGAATGAAGTATTTCGATTTTGTCATGAGCGAAGTTCATGGACTGCGC
>JAVETB010000072.1:0-13581 GCA_034006265.1 Syntrophus sp. (in: bacteria) | reverse complement strand
AGATAGCCCAACATGGAACAAAACGTCAAGGAAGTGTCGAGCACAGTGATTTTTTGGGTTGATTGATTGAGAAGAAGAAACGAAAAGGCCCTGTTTAAGGGACAATCAGAGTGTTAAATTGGCTCAACAGGTGCCATAAGGTTTACGTGAGTCTTGTGTTTTTGCTTTGTTTTTCCAGGGATCCAAGTGTAGGGCATTCGATTATTCTCCGTAATATTATATATTTACGAAAAATCGCCCCGCTAAATGCTTGATTTGTCAAGTAAAATATTCAATTGGATCCAAATTATTTTTCACCAAAACCAAAAAACGAAGATGGCCATAATTCTCAATCGCTTACGCAAAATTCTAACCGGACATTACTGATCTGTGATCTGGAAATTGACGATGAGTTCGTGGTCAAAAGAAAACATGCTTCACCCGTTGAATGACTGATTCAAGCATTTTCTACGAATGCGTAGCCGTCAGGAAACCTTTTTTCTTGACCGCTTTTCCTGTGCCCGTTCAGATTTGAAGTATCCGGCACAACGGTCCTTTGCCGCGTTTCAGGAATGGTGAGCGTTCCACAAGAAGATTAACAGTTAATGAATTGCGTTTTTACCCATTTGGGGTTCAAACAAAATTCTAAGTTGTGCAAATATTCCGGTTTGTGATGCGTTAATCGACAATCTTGCCCTCTGAAATCAATTGCCGTTCAATCATCAGGATCTTTTTCCCGAGAAAGAATTCCAGGTCGCGATTTTTTTCCAGGAACCTGACCGTGACGTATTCCATCTCCTGGGCACGCACGGCCGCTGCAGCGAAAGAGCTGATCCGGACGACCTTCCCATCGGTTTGGTATGCCCTGCCGCCGGACTGTAGTGTCAGGGTGACATTTCCATATTCCGTGGGTGGATTCCCCCGTCGATGGCTGTACTGGATGCCGCCCAGGGAGAGATTGATCAGGTTCACCATTTCTCCGTTGACAAGGAGAAGGAGATCACTGCTGGATGGCGGTCGCACCCGATAGTGGGTCCGAAGGTTGATTTCCGCCGGTTCGCCCGTCTGTTTCAGAACGAAGGCAGGTACAACGTTTGATGAAGAGAGGGGATAGGCCTCCTGGTATTCCACGATGGTTGCAGGGATCCCCATGCGGATGGCCTGCCTGTTTTCCGGGTCACCGACTTTGAGAAGATAGCTGGCGTTCACGCGAATGCCGGTATGCCTTCGATGCAGGGGAGGGGATGTCTGGGAGATGATGATCCGCTGGTCCTGAACTTCATAGACCATCGCTTTTCTCGCGACTACACGCTCCTTGTATAAATCACTTTCCAGAACGACATCGAGCTGGGATCCTGCCCTCACGCTTCCAATCCTTTTCCCGCCTTTATCCCAATCCGCCGTTATCCGGCATGCCTTGACGGCTTCGCCTGCTCAGCTGCATGCCCCAGCCTGTCCCGGCCTTTTTCAACCGCCGGCCTTCAATCCTTTCAAATCAACGTGCAACGTGCAACCCCCGGCTAGGCCAGTTTTATCGACTCGATGTATTCCACAACCTTCTGGGCAACCGTTCGGACCGTATATTCGAACTGGGCTTCGTCCTGGCTCAACAGAGTCATCCGGAAGCCGGGAAGGGAGGTAAAGAAGGACGTCAAAGGCACCACGCAGATCCCGGTAGCTCCCAGGAGGTAATAGACAAAGCGCTTGTCGAATTCAATGGGTTCGGGTACCATCTGTTCAATGAACTGGCGGATGTCCGGATTTTCGATCTTGAGCTTCTGCCGACCGTTCAGAACCGCCTCATTGAAAACGACCGTGAGATAAAAGGCTCCGTTGGGCTTATTGACCATGATGTAGGGGACGTCCTTCAGCAGCTCGTATGCCAGATTGGAAAACCGCTCGTAATGGCGGAGCCGCTGGTTCAGATATCCCTGGTATTCCGGGTGCGTCATGATTTTAGGGATCGAAATCTGGGGAAGCGTGGTAGAGCAGACTTCAGACATCTTCTGGTCCAGAATGGCCCCCATATAATTGGCGAAACGTTCATCCTTGTCCGCATTGTAGATTTCCATCCAGCCGCACCGGGATCCAGGCCAGGGAAATTCCTTTGAAATTCCCTTCAGGCTGACACCCGGAACATCCCCGATGATGTCCGACAGGGGGACGGTTTCCTTGCCGTTATAAACGATGTTGTGGTACGTCTCATCGACAATAAGGAAGAGGTCGTATTTTCTGGCGATCTCCACAATCTCCCGGAGGGCCTCCTCCGGATAGACGAACCCGGTGGGATTATCGGGGTTGATCACAAGGATTCCTACGATGGATCGGTAGCTTTTGACCTTCTGTTCCAGTTCTTTGATGTCCGGATGCCAGTGCTGGTAGGGATTCATCCGGTAGGTGTTGGGTGGAAAGGATGCATGGAGCACCTCAGCCAGAAAATGGGTGGAGTAGGTGGGCTCCGGCATGATGATCCGGGCATCGACCCGGATGGCGCTGTAGGAGCGGGCGATCGCATCACCCAGTCCGTTGAAGAAAATGATGTCTTCCGGAGTGATCTGTATTTTCCCGCGCTGATTGGTTCGCTCGGCCAGAAACCTGCGGGTTTCAAGCATGCCTTTTGTCGGCGAGTAACCGTAGGAAAGGTCGTCCTGCATGATTTCCGTGAGGGTTTGTTTCATCCATTCAGGAATCTGTTCTCCCTTCTGGATGGGATCGCCGATATTTTCCCAGATGACTTCTATTCCGTATTCCTTAAGCCGGTTGGCTACATTGACGATATTGCGGATTTCATAAACCAAGCCGGTCCCGCCTTTGGCAATATCCAGTCTCATAAACACACCTTCTCTTTCCAAGAATTCTATTAAAAATGAAAGGTTTATGGTTATTATACTTCGAAAAAAATATCCACATTTTTTTTGTGCCTTTTCCTCTGCAGTAGTTTATGATTTTATTGCACATTTCGGTTAATTGTGTTTTATAGTCAATAAACTTCAGACGATTTCGAGATGGACAAAGGATTCTGGATGGCACGGGCGTTGAAAAGACAAGGGGTTGTTGGTTTATGACGGGGGATTCCTGGCTTTGGGTAGACAGCGTCGCCAAGGTGGCAGAAGCGATGGCTGATATGGATCAATCGTCGCTCATCGCCCTGGATACGGAATATGATTCCCTCCACTATTTCCGGGAGAAACTCTGCCTGGTTCAGATCCGGGCGGCAAAGCGGACCTATGTCCTTGATCCTCTCAACGGAATTGACCTTTCGTTCCTTCGGTCGTATTTGGCCAACCCCCGTCTGCTTAAGATTACTCATGCCGGTGATAACGACATCCGGATTTTAAAACGGGATTACGGTTTTGAATTCAATAACCTGTTTGATACCCAGCGTGCGGCCCATATCCTGGGCTGCCGGTATCTGGCCCTTTCGCACATCGTGGGGCATTATCTGGGCGTTGAAATCAAGAAATCGAAGGAAATGCAGCGGTCGAAATGGGAAGTACGGCCCCTTTCGGAAAGTCAATTAAAGTATGCGGTTCAGGATACCACCTTTCTGGCTGATCTGTACCGGCAGCTGGATGAGAAGCTCTGCCGGCAGGGCATGAGGGATCAGGCCCAGAAGGCGTTTGACGGGATGACGACCGTCAGTTGGCGGGAAAAGACCCTTGATATGCTTGGACATCGGAAAATCAAGGGGTTTGACACCCTGACGAAGGGGCAGCAGGAACGCTTGAAAAGGCTTTACCGTTGGCGTTTTAAAAAGGCGAAACAGACCAATCGGGCGATGTTCCTGATTCTGTCCGACCAGGAGATCCTATCCCTGAGCAGAGCCGACTGGCAATCCGGGGAGGAATTGCAGTCCGCCAATATTCTGCCTTCGGACAAGGCCAGTCTTTATGGCAGCGAACTGGGAAAAACTCTTTTCGCCGACGGATGATGCCGGGTTGTCTTTTCAGAAGCATCACGAGGGAACGAAATCGTGTCGCCGCGACATGCAGGCGCCAGGGCCGATGAGTCCATGGGGATGATGCAAAGCGGAATGAAACGACACACTGAAACCGGACTTCAGGGAACAAGATGCGCAAGCGGGTAAAAGCACGGGATCTGAAGGTTGGGATGCACGTCATTCTCGATATGCCTTGGCACCACCATCCTTTTTTCAGAAACTCCTTTGTTCTTTCTTCCGAAGGGGATATTCGGCGCATTCTTAAAGCGGGTATTGACGAAGTTGTCGTGGATATGGCTCTGTGTGAGGTTCAACCTCCCGCACCAGCCGTAGCGGAGGAGCCTGAGCTCTCTGAACATCCAGAAAAGGTCGTATCCAGCCGGCCGGCCTGGAATGCCGAACCCCTGATCCCTGCCGAACTGAAGGAGGCGATCGGCAATTCCCGGATCTCCCCCCGGGAAAAGGCCGGCATTGTTCGAAAATCCTGTCTCATTCTAATGGAGCGTCTCCTGGAGAGCCCGACGGCGGAAAACATCCACACGGCAAAAGGGGCCATCTATGAGGTGGTCGACCTGATGACCTCGGAAGAGGATCTGCTGCAGCATCTTCTTGAGATTACCTCCCACGACTATTACACGTACACCCATTCCGTCAATGTCGGCATGCTGTCGGTTTCCCTGTGCAAGGCCGTTTTCGGCCGGTCGAGCGACCACAATATGCGTGAGCTCGGTGCGGCCTTTTTTCTTCACGACCTTGGCAAGGTCCGCATCGACTCCAGCTATATCAACAAACCGGGCAAACTGACGGACGAGGAGATGCGGCAGATGATGAACCACCCGGTTTATGGGTTTGATATTCTCAATGAAGCGCAAGAACTGAGTGAAGAATGCAAACTCGTGGTCCTGGAGCATCATGAGCGGGCTGACGGAAGCGGCTATCCAGCGGCACTGCGGGAGGACAAGATCCATGTTTATGCGCGGATCTGCTCCATTGCCGACGTGTACGACGCTCTGACCTCGGGGCGTTCTTACAAGAAGCCCATCGCACCTTTCCCTGCGCTGAAGGTGATGAAGGAAGAGATGCTCGGCCATTTTCAACCCGAACTGTTTGAAAAATTCGTCAGGATGTTCTGTTAAACGAACCGCGGGACCAACACTGGAAGAAAGCTACCCATTGCCTCCTGCCGCTCGTCTTGGTTCTTGTTCCGGGTGCCTTGAAATCTGACCTAACCGGGGGAAGAGACATCGTTGGATCCCCTTGACGGACGGCGGCCGATGGCAAACCAGGGCGTCAATGGGAGAGCAAGCGGTTTCGGGGTGTCCCCCTCGTAGAAGATCTGTTCCAGAAAAAGGCCGGAGGGCGGCGCCGTCAAACGGGCCGGTTCATCCGATGGGCTTTGCAGCATCTGCCGGACATCCTGGAGGGAAAGATTTCCCCGTCCCACCTCGACCAGAACGCCAACCATCCGACGGACCATTTTCCAGAGAAAATGGGAACCGGTTACCCGGAAAAAGACGAGGTCTCCCACCGCCTGCAGCTCCAAGGCGTGGATTTTGACCTGCGTGGATGTCTGCCGGTCGATACGCTTGTCGGCAAAGGATGCGAAATTCTGGAATCCGGTAAAAAGTTGGCTTGCGGCCTGCATCTTCTTCAGGTCCAGATGATCCCGGATCCACCAGACGTAGCGCTTGCCGAAGGCGGTACGATGACCGGAAAGAACGTAAAGGTAGCTCCGGAGTTGGGCGGAGTGGCGGGCATGGAACAGGGGGCCGGCCTCCTCAACCTGCAGGATGTTGATGCTGGAAGGAAGGGCGTCGTTGAGATTTTCCAGGAGCTTTCTTGGAGGCATTTTCCGGGCCGTTTCCAGATGAGCCACCTGGCCGAGAGCATGAACACCGGCGTCCGTTCGGCCTGCACCCTGGATGTCGACGCGGGTTCCGAGGATCTTTTCGGCAGCGCGAATTAAGGTTTCCTGGATGCTCCGCGCATTTTTCTGCATCTGCCAGCCGCTGTATCCCGTTCCGTCATATTCCAGGACCAGCTTGTATTTTGCCGGTGTTGTTCCCCTGCCGTTCCGTTCTTCCGATGATTTTCCCTTCCGCAACGTCTTTTCTCTTTCCGCCGGACGGGACCCCCCCGGCCGCCTTTTCCGGCTTCCCCCAATCCCTTTTCAAAGGCGCTGTCGATCCTCTGAAAAGGTCCTAACTATCACACGGCTTTTAAAAAACACTCAGCGTTTTGAAAAATAGATTTCCCCAATCTCTCCCTCTGCGCGGCTTCTCGTGTCCTGTGAATCAATGTATAGGCCGATCCCCCGGGTCAGTCCCATGGGTTTTTCTGCCGCGATGTCCTTGAAAAGGCGTTGATAATCCTCATAGATATTGCGTTTTTCCGTATACCACGTACCCAGCGTGTCGGTTCCATTGCGGCTTACGATATAGCGAACCTTGTCTGCGCCGACCTTGGGACTTTTTCCCATCCAGCCTTTCGGGGCTTCATTGTCCCAGATATAGCCGATAACGGGCGTTGTGAGCTTTGCCGGAAATCCCAGGGGCTGAAATGCGATGTAAAGTTGAAGGGCCTGGTCATCGCGGCTGCCTTGCCGGACGTCACCGCCTTTCGGGAGTCGGTTTGCCCTCCAGCGCCAGGTCAGGTAGGGGTATTGGCGGATATCAACCCGAACTTCCTTCTTAATGCCGAAAGAGGAACGTCCTTCGCTGGCGAGATGAAGAAAGACCGCATCTCCGTTCTTCCTGAGACCGAGGGCCGGGCGCCCGGCTGTTTTGTCCAGAGTCCACCCGGAAGGCACGCCTGGTTTCAATGGAAGGCCGGTGAAGCGGGCGGCAGCGATATACCCTGTTTTTTCCGACCTCACCGGATCCGATCCGGTGAGGACAAACACGACGGCAGCAAGCAGGCAGAGAATGCCCGTAGTTTTTTTGAATTTCAATAAGAACTTCCTGTCTGCAAAGAAGGTGGAACCATCTCTTGCGATGGACCGAGTGTCTTCTTCAAAAGCCGCCTGCGGCCGACCGGGGCTGAACCGGATCAGGAGACGGATGATTTTCCTGAATACTGTTCCATGATTTCTGTGCGGGTCAGGACCGCATCGACCCGGGGAACAAGGGCTTCGATGTTGGCGCGGCCTCCTTCCTCGCGGTCAATCAGGGCAATGACCCGATCGACGACCAGTCCGGCCTCGCGGGCACGCTCGATGGCGGTGATGGTGGAGCCCCCCGTCGTGATCACGTCGTCGAGAATGACAACCCGCTCACCCTCTTGAACATCCCCTTCCAGGGCGCTCTTCGTCCCGTGCCCCTTGGCATCCTTGCGGACGATGAAGGCCTTGATGGGCGTTCCTCTCTGGTGGGAAATGACGGCCAGGGCGGCGGCCAGGGGATCGGCTCCCAGGGTCAGCCCCCCGGCAGCGGTGACTTCCGCATCAGCCAGCATATCCGCCAGCAGACCGCCGATGAGGTTCATGCCCTCCGGGTTGAGCGTCGTGGGTTTGCAGTTGAAGTAATACGCGCTCTTTCTCCCGGAGGCCAGGGTAAAGGGGGGATCGTCGCTGTACTTGAAAGATTTCTCCAGAATGATCTCAATGAGGCGCTGTTTTCTGGCTTCCGGTGTGCTCATGTCTTCCTCTCCCGGCAGATTTGTGCCGTGTTGTCCTTGATTGAAGAAACCGGTCCGACCCGGTCCTATGTCAACATTTCCTGCTTCGCATTCTTCAGGAGCCGCTCGACAACCCGGACCGCCTCGACGCCGTCTCCGGCATACGCCGCTCCGATGTTCTCCGCATATGAGCGGGTGACCACAGCCCCCCCGATGAGAAAGGGGCAGGTCAGCCCTTCCTTCCTTGCCTGCTCGATGGCCGTTTTCATGGAGCCCATGGTGGTGGTCATCAGGGCGGACAGTCCCACGACATCCGGGGTTTTTGTCCGAATCGTCTCCAGAAGCCTTTCCGTGGATACGTCCTTACCGAGATCGAGAACCTGGTATCCGTGATTTTTAAGCATCAGGACGACGATGTTTTTCCCGATATCATGGATGTCGCCCTGAACCGTGGCCATGACAATCGTCCCCTTGGACCCTGCGGACGTTCCGCTTCTCTGCAGCCTCGGTTCCAGGACCTCCAGGGCCTTCTTCATTGCCTCGGCGCTGGCGATCAGTTGGGGCAGGAAATAAATCTTCCGGTCAAAAAGGGTTCCCACCTCAACGATGGCAGGAATAAGCAGGTCATCGACGATGTTTCGGGCTTCCAGGCCTGCTGTGAGGGCAGTTTCCACCAGATCCGCGATGTCGTCGCGGTTGCCGTCCAGCACGGCTGTCCGGAGCTTTTCCTCTGGGGTCCGGGGCGTTGGAGCCGCCGAGGGTCCCGGTTCCCCGATGTCCGCCGTCCCGGTGAAATGGGCGATATAGCGTGCGGCCTGTGCGTCCACGCCTGTCAGGACATCAGTGGCCCGCTTGATGGACATGAGTTCTTCCATGGACGGATTGGCGATGGCCATCGTCAGTCCGGAGAGCTGAGCCATGGCCAGGAAGGAGGCGTTGAGCCATTTGCGCTCCGGCAGGCCGAACGACACATTGGAGATGCCAAGTATGGTTTTGGCCCTGAAGCGGCTGGTCACCCAGGCGATGGTCTTGAGCGTTTCCGCCGGCGCATTGGCGTTGGTGGCGGCCGTCATGACCAGGCCGTCGACGACGATGTCCTCCTTTGAAAAACCCAGGTGTCGCGCTTTTCTGTAGACCTCCCGGACAATGGCGATCCGACGGTCGGCGTTTTCGGGTACTTCGCCGTCGGCCAGCGGCAGGAGGATGAACATGGCCCCGTAATGGGCGGCCAGGGGCAGGAGGCGCTCCAATTTTTCCTTTTCCCCGGAGATGGAATTGATCAGGGCCCGTCCCGGGTAAAGGCGCAGCGCCGTCTCCACGATTTCCACCTTTGCGGAATCGATGACCAGCGGCAGCTCCGTCGCCGTGGACAGCAGGGCGAGGACGTTCCGGATTGTTTTCTCTTCATCGATGCCGGGAACGCCGACGTTGACATCCAGCAGATCAGCTCCCAGCTGCTCCTGCTCGCGGGTCATCTGCCGGACCAGGGACATGCGGCCTGCGAGGAGTTCCTGCTGCAGGGCCTTCTTCCCTGTAGGGTTAAGGCGTTCGCCGACGATGACCAGGGGCTTCCCCCTCTCCAGAAGCCGGTATCTCCGGGCTGAACTCACGGCGCTCAGGGCTTTGCAGACCGGGGGGCGGGGCGGGGTGGATTTCAGCGATTCGGCTAGTTGCCGGATATGATCGGGTGTCGTCCCGCAGCAGCCGCCGAGCAGATTGACGCCCGCGGCGGCGAAGGCCGGGCCGTGACCGGCGAAGGATGCGGCGTTCATATCGAAGAAGGCATCCTCCCCTTCCAGCCGGGGGAGACCCGCGTTGGGCTTGGCCGCCAGGGGTACCGTTGCGTAAGGTTTCATGGCCTCGATCAGGGGGAGCATGTCTTCCGGTCCGGTGGAGCAGTTGCAGCCCACGGCATCGGCCCCAAGGCTCTGCAGGGTGATCAGGGCGGAGACCGGATCGGTGCCGTTGAGGGTGCGGCCCCCGTTTTCATAAGTCAGGGTAACCATCGTAAAGGCCGGACAGGTCTCCTTGACGGCCAGGAGGGCGGCGCGCGCTTCCTGAATGTCCATCATGGTTTCAATGATGAAAAGATCGACCCCGCCTTCCGCCAGGCCCAGGATCTGTTCCGAAAAGGCGGCGACGGCCTCTTCAAAGGGGAGATCGCCGAAAGGCTCCACAAAATGGCCGGTAGAACTGATGTCGCCGGCGAGAAGGATTCCCTGGCCGACGGCACGCCTGGCGATCCCTGCCAGCTCTCGGTTGATTTCCCGCACTCGATGGGCGCTTCCATATTGGGAAAGCTTGTAGCGGTTTGCCCCGAAGGTTCCCGTGTAGACCATGTCCGCACCGGCATCTCCATAAGCCTTATGGATTTCCGACAGGGTCTCCGGATGTTCCAGGCACCACAATTCGGGGCAGGCTCCGGGGGGCATGCCCCGTTTCTGCAGCTCCGTTCCCGTGGCGCCGTCGAGTATGAGGATTCTCTTTTTTAAAAGGCGGCGGATTGTTTCTTTGGATTTCATGAGGTTACGTTCCAGAGTAGAGGTCGAATGCTGAATTCTGTCATCTTTCAGGGGTTTGTATTTAGCCTGCCGGGGAAGGCCCTGTCAATAGGCTTTTGTCCATGTGAACGATGAGAAAAAGGATTTCAGAGAAAGATATCTCCTGATCGAACTCATCCGGTGTGCCGCGTATGTGCCGGCAGGATGATAAGTGGCCACACCCCCGTCAGGACAACACTTCTGTCCCCGTCTGCCTTTCCTTCCCAGCCGCCCTGCGGCGCGATATCTCGGGAACAAGAGCAATGGGCGTTGATCCTTGCGGCATCAAGCGGAACCCATGCAGGTTCGCAACTGTTTATAGCATATTCGAATCCCGGCAATCACCCTATTTTTTATCGGGCATTTTCGGCCCAGCATTGGATTGACACATCCGCCCGATGCGTCTATATTTGTGCCTGGAAAACAGGGGGCAGACGGAGGAGCGTCAGCCGTCCAGCGGATTGAAGTGTTGTTGGAGATGCCGGCCTATTTCTGCCCTTGATGGCGCGGGCCGTTCGAATCGCTGCCGGGAGCACCGGCTGGAATTTAATCGGGCGATTACGTAGAAATTAAAAAAGCACAAGGAGAAGAGCATGGAATCAGAGGTCTACAAAAAGATTTTAAACATGGCGATCGAGAGGGAAATAGAGGCGGCGACGTTTTATCAGGACGTGTGCGATAAAACGGTGGACGGCAATCTGAAGACCATTTTCGGTCATCTGGCTGCTGAGGAACGCGGACACCGTGCCTTACTGGAGGGTTTTCTCACCGATGAGTCGCGGACCATGAAGTTCAAATCCGGCCCGGACTACAAAGTGTCCGAAACCGTCGAGAGGCCGTCATTATCCATGGAAATGAAGCCTGTTGATGCCATTGCGCTGGCCATGAAAAAGGAAGAGGACGCCATGAACATGTACTTCGGATTCTCTCGGGCCAGCGATGACGAAGGGCAGAGAGAAATTTTTGACAACCTGGCGTCGATGGAACAATCCCACAAGGCGAAGCTGGAAGATCTCTATACCAATATGGCTTTTCCCGAGGTGTGGTAGGCAGCGGTGCCCCTGCCCTGAAAGGTGTGAGGCCGCCGTCCGCCCTCACGGGGCGACGTCCCGGATACCCGTGAGGGCCGTTACGGATTTTTCGGGGACGAGGAGGCAGCTTTCGGTGAGGATGACGCCGAACCGGTTCAACTGCAGCAGGCGATAAATCGTCCTCTGATTCTCCAGGGCAAAGTCTCCGTAGCCGGCGGAATAACGCCGGGGAAGGAACATCTTGTTTTCCCGGCGCAGAGAAGGGCGCAGAGACGCCAGTATCCAGTCCAGGGCGGCATCGGTCATCTCGCTTGCCGTGGCATCCAGAACGACGGCCCGGGTTACATTGCGCCCGGCGGCGTCATCGGCAATAGCCTCCATGATCGCCGAACCGGCGGTAGCCCCCAGGAGGGCCGCCTCCCGGCAACGGTCAAAAAATCTGGCCAGGTGACGGCTCTCAAATGCCACTCCGCCCTCCAGAACGACACGGGCCGGTGAGATTTCAGCGATTGAAAGACGCAGGACGGTCCCTTTCAGAGAGATGAGGGACCGCGCCTCTTCCATGTAGTTCTCGATTTCTGCGGACTGCCGGGGAGAGATCCGGGTGGTATCGCGCCGGTAGCCCAGCCGCCGGTAGATGGATTCTCTGGGCAGGTCGATCCGGATGGTTTCAAAGTCGGTACGCAGCCCATCATTCCGGGGAGGGTCATGTTCTTTCGCGGCCAAGAATTGGGGCTCCTTTCATGAAGCTGAGGATCGCCGGTACCCGATTCCCCGGATCCGCAGGGTTCGGTTTGAACGTTCCGTCCGGGCCCCCAGAAATGTCTCCACCATCCAGAGCCGGGAATCAATGTGATCGGTGACCTCCGGAATTCTGAAGCAGCTCCAGCCTTCGGCCAGGGCTGCAAAGGGGATGATCTGATCCGCTACGTGAACATCGACCGTGGCTCCGGACTTCAGGGTTTCCATCAGCGTCCGGGCGACTTTCCTGCCGATGAATTCCGAACTGCGGCGCGGGGATCCAGCGCAATCGGCGCCGAGCAGGCATCCCCTGTCGGTTTCCGCCCAGAGCGCCAGGGCTGCCCCCCCCTGGACGGCCGGTTGTTCATAGACAGGGGCTGCCTCCGTATCGTAAAGGGGTTCTATCCGAACCGAATGTCCTTGGGCTGCCAGGTTCTTCCGGCATTCATCCGCCATCCTGTCCGAGACCCGTCGCTCCTGGAGCAGAGAAGACAGGGCAACGCCTTGAATGGCCGCGGGCTTTCCCTGTTGGATGAGGGTCAGCGGGGCAAGGGGGGCCCTCAGCGGATTCACGACGACGGCGATCTTCCCCTGCCCTCTGGGGACGTAACCGGGGCGGAGAATGCGCAGCTCAATGTCCGCTCCCATCCGTTTCAGCAGGGGCAGCAGGACATGCTGCAGGGAATAGACGGACGGTGCAAAGTCCTGAAAGAGTCCTCCCGTTATCCGGAAACGGGACGGCCGGTCGGCGTACAGGGCAAGGGGAAGGACTCCCAGGAAGAGCATGGTGGTGGAACCGGCGGTGCCGATGTCCCAGTCGTATGAGCCTCCTCGAATCGTCCGCCCTGGAAAGAAGCGGATTTCCCCGGCCCCGAGCGACGCCCCTTCCAGGCGGCCCCGGCAGAGTTCGGCCATGGCTTCGATGGCACGGAGATGCTGCGCTCTCAAACCCGGCTTCGGCCGCCGCTTCGCCCGGATGTTGATCAGGGAGAGGTCCTCCATGACGAGGGCGGCAAGGGAAACGGCGTCCCGCACGATGGTTCCTGACCCCGATTTCCGACTGCCGTCGATCTCGATCATCGTATGCTGCTCTTTTCAGAACCTGGTGCTTGCTCGCCGGCAGAACGGCGCTTAACCCCTGCTTTTGCGGGCGAGGTGCTTCATGAGTCCCCCGTCGGCAATCAGTTCCTGCATGAACGGAGGAATCGGTTCGATGGAAAGCGGCGACGCTTCCGCTCCCTCCATGAGAATGACTCCGGAATCTCCGTCGACGGTGACGGACCGGCCTTCAGCTATCCGGTCATAAAGCTCCGGGGACTCGAAGATGGGCAGCCCCATGTTGAAGGCATTTCGATAGAAAATCCGGGCGAAGCTCTTGGCAATCACGCAGGAGATGCCGGCTGCCTTGATGGCGATGGGGGCGTGTTCACGGGAGGAACCGCAACCGAAATTCTCGCCGGCGACGATGATGTCTCCTGACCTCACCTTCCGGGGAAAGTCGGGGTCGGCATCCTCCATACAGTGGGCGGCAAGGGCCTGCGGATCAAAGGTGTTCAGGTAACGGGCCGGAATAATGGCGTCCGTATCGATATTATCCCCGAATTTCCATACTTTTCCTTGAAATTTCATTGGCGTTATCCTTCCAGGGTCTTGAATCGTTTCCGGAAGCCTCTAACCGGAAGAGCGTAGGGCCGGGCTTCCCGATGGTAAGGTGATCTCAGGTCAATTCGTCGGG